>NZ_JAJSRO010000029.1:0-70449 GCF_021283425.1 Pseudomonas sp. NMI542_15 | reverse complement strand
CTATCAGTCCATACTCACAAGCACCCACACGAATTGCTTGATTCGATTTGTTAAAGAGCGTTTGGTTAAGAGCTTTTTGTCTCAACCGAGGCGCGCATTCTACGCTTTCCTCAGAGTCTGTCAAGCGTTTATTTTGAAGTTTTTTGCGAGAAACTCGTTTAGCTTCAAACACTTGGCTCGCTGCGATCTCTCGTAGCGGGAGGCGAATCATACAGCGTTTAGAAGCGCTGTCAACCACCATTTCAACCGCTTGCGATCATTCGATCGTAGCCCTTTCAACGCCACCTTAACTACCTAACTCATTGAATCTCAAGGAGTTTGTCGTTCCGATGTCGCTGGAAGTGGGGCGCATTATAAGGGGATTCAGAAGGGCGTCAACCCTTAATTTCAAGAAATCGAAATATGAGGGGAAAGACCCTATGAAGGCCACCAGATGTCCGCCACAACACATTCAGCGCCTATGAGATCAAGCGCCCCCGATCTTGCAGCCGCTGAAGACCCCAAGGCGAACACCCAAAAAAACAAAGCGGGGAGGCCTTTCGGCCTCCCCGCTTCTATATAGCTACACCTGCAATCGCTCACTCAGCCTTGAGGGTAACCCGTGCAAACGACTTCTTGCCCGCTTGGCACACATGGGTCGCGCCCAGCGCAAACACGAAGTCACGATCCACGGCCGCACCGTCGACTTTAACAGCGCCGCCACTCAGCAGGTCCCGCGCCTGAGCCGAGTTCTTTACCAGGCCAGCCCGGTTCAGCACGGCAGCAATCGGCAAGTTTTCCGCTGCAACCACTTCGACTTCCGGCAGGTCTTCCGGCAACTCACCTTCTTTCATGCGGTTACCAGCACCACGGTGAGCGTTGGCCGCTGCCTCCTCACCATGGAAACGCGCAACGATCTCTTCGGCCAGCTTGATCTTGATGTCGCGCGGGTTGGCACCCTTGGCAACATCGGCACGGAACTGCTCGATCTCTTCCATCGAACGGAAGCTCAGCAGCTCGAAGTAACGCCACATCAAAGTATCCGGGATAGATACCAGCTTGCTGTACATCACCCCCGGCGCTTCCTGAATACCTACATAGTTGCCCAGCGACTTGGACATTTTCTTCACACCGTCGAGGCCTTCGAGCAACGGCATGGTCACGATGTTCTGCGCTTCCTGACCATAGGCGCGTTGCAGCTCGCGCCCCATCAGCAGGTTGAACTTCTGATCGGTACCACCCAGCTCGACGTCCGCCTTCAGCGCCACCGAGTCATAGCCCTGCACCAGGGGGTAGAGGAACTCGTGAATAGCGATCGGCTGGTTGGTGGTGTAACGCTTGTCGAAGTCATCGCGCTCAAGCATGCGCGCCACGGTGTACTGCGACGCCAGGCGAATGAAGTCGGCCGGGGTCAGCTTGTCCATCCAGGTGGAGTTGAACGCGACCTCGGTCTTGGCCGGGTCGAGAATCTTGAACACCTGCTGCTTATAGGTCTCGGCGTTGTCCAGCACTTGCTCACGGGTCAGCGGTGGGCGCGTGGCGCTCTTGCCGCTGGGGTCACCGATCATGCCGGTGAAGTCACCGATCAGGAAGATGACTTGATGGCCCAGCTCCTGGAACTGACGCAGCTTGTTGATCAGCACCGTGTGACCCAGGTGCAGGTCAGGCGCAGTCGGGTCAAAGCCGGCCTTGATGCGCAGAGGCTGGCCGCGCTTGAGCTTCTCTACCAGTTCCGACTCGACCAGTACTTCTTCCGCGCCGCGCTTTATAAGCGCCAGCTGCTCTTCAACCGACTTCATAGACAAACCCGCAAGGCTCAGATTCAGGGGGAGCCAACCATACAAGATCGGCCGTCAAATACAAGTTTCGCAAAGGAATGTGACCCGGGCACGGGTTTGCGGCGTCTACGCGCCCTTGCGTGAAAATGGATTTGGTTATATTTTATACAGTTATTTCATCTTCATCATGTCATTCATCTTTTCCATTTCACTTTTTCAAAGTCACCTTACCCATGACCAACGAACCGCCTAAAGCGCCCCCGCTTTATCCGAAAAGCCATCTGTTGGCCGCCAGCGGCATTGCCGCCCTGCTCAGTCTGGCTCTGCTGGTATTCCCCTCCAGCGAAGTGGAAGCCAAGAAAACCACCCTCAACCTCGAGCTGGAGAGCCCGGCCGAGCAGCTGAAAGACGAATCCCGTGCTGCCCCCCTGGTGCAGGCAGAAAGTGAGCAAGGTTCGCCCTTCGCCCAGATCGAAGAAGCAGCCCCCAAGACCCAAACGGCCGAGCAGCCAGCCCCTGCCACCGAACCCGCCGCCGAAGCAGCCAAGCAGCCTGGCCACCGCGAAGTCACCGTGGCACGTGGCGACACCCTGTCCACCCTGTTCGCCAAGGTCGGCCTGCCGGCCAATGCGGTACACGACCTGCTGGCCAGTAACAAGCAGGCCAAGCAGTTCAGCCAGCTCAAACACGGCCAGGTACTGCAGTTCGAGCTCGACAAGGATGGCCAGCTCGCCAGCCTGCACAGCAAGGTCAGCAATCTCGAGACCATTCGGCTGACGAAGTCCGCCAAGGGCTACACCTTCAACCGTGAAATCAGCAAACCCGTAGTTCGTACTGCCTATGCCCACGGCGTGATCAAGAGCTCGCTATCGGCTTCGGCCCAGCGCGCCGGTCTCTCCCACAGCATGACCATGGACATGGCCCGGGTGCTGGGTTACGACATCGACTTCGCTCAGGATATTCGCCCAGGCGACGAGTTCGATGTGGTCTACGAGCAGAAGGTCATGGACGGCAAGGTGGTCGGCACCGGCAACATCCTGTCCGCCCGCTTCACCAACCGCGGCAAGACCTACACCGCCGTGCGCTACACCAACAAGCAGGGCAACACCACTTACTACACTGCCGACGGCAACAGCCTGCGCAAGGCCTTCATCCGTACGCCGGTGGACTTTGCCCGTATCAGTTCGCGCTTTTCCGCCGGCCGCAAGCACCCTATCCTGAACAAGATCCGCGCGCACAAAGGCGTCGACTACGCCGCCCCGCGCGGTACGCCAATCAAGGCTGCCGGTGACGGCCGCATCGAACTGGCTGGGCGCCGTGGCGGTTACGGCAACACCGTGATCATCCAGCACGGCAACCGCTACAAGACGCTGTACGGGCACATGCAGGGCTTTGCCAAAGGCATCAAGACTGGCAGTTCGGTAAAGCAGGGCCAGATCATCGGTTACATCGGCACCACCGGCCTGTCTACCGGGCCCCACCTGCACTATGAGTTCCAGGTCAACGGTGTGCACGTCGATCCGCTGAGCCAGAAAGTGCCAATGGCTGATCCAATCGCCAAGAACGAGCGCCAGCGCTTCCTGCAGCAGAGCCAGCCCCTGATTGCCCGTATGGATCAGGAAAAGGCCACCCTGCTCGCAGCGAACAAGCGCTAAGCCCATGGCGCTCTACCTGGGGGTAATGTCCGGCACCAGCCTTGATGGCCTTGACATTGCCTTGATCGAACAAGGCGAGCAGCTTGAACTGCTCGCCACCCATTACCTGCCCATGCCCGGCGACCTGCGCCAGGAACTGCTTGCCCTGTGCAGCAGCGGCCCTGACGAAATAGCCCGCGCGGCGCTGGCCGAAAACCGCTGGGCCAGCCTGGCAGGCGAAGGTATACGCCAACTGCTTGCCCGCCAAGGACTGGGGGCCGAGGCCATCCGCGCCATCGGCAGCCACGGCCAGACTATCCGCCACGAGCCCGCACGCGGTTTTACCGTGCAAATCGGCAACCCGGCGCTGCTCGCCGAGCTAACGGGTATCAGCGTGGTTGCCGATTTCCGCCGGCGCGATGTGGCTGCCGGAGGCCAAGGTGCGCCGCTGGTTCCGGCCTTCCACGAAACCCTGTTCGGCCACCTGGGCCAGCGTCTGGCAATCCTGAATGTGGGCGGCTTCAGCAACCTCAGCCTGATCGAGCAGGACAAGCCGGTCCACGGTTTCGACTGCGGTCCGGGTAACGTGCTGCTGGATGCCTGGATAGAGCGCAAGCGCGGCCAGGCCTACGATGCCGATGGTGCCTGGGCGGCCTCGGGCGTGGTACAGGGGGGCTTGCTGAGTGCGATGCTGGCCGACCCGTTCTTTGCGGGTAGCGGCCCGAAGAGCACAGGCCGCGAAGTGTTCAACCTGCCTTGGCTGGATGGCCACCTGGCAGGCCTGCCCGCTTACCCGGACGAGGATGTACAGGCGACATTGCTGGAGCTTACCGCTCGCAGCATCATCGACTCGCTGAGCAATGCCCAGCAAGGCACCGAAGCGTTGCTGGTGTGCGGTGGCGGCGCACGTAACGGTGCCCTCATGGCCCGCCTCGGCCAACTGCTGCCCAAGGCCCGTGTCACCAGTACCGGCGCCCATGGCGTAGACCCTGACTGGGTCGAGGCCATGGCCTTTGCCTGGCTGGCCCACTGCTGCCTCGAAGGCATCAGCGCCAACCGGCCAAGCGTGACGGCGGCCAAGGGTTTGCGGGTACTGGGCGCAATCTACCCGGCCTAACTGCTACACCAGAAAGCAAAACGCCGCGCAATTGCGCGGCGTTTTCGTAGAGCCAGATCTCAGATCGAGAACGAGGACCCGCAACCGCACGTAGTGGCAGCGTTCGGGTTCTTGATCACAAAGCGCGACCCCTCCAGGCCTTCCTGATAGTCCACCTCAGCGCCAGCCAGATACTGGAAGCTCATCGGGTCGACCACCAGCGACACGCCTTCGCGCTCGACGATGGTGTCATCTTCGGCCACATCTTCATCGAAAGTGAAACCGTACTGGAAGCCCGAGCAGCCGCCACCGGTCACGAACACCCGCAGTTTCAGACGTTCATTGCCTTCCTCATTGACCAGGTTCTTCACTTTCTGGGCCGCCCCATGGGTGAATTCCAGACCGGTAGGGGTGAAGGTTTCGACGCTCATGTTGACTCTCCCGGCGCAGTTGCCGCCTTAAAACTCGATGACGCGCATTATCCGCTTTCCCGAGAAAATTGGTCAAGAATTGTGCGGCTTTAGTCGCGACTGACAAAATGGCCCGCGCAAGGCGGGCCATTTCGATCGCAGTTCGCTTACGGTAGCAAGCCTGCGTGGGACAGGCCCATCCGCTCATCCAGGCCGAACAGGATGTTCAGGTTCTGTACCGCCTGGCCGGAGGCTCCCTTGACCAGGTTGTCGATCACCGACAGCACCACCACCAAGTCACCACCCTGCGGACGATGAACGGCAATGCGGCAGACGTTGGCGCCGCGCACACTGCGGGTTTCCGGGTGGCTGCCAGCTGGCATCACATCGACGAACGGTTCGTCGGCGTAGCGCTTCTCGAACAGCGCCTGCAGGTCGACCGAGGTGTCGACAACATTCGCGTACAGGGTGGCGTGGATGCCACGGATCATTGGCGTCAGGTGCGGCACGAAGGTCAGGCCGATGTCCTTGCCAGCAGCCAGGCGCAGGCCCTGGCTGATTTCCGGCAGGTGACGATGGCCCTTGACCGCATAGGCCTTCATGCTTTCGCCGGCCTCGCAGAACAGCGAACCCACTGCCGCACCACGACCGGCACCGCTGACACCCGACTTGCAGTCGGCAATCAGGCGCGACGGGTCGGCCAGGCCCGCCTCCAGCAGCGGCAGGAAGCCCAGCTGAGTGGCGGTAGGGTAGCAACCCGGTACGGCGATCAGGCGCGCCTGGCGAATCTTCTCGCGGTTGACTTCAGGCAGGCCATACACGGCGTCCTTGAGCAGCTCTGGCGCACCGTGCGGCTGACCATACCACTTGCCCCACTCGGTGGCATCCTGCAGGCGGAAGTCGGCCGAGAGGTCGATCACCTTGGTGCCGGCCGCCAGCAGTTCACCGGCCAAAGCATGGGCAACACCGTGCGGGGTAGCGAAGAACACCACATCACAGGCAGCCAGCGCCTTGCTGTCCGGCACGCTGAACGCCAGCCCGTCATAGTGGCCGCGCAGGTTCGGGTACATGTCCGCCACCGCCACGCCCGCCTCGGAGCGCGAAGTGATGACCGCCACTTCGGCCTGTGGATGCTGTGCTAGCAGACGCAACAGTTCGACGCCGGTGTAACCCGTGCCGCCGACGATACCGACCTTGATCATAACGCTTGCCCCTTATCAACGAGCCGTCTGGAAAGCGCACGATGATAGGGGCGTGAAGCGCCTGTAACAACTCTTCGGGTGACCCTTCGGGCGCTTGACCACTACTATCTGACGACCGTGAATACCTGAAGGAACTCCCTCCATGCTTTACCTATGGATCAAAGCGCTGCATATCGTCAGCGTGGTCTGCTGGTTCGCCGGCCTGTTCTACCTGCCGCGGCTGTTCGTCTACCACGCCCAGAGCCAGGACAGCATCAGCCAGGAACGCTTCGTGACCATGGAACGCAAGCTGTACCGGGGCATCATGAACCCGGCGATGATCGCCACCTACGTGTTCGGCGCATGGATGCTCTATCTCACGCCCGGCTGGCTGAGCCAGGGCTGGCTGCATGCCAAGTTGACCCTGGTCATCCTGCTGACCGGCTACCATCACATGTGCGGTGCCCAACGCAAACGCTTCGCCAGCGGCAACAACACCCGCAGCCACGTCTACTATCGCTGGTTCAACGAAGTGCCCGTGCTGTTCCTGCTGGGCATCGTAATTCTGGTGGTGGTCAAACCGTTCTGACATAGCCACCCGCTCAAGGAGCCTTGCCATGTCGCTACCTGCCTCGCTCGAACAACGCCTGCGCCTGCCTGTTGTCGCAGCGCCGATGTTCTTGATCTCCAACCCCAAACTGGTACTGGCGTGCTGCGCCAGCGGCGTAGTGGGTAGTTTCCCGGCCCTGAACCAGCGCGACAGCGCCGGCTTCAAGGCCTGGCTGGAGGAAATCGAGGCAGGCCTGGCGCTATTGGAGGCGCCAGCGCCCTATGCGGTCAACCTGATCGTCCATCCGACCAACCCACGCCTGCAGGCCGACCTGGCTTTGTGCGTGGAGCATCGCGTGCCGATCGTCATCACCAGCCTGGGGGCGGTCAAGGAAGTGGTCGATGCCGTGCATGGCTACGGCGGCCTGGTGTTCCACGATGTCACCACTCGCCGCCATGCCGAGAAGGCCGCGCAAGCGGGTGCCGATGGCTTGATCGCCGTGGCTGCCGGCGCGGGCGGGCATGCAGGCACCTGGAGCCCTTTCGCCCTGGCCGCAGAGATTCGCCAGTTCTTCGACAAGACCCTGCTGCTGGCCGGCTGCCTCAACCATGGCCACGAAATCCTCGCCGCACAATTGCTGGGCGCCGACCTGGCCTACATGGGTACGCGCTTCATCGCCACCGCAGAAAGCCAGGCCCAGGATGCCTACAAGCAGATGCTACTCGATGCCCACGCCGCCGACATCATTCACACCCCGGCAGTGTCCGGCATACCTGCCAGCTTCCTGCGTTCAAGCCTGGAGCAGGCTGGCTACGACATGAACGCCCTCAAGGGCGGCCACGAGCAAGGCAAGCTCAAACCTATCGACGACGAAGCGAAGGCCTGTAAGACCGTATGGTCGGCGGGCCAGGGTGTCGGCGAAATCCATGATCTGCCCAGCGCCAGTGCATTGATCGAACGGCTCCACAGTGAGTACCGGGAAGCCCTGGATCGCTGCCAGATTCTGCGCGCCCGCACCTTGTAGCAAAACGCAACACCTTACCCGGCCAAGCTGTACACTAGGCGCCCTCTTTCGCCCCCAGGAGCCTTGCATGACCCGTTACGCCATGATCACTGGTGCTTCCAGCGGCTTGGGCCTGGCCCTGGCGGAAGCGCTGGCACGGCGCGGGCGCAACCTGATCCTGGTGGCACGTCAGCGGGAAACGCTGGAACCCGTGGCCCTTGAGTTGACCCAACGCTTTGGTGTCGAGGTGCTGTTCCGCGCCTGCGACCTCAGCCAGCCGCTGCGCCTTTCTGGCTTCGTACTGGAACTGGAAGAAGGCGAACGGCGTATCGACCTGCTGGTCAACTGTGCCGGCTTGCGTACCTACGGGCCGTTCCTGGCCCATGAGTGGGCCGACGAGCAGGATCTGCTGGAGGTCAACGTTCTGGCCCTGAGCCGCCTGTGCCACGCCATCGGCAACCTGATGGCCGTGCAGGGTGGCGGCCAGATCCTCAACGTCGCTGGCCTTGCCGGGGTGGCACCCGGCCCGTGGATGGCGGCCTATGCCGCCAGCAAGGCGTACGTGCTGAGTTTTTCCCAGGCCCTGCGCGAAGAACTCAAGCGTACCGGTATCAAGGTCTCGGTATTGTGCCCAGGCCCTGTACGCTCCTCGCGCCGGCGCATTGCGCGGCTCGATGGCAAACCCCGCTGCCTCAGCCCCGAAGAAGTAGCGCTGTATACCGTGCGTGCACTGGACAAGAACCGTGCGCTGATCATGCCCGGCCGACGCAACCGCTGGCTGGCATTGGCCCCGCGCCTGCTGCCGCGCTGGCTGGTGTGCAAACTGGCCGGCGCCATCCACCGCCGCTATTGCCCGGCCGGCATGGAATAGCCACTGGGCGAGCGGCGCTCGGCTGAGTACACTCGGCCCGACCCTCACCATGGAGCAAGTGCTGTGGACGATCTATTCCTCAAAATCATCAACCGGGAAATCCCGGCGGATATCATCTACGAAGACGACCAGGTCCTGGCCTTCAAGGACATTGCACCCGCGGCACCGGTACATTTTCTGGTCATCCCGAAAAAACACATCCGCACGCTCAATGACCTGACCGAAGAAGACAAGGCCCTGGCGGGCCACATCCTGTTCACCGCCCAGCGCCTGGCTGTCGAGCAGGGCTGCGAGGAAGGTTTCCGCGTGGTCATGAACTGCAACCCGAAGGGCGGCCAGACTGTCTACCACATCCATATGCACGTGCTGGGCCAGCGCCAGATGAACTGGCCACCGGGCTGATCCACGGCAAGCGACCCCGCCGCTATTGCGGTAAACTGTCGGGCACATTCTTGCGGAGGTGCCCGATGGCTACCGAACGTCACTACTCGCCGCTCGACCGCTTGTTGCTGCAGGCCGATACCGCCATGCGCACCTTGCTGCCCTTCAGCGGCCAACCCGCCCGGCCATCGCCGGCCATTGTCCAGCCGGACGTCGACCTGGACGAGCAGCAGACCCGCCACATCGCCGGGCTGATGCGTATCAACCACACCGGTGAAGTGTGCGCCCAGGCGCTGTACCAGGGCCAGGCCTTGACCGCCAAGCTGCCCGAAGTACGCAAGGCCATGGAGCATGCCGCCGAGGAAGAGGTGGACCACCTGGCCTGGTGCGAACAGCGCATTCGCCAGTTGAACAGCCACCCAAGCGTGCTCAACCCCTTGTTCTACGGCATGTCGTTCGGCATCGGCGCACTTGCCGGCCTGGTCAGCGACAAGGTCAGCCTGGGCTTCGTCGCCGCCACCGAGCACCAGGTGTGCAAGCACCTCGACGAGCACCTGGAGCAGATCCCGCACGAAGACGAAAAGTCCCGGGCCATTCTCGAACAGATGCGCATCGACGAAGAGCAGCACGCCGAGTCCGCCCTGGAAGCCGGTGGTTATCGCTTCCCGGCCCCTGTCCGCTTTGGCATGAGCTTGCTGGCCAAGGTCATGACCAAGAGCACCTACCGCATCTGAAGGCATCGCCATGACGGACCGTTTCGACGCCAAGGACCTGGCGCGTGCCGTGCAGGCCGGGATTCTCCAGCCGGGCCAGGACCAAAGCCTGTTGGCATTCCTGCGCCAGCAACCGGCGGCACGTGGCAGCTTTCAGCTGGCCCATGTTGCGTTCTACTTCGGCGCCATGCTGATCATGGCAGCCATGGGCTGGTTGCTCACCGAAGCCTGGATGAGCATTGGTGACGGCGCGCTATTGATCATCGCCAGCCTCTATATCCTGCTGATCACCTTGTCCGCCCTCAACCTGCAGCGCCGCGCCCAGCCCGTTGCTGCCGGGGTACTGGCGGCGGTAGCGGTCAGTATCGTGCCACTGGCGGTGTTTGCCATTGAGCGCCTGGCAGGCTGGTGGCCACTGGACGACGCGCAAGCCGAGTATCACCAGTACTACACCTACGTGCAGGGCGGCTGGCTGGCGATGGAAGCGGCCACAGTGCTTGCCGGTTTGCTGATGCTGAGGCTGATCCCCTACCCGTTCGTCGTCATGCCTATAGCCGTGGCCCTGTGGTTCATGTCGATGGACCTGAGCGAATGGTTCTTCGGCTCGCCGTTCAGTTGGGAGCAGCGCCGCGAAGTTTCGCTGTGGTTCGGGTTGGGCTTGCTGGTGGTGTGCCTGTTGATAGACGGCCGCACGCAAGAAGACTACGCCCGTTGGGGCTACTTGGCCGGGCTGGCGGCATTCTGGGGCGGCTTGACGCTGCTGGACAGCGGCAGTGAGTTGGGCAAGGCCATGTACTGCCTGACCAACATAGCGCTGATGGGCATGGCCGTGCTGCTGCGCCGGCCGGTGTTCATGGTGTTTGGTGCACTGGGCGTGGCGGCTTACCTGGGGTACCTGTCGTACGAGGTATTTGCCGAATCGCTGCTGTTCCCGGTGGTGGTGACCTTGATCGGGCTGGCGGTTATCTGGCTGGGGCTGGTTTACCAGAAGCGGCGGGAGCGGTTGAGCCAAGTGATGCGGGGATGGTTGCCACGGTGGGTGCAAGCTGCACTGCCCGCACTTCGGAGCTGATAGTGCCGGGGCCGCTTTGCGGCCCCCAACAACGTTGCGTTAACCGAGCTCTACGATTTCATACCCGTGGGTAATCTCAACCCCCGCGCGTTCGAGCATGATCGAAGCCGAGCAGTACTTCTCTGCCGACAGCTCCACTGCCCGCTTGACCTGCGCTTCTTTCAGCCCACGCCCTTTCACCACAAAGTTCATGTGAATCTTGGTAAACACCTTCGGATCTTCGCTGGCACGCTCGGCTTCCAGGAACGCCTCGCAGCTTTCTACCGCTTGGCGCGATTTCTTCAGAATGCTCACCACGTCAAAGCTGCTGCAGCCACCCAGGCCCAACAGCAACATTTCCATCGGGCGCACACCCAGGTTGCGGCCGCCGGCCTCAGGCGGGCCGTCCATCACGACGACATGGCCACTCCCCGATTCGCCGAGGAACATGGCCTCACCGGCCCACTGGATACGTGCCTTCATCTACCCGGACTCCTGATATTCGGAAAAGGGTGTCAGCTTAGACCTTGTAAGGCCGTGCGAAAAGCACGAGACGTATCGGTTTAATACCGAAACATCCGGAGACGTCTGATAAGCTGGCGCCAAATGAATGGCGCTCGCCGCCAGACAACCTTATAAAAAGCCTATGCGGCGTATCGAACAGGATTTCGTGATGGTTGCCTCCGCCCTACCCGCCAAGATCAAGAACATCGACAAACTGTTGGTACACTGCCAGCGCCGCCGCTACACCGCCAAAAGCAACATCATCTGCGCCGGCGACCGCGCCGAGACACTGTCATTCATCATCAAGGGCTCGGTGACCATCCTCATCGAAGACGAGGATGGCCGCGAAATGATTATCGCCTATCTCAACAATGGCGATTTCTTCGGCGAGCTCGGGCTGTTCGAACCGGTTGACGGCGAACAGCAGCGCAGTGCCTGGGTGCGAGCCAAGACCGAGTGCGAAGTGGCGGAAATCAGCTACGACAAGTTTCGCGAACTGGCGCGCCAAGACCCGGAAATCCTCTATGCCCTGGGCGGCCAGATGGCCCAGCGCCTGCGCAACACCACACGCAAGGTCGGTGACCTGGCGTTTTTCGACGTCACCGGCCGGGTTGCCCGTTGCCTGCTGGAATTGTGTAAACAACCCGACGCCATGACCCACCCCGACGGCATGCAGATCAAGATCACCCGTCAGGAAATCGGCCGAATCGTCGGTTGTTCCAGGGAAATGGTCGGCCGCGTCCTCAAGGACCTTGAGGAGCGCAGCCTGGTGCAGGTCAAAGGCAAGACCATGGTGGTCTACGGTACCCGCTAGCCCCTGGGCAGTTCGGCAAGCACCTTGGCGTAGGCCTGCGACAAGCGCTCAAACCAGGGTGCTGCGGGCGCCACTTCATGCAAGGCGATATGTGCATCAGCGCGGCAGCGTTGCTCAAGCTCGCAGCACTCATTAAAGCGGTTGACCGCTGCCACCATCGACTCCCGCTCGTTGTCCAGCAGCAACGCACCGTGTACCAGTACCACCGGGCGCTTGCCGCCCAGGCCCTGGCGCCAGCGCTGGGCGGTGCCCACCAGCTTGCGGCCATTGAGGTTGACGTTGTAGCGACCATCGCAGAACGCCCCGTCTATCTCCCCCACCGACGCCACCCCGCCCCACTCGCGCAGTACCTCGCACAGCGGCAGGCACAGGCGCTCGTAGGCGCTTTCGATACGGCCGTGATCGCCTTCGCTGCGCGGGGCAACGTAGACCAGGGCAACGTTGACAGTGGAATGGGACTGAGGCACCGGCTCACCGCCAGTCTCGCGCAGCAGCACCGGCCAGCCGGCAATCGCCAGCTCCGCACAGGCGGCCTCGAAGTTTTCCAGACGGCTCATGCGCCGGGGCATGACCAGCGCATGGTCGGTGGGTCGCCAGAACAGCACACCGTTTTCGCGTTCGCCGCGGCAAACGGCGGCCAGCAGTTCCTGTTCGGTGTGCAGGCCTTGTTCGACGGTCAGGGCCAGGGGTTGATCGGTCATTGATCCACCTTTGATGTTGTTTTTGATGGCCTCTTCGCGGGCTAGCCCGCTCCTACAGAGGGAGCACACCCACTGTAGGCGCGGGTTTGCCCGCGAAGCGGCCCTGGCAGGCATACAAAAAAGCCGGCAAAAAAGCCGGCTTCATTTGATCAGTCAAGATGCTGAACAGTCTTCTTCACCTGTTCCGGGAAGAACAACCGCTGCAACTCCAGCCCAGGCTGCTCGGCGCGCATGAACGCTTCGCCCACCAGGAACGAGTAAACCTCGTTGATTGCCATCAGCTCGACATCGGCCCGGTTGAGAATACCGCTCTCGGTAATCGCCAGGCGATCACGCGGAATGCGCGGCAGCAGGTCAAG
Organism: Pseudomonas sp. NMI542_15; assembly: GCF_021283425.1. Lineage (NCBI taxonomy): Bacteria > Pseudomonadati > Pseudomonadota > Gammaproteobacteria > Pseudomonadales > Pseudomonadaceae > Pseudomonas > Pseudomonas sp. NMI542_15. The sequence continues at coordinate 57,424 of NZ_JAJSRO010000029.1, read as the reverse complement.
GGTGGTTTCCAGGCTGACCTCGAAGGTGTGCAGGTTGCGGTTATTCACCCCCACCAGCGGCGTATCCAGGGTTTTCAGCGCGCGCTCCAGCTCATCGCCATCGTGCACTTCCACCAGCACGTCCAGGCCGACGTCTTTTGCAGTCGCGGCCAGCTCGGCCATCTTCACGTCATCCAGTGCCGAGACGATCAGCAGCACGCAATCCGCGCCCAAGGCCCGGGCTTCGACGATCTGGTAAGGGTCGACCATGAAGTCTTTGCGGATCACCGGCAGCGAAACTGCCGCGCGGGCCTGCTGCAGGTACTCATCGGCACCCTGGAAGTAATCGACATCGGTCAGCACCGACAGGCAGGTAGCACCGCCCTTCTCGTAGCTGACAGCGATTTCCGCCGGCACGAAGTGCTCGCGGATCACGCCCTTGCTCGGCGAAGCCTTCTTGATCTCGGCGATCACCGCTGGCTGCTTGCGCCTGGCCTGTTCGATCAGCGCGTTGGCGAAACCACGCGGGGCATCGGCGGCCTTGGCCAGGCCTTCCAGCTCGGCGAGGCTGACGCGCGCACTGCGCTCGGCCACTTCCTGGAACTTGCGGGCAATGATCCTTTCCAGCACCGTCGGCACACTCATGCTTCGTTCTCCACCTTGAATACTGCAGTAAAGGCACCCAGTTCCTGCAGCTTCTCCCAGGCCAGCCCGGTGTGCAGTACGTCGTGGGCCAGTTCCACACCTTGAGCCAGGCTCATCGCATGATCGGCGGCATACAGTGCCGCGCCCGCATTGAGCACGATCATTTCCGCAGCCTTCTGGCCGTTTTCGGTCTTGCGACGGCCCAGAGCATCGCGAATCAGCTCCAGCGAGGCCTGTGGGTTTTCGACGGCAAGGCCATGCAAGCTCTGGCTTTTCATGCCGAGGTCTTCCGGTTCGACCCAGTATTCAGTAATTGTGTCGTTCTTCAGTTCGGCAACAAAGGTGGGGGCAGCCAGGCTGAACTCATCCAGGCCGTCCTTCGAATGCACCACCAGCACATGCTTGCTACCCAGGCGTTGCAGCACCTCGGCCAACGGGCGGCACAGGGTCTGGGCGAAAACGCCAACCACCTGATGCTTCACTCCGGCCGGATTCGTAAGCGGGCCGAGCATGTTGAACAGGGTACGCAACCCCAGCTCACGACGCGGACCGGCGGCATGCTTCATGGCCGAGTGATGGCTTTGCGCGAACATGAAGCCGATGCCCAGGCTGTCAATGCAGCGAGCCACCTGGGTTGGCGTCAGGTTAAGATAGATGCCGGCAGCTTCCAGCAGGTCGGCACTGCCGCTCTTGCCGGAAACCGCGCGGTTACCATGCTTGGCAACAGTACAGCCCGCCGCCGCCAGGACGAACGACGACGCGGTGGACACGTTGAATATATTGGCGCCATCACCGCCGGTGCCGACGATATCGACCACGCCATCCAGGCTTTTCAGCTCAACCTTGTCGGCCAGCTCACGCATCACCGACACCGCGCCGACGATTTCGTCGATGCTTTCACTCTTCATGCGCATGCCCATCAGAAAGGCGCCGATCTGCGCCTCGCTGCACTGGCCGGTCATGATCTGGCGCATGACATCGCGCATTTCTTCGGTAGACAGGTCCAGGTGGCCGACGATACGGCTCAATGCGCTCTTGATATCCATGTTCGATCCTTAGCGGCGGCCGCCGGTCTGCTGGAGAAAGTTGGCGAACAGCTCGTGGCCCTGCTCGGTCAGGATCGACTCGGGGTGGAACTGCACCCCTTCGATATTCAGGGTTTTGTGGCGAAGGCCCATGATTTCGTCCACCGAGCCGTCTTCATGGGCGGTCCAGGCAGTCACTTCCAGGCAATCGGGCAAGGTTTCGCGCTTGACCACCAGCGAGTGGTAGCGGGTAACGGTCAGCGGGTTGTTGAGGCCGGTGAACACGCCCAGGTCGCGGTGGTGTACCGGGCTGGTCTTGCCGTGCATCACCTGGCGGGCGCGCACCACGTCACCGCCAAAGGCCTGGCCGATGGACTGATGCCCCAGGCACACGCCCAGAATCGGCAGCTTGCCAGCAAAATGCAGGATGGCCTCGATGGACACACCCGCCTCGCTCGGCGTGCAAGGGCCTGGGGATACCACGATCCGCTCGGGGTTGAGGGCTTCAATCTGGGCAATGGTCATTTCGTCATTGCGAATGACCTTGACCTCGGCACCCAGCTCGCCAAGGTACTGGACGACGTTGTAAGTGAATGAGTCGTAATTGTCGATCATCAGTAACATGGTGTTAAACCTCTTGAATTTACTGACTTCAGAATTCGAACCTTCTTGCCACCGCCACAGGCACGGCTTCGCCACACAGGGCAGTAAAGAAGAAGGCAAACGGGGGCGAGCCGGGCGGGCCGGCAGGGGATAAAGTCAGGCGCGCCAACGCCAACGGGCGTGGGCCTTGATTACGCGCATCAAGAGTTTACTGACGATCAACACAGGATAGGTCTCGCTCATACGTTCCGGCACAGTAGCCTACCGGGGCGGCGGGCGCAATATGCCTGCAAACACGGGGAAACGAATGGACTTGGGAGGGATGCACTGCGATTTGCTAAGGTCGATCAGGCAGTCCTTGATAAAAACAAAGAAAAGGATGTTCCCTGATGCGAAAAGCCCCGTTAATGCGCTTTACCCTCGCTTCATTGGCCCTGGCCTGCAGCCAGGTATTCGCAGGTCCCTCACCTTATTCCACGCTGATCGTGTTTGGCGACAGCCTCGCCGACGCCGGGCAATTTCCCGATCTGACTGGCGGTACCCCAGGCGCCCGGTTTACCAACCGCGATGCCGACGGTAACTTTGCCCCGGTGTCACCGATGATCCTCGGTGGCCGACTGGGCGTTGCACCCGATGACCTGAACCCGTCGACATCGACAGGCATCCGGCCCGATGGCAACAACTGGGCTGTCGGTGGCTATACCACCCAGCAGATCCTGGATTCGATCACGACAACTTCCGAGACTGTCATCCCGCCAGGAAACCCCGGCGCCGGCCTGGTGCTGCGTGAAAAGGCGGGCTACCTGGCCAACGGCCTGCGTGCCGACCCCAACGCGCTTTACTACGTGACGGGCGGCGGCAACGACTTCCTCCAAGGCCTGGTAAACAGCCCGGCCGACGCCGTGGCCGCCGGCGCCCGCCTTGCGGCCAGCGCCCAGGCACTGCAACAAGGTGGCGCCCGCTACATCATGGTCTGGCTGCTGCCCGACCTCGGCCAAACGCCCAACTTCAGCGGCACGCCGCAACAAAACCCGCTTTCACTGCTGTCTGGCGCATTCAACCAGTCGCTGCTCAGCCAACTGCGGCAGATCGATGCCGAGATCATCCCGCTGAACATCCCTGTGCTGCTGAGCGAGGCACTGGCCAGCCCCAACCAGTTCGGCCTGGCCAGCGACCAGAACCTGGTCGGCACCTGCTACAGCGGCAACAGCTGCGTGGAAAACCCGGTGTACGGTATCAATGGCACAACCCCGGACCCGACTAAACTGCTGTTCAACGACTCGGTGCACCCGACCATCGCCGGCCAGCAACTGATTGCCGACTACGCCTATTCGATCATCTCCGCCCCCTGGGAGCTTACCCTGCTCCCCGAAATGGCACATGCCAGCCTGCGCGCCCATCAGGATGAGCTGCGCAACCAATGGCAGACACCCTGGCAAGCAGTTGGCCAATGGCAGGCCTTCGTCGCCACCGGTGCCCAGGACCTGGACTTCGACGGCCAGCACAGCGCGGCCAGCGGCGATGGCCGCGGCTATAACCTGACACTGGGCGGCAGCTACCGGTTGAACGACGCCTGGCGCCTGGGCCTGGCCGGCGGCGCGTACCGGCAAAAGCTGGAGGCCGGCGCCAATGATTCGGACTACAAACTGAACAGCTACTTGGCCAGCGCCTTCGCCCAATACCGCCAGGACCGCTGGTGGGCCGATGCTGCGCTGACCGCCGGGCATCTGGACTACAGCGACCTCAAGCGCACCTTCGCCCTTGGCGTGAACGAGCGCAGCGAAAAGGGCGACACCGACGGCGAGGCCTGGGCGATGTCCGGGCGGCTGGGCTACAACCTGGCGGCAGACAGCAGCAATTGGCAGCTGGCGCCATTCATCAGTGCCGACTATGCGCGCGTGAAAGTGGATGGGTACAACGAGAAGAGCGGGCGTTCGACAGCACTGGGCTTCGATGACCAGGAACGCACGTCACGCCGCTTGGGCCTGGGGTTGCTGGGCAGCGTGCAGGTGCTGCCAGGTACCCGGCTGTTCGCCGAGGTGGCACAGGAGCATGAGTTCGAGGATGACCAGCAGGATGTGACGATGCACCTGACCAGCTTGCCCGCCAATGACTTCACCCTGACCGGTTATACGCCGCACAGCGACCTGACCCGTGCGAGCCTGGGGGTGAGCCATGAAGTGGTCGCAGGGGTGCATTTGCGCGGGAACTACAACTGGCGCAAGAGTGATGAGTTGACGCAGCAGGGGGTGAGCCTGGGGGTGAGCGTGGACTTCTGAATTGATGGGGCTGCTTGGCAGCCCCAATCTGTTTATTTAGCCAACGTCTGCTCTGCAAGCGCCACGGCACGGAACATCGCCCGGCGCTTGTTGATGGTTTCTTCCCACTCCAGCGCCGGCACCGAGTCGGCAACGATGCCACCACCGGCCTGCACATGCAGTTCACCGTCCTTGATCACGGCAGTACGGATGGCGATCGCGGTGTCCATGTTGCCGTTCCAGGCAAAATAGCCGACTGCACCACCGTAGACCCCACGTTTGACCGGCTCCAGTTCGTCGATGATTTCCATTGCACGGATCTTCGGCGCACCCGACAGGGTGCCAGCCGGCAGGATCGCCCGCAGCGCATCCATCGCCGTCAGCCCTTCACGCAGCTGGCCGGTGACGTTGGAGACAATGTGCATCACGTTGGAGTAACGCTCGATGACCATCTTCTCGGTCAGGCGCACGCTGCCGGTCGAGGACACACGGCCAACGTCGTTGCGGCCCAGGTCGATCAGCATCAGGTGTTCGGCGATTTCCTTGTCGTCCGACAGCAGGTCGTCTTCCAGCGCGCGGTCGGCTTCTTCAGTCGCGCCACGCGGGCGGGTACCGGCAATCGGGCGCACGGTGACCAGGTTGTCCTCGACCCGCACCAGCACCTCGGGCGAGCTGCCGACCACATGGAAGTCGCCGAAGTTGAAGAAGTACATGTACGGCGTCGGGTTGAAGCAGCGCAGCGCACGATACAGGTCGATGGGCGCAGCCTTGAAGTCGATCGACATGCGTTGCGACGGCACCACCTGCATGCAGTCGCCGGCCAGGATGTACTCCTTGATACGGCCGACCGCGTTCTCGTAGTCGTCGCGGGTATAGCTGGAGCGGAATTCCGGCTCGGCGGCCTGCGGGCCACTCAGGTCCAGGCCTCGGCGCGGGGTGATCGGCTGGCGCAGCGTTTCCAGCAGGCCTTGCAGGCGTGCCTGGCCCTGTTCAAAGGCCTGATCTTCAGCCGGGTCGACCAGCACAATCGCGTGCATCTTGCCTGCCAGGTTGTCGAACACCACCACCGCATCGGACACCATCAGCAGGATATCCGGCACGCCCAACGGGTCTGGGTTGGGGCTGGCGCCAAGGCGCTTTTCCACGTAACGCACACAATCATAGCCAAAGTAGCCGACCAGGCCGCCGTTGAAGCGCGGCAGACCAGGGATGTCAGCGACCTTGTAACGGTCCTTGAAACTTTCGACAAAGGCCAGCGGGTCTTCGACATCATGGCTTTCCACCTCGACGCCATCCTGCAGGATACTGACGTGATAGCCGTGCACCCGCATCACCGTGCGCGATGGCAGGCCGATCATCGAGTAGCGGCCCCACTTCTCGCCGCCTTGCACCGATTCGAGCAGGTACGAGTTGGGCTGGTCAGCCAGTTTCAGGTAGATCGACAGCGGCGTGTCGAAGTCGGCCAGGGTTTCGCAGGCCAGTGGAATGCGGTTGTAGCCGGCAGCGGCCAGGCGCAGGAATTCTTCGCGGTTCATGAGTAGCCTCGTGGCAAGCAGCAATAGGTCAGGCAAACGGACGGGCCGGCACGCGCCGGCAGGCTGAAGTCAGGCGCGCCAACGCCAACGGGCCAGGGCCTTGATGACTTTCATCCAGAATTTGCCAGTAACCACCACGGTGGGCTCTCTGTCTTGTGAGGCTTGAAGGTTGGCCAACGTTATCCCAGTGGCCGGGTCTGCGCAACCGGGCAGCAGTGCGCGCAGGTCGTCGATCACCAGGTTGGGAGATTCGTCCTGGATCGGCCGGCCATGGTTGTAGCCATAGGTCAGCCCTACGCACTGCACGCCAGCCGCCTTGGCCGCCAGCACGTCGCTGCGCGAATCGCCGACAAACAGCGACTGCTGCGGGGTAACGCTGGCCATCTGCATGACGAAGAGCAAAGCCGCCGGGTCGGGCTTTTTCTGCGGCAGGGTGTCGCCGCCAATGATCCAGCGGAAGTAGCGGCCGATTTTCATCTGGTCCAGCAGCGGGCCGACGAAGCGCTCGGGCTTGTTGGTGATCAGCGCCATTTCCACGCCCTGTTTGCGCAGCCAGCGCAGGGTGTCCTGCACACCGGGATAGACCACCGTCAGCTCGTGGCTTTCAGCATAAGCGTCCATGAACAGCGCCAGCGCCTGGTCGGCCAGCGCATCGTCCACCGCGGCGTGGTCGATGCCACCTGCAAGCGCCCGGCGCACCAGCACCTGGGCGCCGTTGCCGACCCAGTGGCGGACTGCCTCAAGGCCTGCGGGCGGGCGCCCCAGTTCGAGCAGCATGCGGTCCACGGCGGCAGCCAGGTCTGGCACGGAATCGATCAGGGTACCGTCCAGATCGAACATCACCAGCCTGGGCAGCGTCCCCGGGAACAGCTGCTCGAAGCCACTCATGGGCGGGCCTGAGCCAGTTCGGCGCGCATCTTGGCGATGACTTCCTGGTAGTCCGGGGCGTTGAAGATCGCCGAACCGGCCACGAAGGTGTCAGCGCCAGCGGCAGCGATCTCGCGGATGTTATTGACGTTGACGCCACCGTCGATTTCCAGGCGGATATCACGGCCGCTGGCGTCGATCAGCGCACGCGCCTCGCGCAGCTTGTCGAGGGTGCCAGGGATGAACTTCTGCCCGCCAAAGCCTGGGTTGACGCTCATCAGCAGCACCATGTCGATCTTGTCCATCACGTACTTCAGGGCATCCAGGCTGGTGGCCGGGTTGAACACGAGGCCGGCCTTGCAACCGCCGTCCTTGATCAGTTGCAACGAACGGTCGATGTGCTGCGTGGCTTCCGGGTGAAACGTGATGTAAGTGGCGCCGGCTTCGATGAAGTCGCCGATGATGCGGTCGACCGGGCTGACCATCAGGTGCACGTCGATCGGTGCGGTAACACCGTACTTGCGCAGGGCAGTGCAGACCATCGGGCCAATGGTCAGGTTGGGAACGTAGTGGTTGTCCATGACATCGAAGTGGACGATGTCGGCACCCGCAGCCAATACCTTGTCGACGTCTTCACCCAGGCGGGCGAAATCGGCAGAGAGGATGGAGGGGGCAATAGCGTAGGGCTGCATGGCGCACCTGTTGGCAGAATCACGGTGGCGCGCATTGTAACCCAGGCGAACGGATGAGGGCTGATTGGTATCACATGATCCCGACCGATACCCAAGAGCCTTGCACTGCCTGAGCTGGCCTCATCGCCGGCAAGCCAGCTCCCACAGGGTTCTCCACAGGCCTTATGAGATGCAGGGTCCTGTTGAGATCTCTGTGGGAGCTGGCTTGCCGGCGATGAGGCCAGCGCAGACGCCTGAAAATCAGGCCGGCTGCTGGGTTCTCAGCTTCTCGCTGCGCCCACGCAACCACTCCAGGGTCAGCAGCAACACCACCGAGAAAGCAATCAGCAAGGTCGCCGCCGCAGCAATGGTCGGGCTCAGGTTTTCGCGGATACCACTGAACATCTGCCTCGGCAGGGTTGCCTGCTCCGGCCCGGCCAGGAACAGCGTCACCACCACCTCGTCAAACGACGTCGCAAAGGCGAACAGCGCCCCTGAGATCACCCCGGGTGCAATCAGCGGCAAGGTCACGCGGCGGAAGGTCAACAGCGGCGACGCACCCAGGCTGGCAGCCGCCCGCACCAGGTTGTAGTTGAAGCCCTGCAAGGTTGCCGACACGGTAATGATGACAAACGGCACACCCAGCACCGCATGCACCAGAATCAGCGAGGTAAAGCTGTTGCCCATGCCCAGCGGGGCGAAGAACAGGTAGCTGGCCACACCGATGATCACCACCGGCACCACCATCGGTGAAATCACCAGCGCCATCACCAGCGACTTGCCGGGAAAATCACCACGGGTCAGGCCAATGGCTGCCAGGGTGCCAAACACCATGGCCAAGACCGTGGCCGCCGGGGCGACGATGATGCTGTTCTTCAGCGCCCGCATCCACTCGGCCGAGCCGAAGAAGTCCTGGTACCACTGCAGCGAAAAGCCCTGCAGCGGGTACACCAGGAAGCTGCCACTGTTGAACGACAGCGGCACGATCACCAGCACTGGCAAGATGAGGAACAGCAGGATCAGACCGCAAAGAATGCGCAGGCTGTAGAACCAGACCCGCTCCACGGGCGACATGTATGGGCTCAGCATGACAAGGCTCCTCAGCTCAGGCGCAGGCGGCTGGCGCCGACCAGCCAGCTATAGATCAGGTACAACAGCACGGTAGCCAGCAGCAACAGCCCGCCCAGTGCGGTGGCCATGCCCCAGTTGATGCTGGTGTTGGTGTAGAAGGCAACGAAGTAGCTGACCATCTGGTCGTTCGGGCTACCCAGCAGCGCCGGGGTGATGTAGTAGCCGATTGCCAGGATGAACACCAGCAGGCAACCCGCGCCAACACCGGCATAGGTCTGCGGGAAGTACACCCGCCAGAAGCTGGCGAACGGGTGGCAGCCCAGCGAGATCGCGGCACGCATGTAGCTCGGCGAAATGCCCTTCATCACGCTGTACAGCGGCAGGATCATGAATGGCAGCAGAATGTGCACCATGGAGATGTACACACCGGTGCGGTTGAACACCAGTTCCAGCGGCTGATCGATGATACCCATGGCCATCAGTGCACTGTTGATCAGGCCACCCGATTGCAACAGCACGATCCACGCCGCCACCCGCACCAGGATCGAGGTCCAGAAGGGCAGCAGCACCAGAATCATCAGCAGGTTGCTTTGCCGGGTCGGCAGGTTGGCCAGGAGGTAGGCCAGCGGGTAAGCCAGCACCAGGCAGATGGCGGTAATCACCACACCCATCCACAGGGTGCGGGCAAAGATATCCAGGTAAATGGCCTGGTCCGGGGTGGCCTTGGCCAGCTCGCCCAGGTCGTCGATGCGATGGTCCACCGAAGCCAGCAGGTAGAAGGAGGTCACGGTACTGGTGTTGCGGCGTATCGCCTGCCAATAGGCCGGGTCGCCCCAACGTTCGTCGACGGCCTGCAAAGCGTCTTTATAAGAGGCAGGTTCTGCCTTGAATGGCAGTGCCCGGGCTGTCTTGGTCAACAAGCTGCGGTAGCCGGCCAGTTCCATGTTCAAGCGTTTGGACAGGTCGCCAAGGGTCTGGTTCTTGCGTGACTCGGCCAGGTCCTGGCTCAGCGCCTTGTACACATCCTCGCCCGGCAGGCTCTTGCCATCCCACTGGGTGATGATGTCTACCGTGCGTGGCAGGCCGCCCACCACTTCCGGGTTGCCGACACTCTTGTACAGCAGCGCCGCAATCGGCACCAGGAACACCAGCAGAAGAAACAGCGCCAGCGGCGCGATCAACGCCTGCGCCTTCCAGCGGTTGACCCGCTCGGCGTGTTTCAGGCGCTGCTTGAGACTTGGACCTGCGCCTTCGTTGAGGGGCACTGCAATGGCCATGGCGAACTCCGCGATACGAACTGAAAATGGGGCTGCTGTGCAGCCCATCGCCGGCAAGCCAGCGCCCACAGGTACTGCACCGGCTTCAAGACTTCTGATCCCTGTCCCTTACAGGTACTGCATTGGCTTGCGGGATTACGCGCTCCCTGTGGGCGCTGGCTTGCCGGCGATGGGCCGCATGGCGGCCCTGCTTTGCGGTTTGTTACTTCTTCGCCGCCCAGGCGTTGAAGCGTTGCTCCAGCTGCTCGCTGTTGTCGGCCCAGAAGGCCACGTCGATCTGCACCTGATTGGCGATGTTTTCAGGCGTGGTCGGCATGTCCTTCTTCACCTCGTCCGACAGCAGGCTCACGGCCTTGGAATTGGCCGGGCCATAGGCGATGTTCTCGGAGTAGATCTTCTGCTGCTCGGGCTTGACGCTGTAGGCGATGAATTTCTTCGCCTCTTCGACGTTTTTGGCACCTTTAGGAATTGCCCAGGCGTCAAAGTCGTAGATGCCGCCGTTCCACACCACCTTGAGGTTGCTCTCTTTCTGCACAGCGGCAATACGGCCGTTGTAGGCAGAGCTCATGACCACGTCGCCTGAAGCCAGGAACTGCGGTGGCTGTGCGCCAGCTTCCCACCACTGGATGCTGGGCTTGAGTTCATCGAGCTTCTTGAACGCGCGGTCTTGGCCTTCCTTGGTCGCCAGCACTTTGTAGACGTCCTTGGGCGCAACGCCATCGGCCATCAATGCGAATTCCATCGTGTATTTGGCGCCCTTGCGCAGGCCACGCTTACCTGGGAACTGCTTGGTGTCCCAGAAATCGGCCCAACTGGTAGGTGCGGTCTTGAGTTTGTCGGCGTTGTAGGCCATGACCGTGGACCAGACGAAGAAGCCAACGCCGCAAGGCTGGATGGCACCCGGTACATAATCGGCCTCGTTGCCGAACAGGGCGGGGTCGAGCTCTTCGAACATGCCCTCATCGCAACCGCGCGCCAGCTCTGGCGACTCAACCTCTACCAGGTTCCACGACACGCTCTTGGTGTCGACCATGGCCTTGACCTTGGCCATTTCGCCGTTGTATTCACCGGCGACGATCTTGCCGTTACCCGCCTTCTCCCATGGCTCGTAGAACGCTTTGACCTGGGCGGCCTTGTTGGCGCCTCCGAACGAGATCACGGTAAGGTCTGCGGCCATGGCCTGGCCAGCGGCGAACAGCCCCAGGGCCAGGGCGGTCAATTTCAACTGCTTGCGCATTCTTATTCTCTCCACAGTACAGGGTTGGTGAAGCAATCCATCAATGGGCTTCGGCAATCGGATCGAGCGCGCGGGCGTGCTCCACCTCCCAGCCCAGCGGTACCACATCGCCCACGGCCAGGGCCGGGTCGAGCTCGGCAATCGGCTGTTTCACGAAGAAATCGGCCTTGCCGCAAACTTCCAGACGCACCCGCACGTGGTCGCCCAGGTAAATGAATTCGGCCACCCGGCCAGAGAAGCGGTTGACGCAGCTCTCGCTGTGGCCATTCAGGCGCACACGCTCCGGGCGGATCGACAGGGTGACCGGCTCGCCGGCCTGGCCGACGTTCACCGCCAGCGCCTCGACCCGCTCGCCACGCGGCAGCTGCACCTGGCAGCGCTTGCCATCGCTGGCCAGCAGGGTGCCGTTGATGCGGTTGTTCTCGCCGATGAAGTTTGCAACGAAGGTATTGCAGGGTTCTTCGTACAGCGTGCGCGGGTCGGCGATCTGCTGGATCTCGCCCTGGTGGAACACCGCCACGCGGTCGGACATGGTCAGCGCTTCGCCCTGATCGTGGGTCACGTACACCACGGTCACACCGAGGCGCTGGTGGATGTGCTTGATCTCCATCTGCATGTGTTCACGCAGTTGCTTGTCCAACGCGCCGAGCGGTTCGTCCATCAGCACCAGTTGCGGCTCGAACACCAGCGCACGGGCCAAGGCCACCCGCTGCTGCTGGCCACCGGAAAGCTGGCCGGGGTAGCGCTTGGCGAAAGCATCAAGCTGGACCATGTTCAGCACGCGTTTGACCCGCTCGCTGACGTCGGTCTTGCTCAGGTTGCGTACGGTCAGCGGAAAGGCCAGGTTCTCGGCCACGGTCATGTGCGGGAACAGCGCGTAGTTCTGGAACACCATGCCGATGTCGCGCTTGTGCGGCGGCACGTTGTTGATCGAGCGCCCGGCCAGCTGGATTTCACCGGCGGTAGGGGTTTCGAAGCCGGCCAGCATCATAAGGCTGGTGGTCTTGCCGGAGCCGGACGGGCCAAGCAGGGTGAGGAACTCGCCCTTGCGGATGTCCAGGTTGAGGTCTTTGACGATCAGCGACTCGCCGTCGTAGCTCTTCTGCACACCACGGAAGCTGACCAGCGTTTCGCTGGTTGCAGCGTTCGACTTCGCCTCGCTCATGCCTGCACCTTCTTGTTGGATGACTGCGTAGGCCAAAGCGTAGAAGAGGCGCAAGCGCCCGGAAATCGGGGGCACTGAGAGAATGCCATCATCCGGATGGAAGATTTGTTGTAGGGATTGCCCTACAAAGATGGCGGGATTGGAATGCCCTTGCGAGCCAACCACTAAACCTGTGGGAGCGGGCATGCCCGCGAAGAGGCCGGCTCAGCCATAGAGATCAGCAGGCCAGGCCCTTTCGCGGGCATGCCCGCTCCCACGGAGGGTTCGGCAAGCTTCGGGCACGGGGATGTCGCAATCAGACCAGCTTGTGTTCCATGGCGTACTTCACCAACTCCGCCAGCGAGTTCACTTTCAGCTTTTGCATCAAGCGCGCCTTGTGGGTGCTGATGGTCTTGCTCGACAGCGCCAGCTGCTGGGCAATGTCGTTGACGTTGGCCCCTTGGGCCAGGCGCTCGAACACCGAGAACTCCCGCTCCGACAACAGCGTGTGCAATGGTCGGGACTCGGTCAGGCCCACTTCGAACACCATGCGGTCGGCCAGCGACGGGTCGATGTAACGCCCACCCCCCGCTACCCGGCGAATTGCAGTCAGTAGCAGCGCCGGGTCACTGTCCTTGGTGGCATAGCCCGCTGCACCGGCTTTAAGCGCCCGCGCCGCCATCTGGGCCTCGTCGTGCATCGACAGCATCAGGATTGCCGGGGCATCGTGCAATGCACGGATCCGCGGGATCGCCTCCAGGCCGTTCACACCTGGCATCGAGATATCCAGCAGCACCACCTCGCACGGTGTGTAGCGCAGGGTTTCGAGCAGTTGCTCGCCATTCCCGGCCTCCCCTACCACCTGCATGTCCTTGGCCAGGCCAATCAACTGCTTGATGCCTTCACGGACAATGGTGTGGTCTTCGGCCACCAGTACTCGAATCACGATTGCTCTCCTACTCCAACGGAATGGCCACACTCAGGCTGGTGCCTTCGCCTGGTTCACTGTCCAGCACCATGCTGCCCCCCAGCATCAGCACCCGCTCGCGAACACCCACCAGGCCAAATGAAGTGGGCCGGGTCTGCTCGCGGCAAAAGCCTCGGCCATCATCGCTGACCGTCATACGCAGCCGCCCCTCTTCACGCACCAGTTCGATCTCCACGCTGTGCGCCTGAGCGTGACGCATCACGTTCGTCAGCGCCTCCTGCAGGATACGAAACAGGCCGGTGGCCTTGGCATCGCTCAATGCTGGCAGATTATCCGGCACTTGTACCAGGCAGGGGATCTGCGTGCGGGCTTCGAAGCGCCGTGCCTGCCATTCGATGGCCGAAGCAATGCCGGCGTCGAGGATCGGCGGACGCAAGGCAGTGGCAACATCACGTACCAGCTGGAACAGCTGGGCGATCAAGCGCTTCATGCTTGCCAGGCGCTCATTCAGGCCGGCGTCCAACTCGGCAAACGCCAGCTCGCACATCGACACCTCCAGCTTGAGCACAGTCAGCATCTGCCCCAGCTCGTCATGCACTTCCCGGGCGATGCGGGCTTTTTCTTCCTCGCGCACGCTCTCCAGGTGGGCCGACAGCTCGCGCAACTGTTCCTGGGAACGGGCCAGTGCCAGTTCTGCCCGTTTGCCCTGAGTGATGTCCCATACCACACCGTCCCATACCACCTGGCCGTTGGCCAGTCGCCGGGTACTGGCCTTGATGTCCGCCCAGCGTTGTTCACCCTGGCGAGTCAGGATGCGCCCCTGCCAGGACCAGTCCTGGTCGCTGGCCAAGGCCAGGTCCTGGACGCGGTGGTAATCGGCGCGGTCTTCGGGGTGAACCAGGTTGCGCAGGCCCATCTGTGGGTGTTGGATCTCGGCCGGCGCATACCCCACCAGCGCCTCGCTGCCCTCACTGATGTAGGGGAATTCCAGCTCGCCCTCGGCCGGGTCACGCTCCAGGCGAAACACCAGCCCCGGCACGTTGCCGGCAATGCCCTTGAGCCGCGCCTCGCTTTCTCGCAGTGCCGCCAGGGCGCGGTGGCGCTCGGTGACATCGGCAAGGTAGACCACCAGATATTCGGAATCACGAAAGCGCAGAAAGCTCAGGGACAGCTCGACCGGCAACAGGCTGTGGTCGGCCCGCCGGCACTGCGCCTCGAACTGGCCGACACCGCCCTCCCCCGTGCGAGCGCCTTTCCACAACTCCAGCCAACGGTCCATGGTCAGGCTTGGCTCAAAGGCGCTCAGCGGCCGCTCCAGCAGCTCGCCGTCGCCATAACCCAGCATGCGCTCGGCGGCATGGTTGGCGTAGCGTACGTGGCTGTCCCAGTTGACCCAGAGGATGCCCACCGTGCTCTGGTCGATGGCGAACTGGCTCAGGCGCAAGGCCTCTTCACGCACCTGTCGCTCCGCCAGGCTTTCCCGCGTGGCCAGCAGGCTGCGCTCCAGCTGACGCTGCTGCCGGCGTTGCCACACCAAGGTGGCCAAGGCACACAACAGCAACAAACCGAACAGCAACGCCAGGTTCTGCCAGAAGCCCGGCGACTCACTCAGGCGTGGGTATTTCGGCTGTAGCCAACGTTGGTGCAGCTGCTCCAGCTCTTTCGCCGGCAGCGCCTGCAGGCCACGTTCGAGCACATCGGCCAGCAGCGGCCAGTCGCGTCGAGAGCCGATGCGCAGCAGCTGCGGCAGGCCGATATCGCCGACTACCGCCAGCTCGCTGAACTCACTCTCGCGTGACAAGCGGCTGAGCTGGGCTTCATCCAGCACCGCAAAACTGGCCTGGCCACCCACCACCAGTTGCAAGGCCTCGCGCTCGTTGGGCACCCCCTGCAGGTTGAGGTTGCTGTAGTTGCCGCGCAGGTAATCGGCCAGCTGGCTTGGCATGCGCACGGCCACCCGCTGCTCGGCTTCAAGCTTTTCCAGCTCCACCGCCATGGCGCCGGTGCGCGGCCCCACCACCAGCTGCGGCACGCGCATGTACGGGTCGCTGAACAACCATAGGCGCAGGCTGGCCGGCGTCTGGGTAAGGCCAGGGGCGAAGTCGATTTCACCGCTCTGCAGGGCGTGTTCAAGGCTGGCCTGGTCGTTGAAGTTGCGCCAGGTGAGGTCCAGGTGCAGTGCCTGCGCCAGGCTGTTCACCAGTTCTACGTTGGCCCCGTACAGTTGCTGCAGGCGCCGGTCGAACTGGGCGTAGGGTGCCTGCAGCACCAGGCCGACGCGCACGTTGCGGTGCGCATCCAGCCACTGCTGCTGCGCAGGCTCCAGCGTAACGGTGGGCACCGCCTCGGGCCTGGCCAATGCAATCAAGGGCAGCCACAAGCAGCCGATAACCAACAGGCGACGTACTCGCTTCATCTAAACGCTCGTCTTGGCAAAGGCGGCCATGCAGCATGGCCGTCACGGGCAAATACTATTAGGCTGCCGGTATCATTCTGGCCCTGGGTTGACTCATGTCCACACTTTATCGCACGACGCTGGCAATGTGCTGCCTGGCCTCGATCCTTCCACTCGGCGCCTTGGCCGCCGATGCCGAAAAAACCACTACCACCGAGGCTCCAGCCGCCGAAGCCCCGCGCCCGCCCCTGCTGGAGCGCAGCCAGGAAGATGCCCAGGCGCTGGAGCGGCTGGTGCCAAAGGCTGAGCAGCAGACCCTGCAGGCCGGTGCCGACAGCTTTCTGGCCCTGTGGAAACCGGCTAACGACAACGACCCGCAAGGGGCCGTCATCATCATCCCAGGTGCAGGCGAGACCGCCGACTGGCCCAATGCGGTCGGCCCGCTGCGGCAGAAATTCCCTGATGTCGGCTGGCACAGCCTGAGCGTCAGCCTGCCCGACCTGCTCGCCGACAGCCCGCAAGCGCGGGTCGAGGCCACCCCGCCTGCCGAGCCTGCGAAAGACCAAGGCGAAAGCGCCCCGGCCAAGGACGTGCCGGCCGATGCCAATGCCAACGTCGCCCAGGCCACGGCGGCCGATGCCGATGCGGCAGAAAGCACTGACGCCGAACAGGCCAGCGAGCAGGCGGACCCTGCAGATGCCGAGCGTATCTTCGCCCGCCTGGATGCCGCCGTGGCGTACGCCCAGCAACACAACGCTCGCAGCATCGTGCTGATCGGCCATGGTAGCGGTGCGTATTGGGCGGCCCGCTATCTGAGTGAGAAGCAGCCACCCCAGGTACAAAAACTGGTGATGGTGGCCGCACAGACACCGGCGCGGGTTGAGCATGACCTGGAAAGCCTGGCGCCGACCTTGAAGGTGCCGACGGCCGATATCTATTACGTCACCCGCAGCAGCGACCGCAACGCGGCCGCGCAGCGTCTGCAAGCCAGCAAGCGGCAGAAGGACAGCCAGTACCGGCAGTTGTCGTTGATTGCCATGCCGGGGAACAAGGCTGCGGAACAGGAGCAGTTGTTCCGCCGGGTGCGGGGGTGGATGAGCCCGCAGGGTTGAGCTGAAACCGATGGGGTGCCGTGCACCCCCATCGCGACACAAGGCCGTTCCCACAAGTACTGCGCCCCCTCGGGCTTTGCGCGAACTTGTGGGAGCGGCCTTGTGTCGCGATGGGCCGCACAGCGGCCCCATTTTCACAGGCCCCGGCGCTTACGGATCATGGCGTAGGCCTGATGCAACTCACGGGTACGCTCGGTCGCCTCACGCACCTGCACCTCGCTGGCACCGGTACCCGCCAGCTTGTCCGGGTGATGCCGGCTGACCAGCCGGCGATACGCCTGCTTGACCTTGTCCACATCCGTGTCCGCCTCAACTGCCAGCAAGCGCAACGCTGCGGCATAGGTCATGGCTACCCCTTCCGTTCCGGCTACCTTGCGCGGCTCGTACTCCAGCGACATCGCCTGCACCTGGCGCCGGCTGAGGCCCAGCTTCTGCCCCCAATCCAGCAGCAACTCACGTTCCTTGTTGCCCATCTTGCCGTCGGCCCAGACCATGCGCCAACACGCACGCAGGGTGCCTTCAGCCGCATGCGGCTGCTGGCGAATGCGGCGCAAATGGCTGCCCAGCCGGTCCTTGCCTGCCTTGCCGCGATTGAACGCGGCTATCGCGCGTAGCCGGGCCGCTTCGGCCAGGTCCAGGCGCACCATTTCTTGGCGCGCCTGCCGGATATGCTGCTCGACCACCCGGCCATCGCACTTGGCCAGGCGCCCGAGCATCACGAACAGCAGCTCGTCGTCGCGCAACGCCGAGCGACCGCCCAGGCGTTCGCGCATGTCTTCCCAGCCTTGCAAGCGCAGGCGGCGGTCCATGGCTTGCCCTAACAGCCCCCCGAGCAAGGCCCCCGGAATGCTGGCAACAGCAAAACCGGCACCCATTCCAATCACCGTGCCTGGCCACCACATGTCAGGCGCGCTCGCCAATCAAACGCTCAGCCTCGGCCAGGCGCTCAGGCGTGCCAACATCTACCCAGTGTCCACGGAAGTGCTCGCCAGTGACCTTGCCCTGCGCCATGGCCTGACGCAGCAGCGGCGCCAGCTTGAAGGCACCCGGCCGACAACCGTCGAACAGCGCCGGGTGCAGCACCGAAAGGCCACTGAAGGTCAGCGTGCCCGATGCGGCATCACCATCGACGACCTGCTCGCCTACCAGGCAGAAGTCACCGCGCCCGTGATGGCCAGGGTTGTCGACCAGTACCAGGTGAGCAAGGCCTCGCAAGGGGGCCTGCAGGCCTTTGAAATCGTAGTCGCTCCAGACATCGCCGTTAACCAGCAGGAACGGCGCGTCACCCAGCAATGGCAAGGCCTTGAAGATGCCGCCACCGGTTTCCAGCGGCTCGCCCTCGGGTGAATAACGGACGCTCAGCCCGAAGCGGCTGCCATCGCCCAGGTGGTCTTCGATCTGCTGGCCGAGCCAGGCATGGTTGATCACCACCTCGGTAACGCCCGCCGCGGCCAGGGCGTGCAGGTGGTACTCGATCAGCGGCTGGCCGGCGACCGGGATCAGCGGTTTGGGGGTATGCAGGGTCAACGGGCGCATGCGCTCGCCTTTGCCCGCTGC
The DNA here is from genome assembly GCF_021283425.1 of Pseudomonas sp. NMI542_15. NCBI lineage: Bacteria > Pseudomonadati > Pseudomonadota > Gammaproteobacteria > Pseudomonadales > Pseudomonadaceae > Pseudomonas > Pseudomonas sp. NMI542_15. The sequence continues at coordinate 39,120 of NZ_JAJSRO010000029.1, read as the reverse complement.
CAGGATCATTGCCTTCATGCACGCGCTCCGGCCTGCAACTCGGCAATCAGCTCACCCAGCTCCGCCAATTCGGGCCGGCGGCCGATCACTTCTTCTATATAGGCGAAGAAACGCGGCACGTCGCCCAGGTAGCGTGGCTTGCCATCACGGTGGCAAATGCGGGCGAAAATGCCGATGACCTTCAGGTGGCGCTGCACCCCCATCAGGTCGCTGGCACGCTGGAATGCTTCAAAGTCACCCTGCACCGGTATGCCGGCTGCCTTCGCCCGCTGCCAGTAGTCTCGCAGCCAGCCTTCGACCCGTGCTTGCGGCCAGCTGAGGAAGGCGTCCTTGAACAGGCAGGTGATGTCGTAGGTGACGGGGCCGTACACCGCGTCCTGGAAGTCCAGTACACCGGGGTTAGGGGTGCTTTGCATCAGGTTGCGCGGCATGTAGTCGCGGTGCACCAGCACTTGGGGCTGGGCCAGGGCGCTGTCGATCAGCAACTGGCTGACGCGCTGCCAGGTGGCTTTCTGTGCTTCGCTCAAAGCTACGCCAAGCTCCCGCCCCACGTACCACTCGGGGAACAGCTCGACTTCACGGCGCAGTAGGGCATCGTCGTAGCTGGGCAGCGGCGCGCCCATTGGCAGGCGCTGGAAGGCAAGCAAGGCCTCGATGGCATCGGCGAACAATCCGTCGGCGTTGTCGGCATTGATAATGTCGAGGTATGTCTCGGTACCCAGATCGCCAAGCAGCAGGAAGCCGCGCTCCAGGTCCTGGGCATGGATCAGCGGCACATGTACACCAGCGGTGGCCAGCAGGTGATCGATGGCGACGAACGGTCGGCAGTTTTCCTGCGGCGGGGGTGCATCCATGACCACGAAGCTATGGCCCGCACCCTGCCAACGGAAGTAGCGGCGGAAGCTGGCGTCACTGCTGGCGGCGGTCAGGCTGCCTGCAGGCACTTCGCCCCAGGCGTTGTTCCGGAAAAGATCATTGAGCTGCTCATCGAGCCAGACCGTCAGTTGTTGCAGGCGTACATCGTGTTCAGGCATTACAAGGGTCTCCGACGGCCCTAGCCGTCAAGCGGGTCATGCTTTATTATCCAGCATCTTTTTCAGACCATCGAGAGGCGTGCGGCCCCACACGCGGGCAGATGGCACGCAGGAAGCCCGGACTAATAAGATGGCATTGAAATCCCCCGCGTTTCGTAGAAAGTTTCCGTTGCTGGTAACCGGCGGTCTGCTGGCCCTGCAACCTCTGGCCACCTCATATGCAGTGGCAGCCGAACAATTCGACTGCCAAGTGTCCGCCTCCGGTGGTTGGGACTGCAAGCCCAAAGCGCCAGTCAACAACCTGCCACCGCGCCCGGTGCACGAGGGTGCGGCCGTCAGCTCCGGCACAGAAGCCGCGAGCGAAGCCGACACCGCAGACCGGCCGATGCTGGTCACCGAGGCCAAAGGCCGCGGCCTGAAGTCGCGCAGCGAAGACTACAGCCACCTGGACTGGGTACCGCGTGAAAAGCTCACCGCCGCGCAGCTGGCCGAAACCGGGCCGTACTGCGGTGGCGCGTATGTCGAGCCAACCCGCCCGGGCATGGCTGATACCACGCCGAAGGACGAGTCGCCGACCTACATCAACGCCAAGGTGTCCAAGTACCAGCAGGAGCAGCAGATTGCTACCCTCGCCGGTGACGTGGTGATGCGCCAGGGCAGCATGCAGGCCGAAGCCGACGAGGCCAACCTCTACCAGACCGAAAACCGTGGCGAGCTCAAGGGTAACGTCAAGATTCGTGACAACGGTTCGCTGGTGGTCGGTGACCAGGCACAGATCCAGCTCGACACCGGCGAAGCCCAGGTCGACAACGCCGAATACGTGATGCACAAGTCGCACATCCGCGGCAGTGCGCTGTATGCCAAGCGTGGTGAAAACGCCATCATCCGCCTCAAGGACGGTACGTACACCACCTGCGAACCAGGCAGCAACGCCTGGCAGCTGAAGGGCAACAACATCACCCTGAACCCGGCCACCGGTTTCGGTACCGCGACCAACGTTACGCTGCGGGTCAAGGATTTCCCGGTGTTCTATACACCGTACATCTACTTCCCGATCGACGACCGTCGCCAGTCCGGCTTCTTGCCGCCATCGTTCAGCAGCAGCAGCGACACCGGCTTCATGCTGGTCACGCCGTACTATTTCAACCTGGCGCCCAACTACGACGCCACGTTGTACCCGCGTTACATGACCAAACGCGGCTTGCTGATGGAAGGCGAGTTCCGCTACCTGACACCTTCGAGCGAAGGCCAGTTCGGCGGCGCCTACCTGAACGACAAAGACGACGACCGCAAAGACCAGACTGACTACAAAGAACAGCGCTGGATGGTCAACTGGCAGCACAAAGGCGGTTTGGACGAGCGCCTGATGACCGAGGTGAACTACACCGACATCAGCGACCCGTTCTACTTCCAGGACCTGGAATCCGACCAGATCGGCGTTGAAAGCAAGGACTTCCTTGACCAGCAAGGTGCGTTGACCTACCGCGGCGACAGCTACACCGCGCGGTTGAACGTGCACGCCTACGAGGCGGCGACCATTTCGCAGATCACGCCTTATGATCGCCTGCCGCAGATTACCTTCAATGGTGTACTGCCCTCTCAGCCGGGTGGTTTGAACTTCGCTTACGAAACCGAGGCCGCGCGCTTCGAACGCGACTTGAAGAACGACACCGTATTCGACAAGGATGGCAACCTGGACCTCACGGCAGGCCCCGATGGGCGCCGGCTCGACCAGAACATTCTGGGTATTGAACGCGCCAACGGAACACGTTTGAACGTCGCACCGTCAATCAGCTACCCGATGACAGCCAGCTACGGCTTCCTTACGCCCAAGCTGAAGTATGCCTACACCCAGTACGATCTAGACCTGGACAGCAAAGGCAAAGCCGACGCAATCGCCTTGCACAGCGAGAACCCAAGCGCCTATGGGAGCTACGACAGCACCGTGAGCCGCGATGTGCCGATCTTCAGCGTCGACAGCGGCCTGTATTTCGACCGCAACACATCGCTGTTCGGTACCAATTACAAGCAGACCCTCGAGCCGCGCATGTTCTACCTCTACGTCCCGTACAAGGACCAGAAGGACATTCCGCTGTTCGATACCAGCGAAACACTGTTCAGCTACGACTCGCTGTTCCGGGACAACCGTTTCAGCGGTACCGACCGTATTGGCGACGAGAACAAGCTTTCGCTGGGTGTGACCACCCGCTGGATCGAAGACAACGGTTTCGAGCGCCAGAACTTCAGCATCGGCCAGGCTTACTACTTCAAGGACCGCAAGGTCCAGTTGCCGGGCATCGATTATCGCAAACGTGACTACGCGCAGTCTGATGTGTCGCCGTATGCGCTGGTATACAACTACTACTTCAACCGCGACTGGCGCTTCAATTCGGACTTCAACTGGGACCCGGACAGCCACAGCACCCGTTCGGGTAGCGCGATGTTCCATTACCAGCCTGAAGACAATCCGAACAAGGTGGTAAACGTTGGTTACCGCTATCGAAATGACACCATTGCCTATGACTCCTCGACGGGCTCGTGGAGGGTGGACGGCGGCGACTATGGTAACCCGGGCGATCCGAACTACATCAAGGACTACTACAAGATCCAGCAGCATGACTTCTCGGTCATCTGGCCGATCGTTCCGCAGTGGAGCGTCATCGCCCGCTGGCAGCATGACTACAACCGCAACCGCACCCTGGAAGCCATGGGTGGTTTCGAGTACGACAACTGCTGCTGGAAGCTGCGCCTGATCAACCGTTACTGGATCGATTACGACGACTTCAGCCAGGCGCTTCCGCAGAACGAAAAAGGCGACCACGGCATCTTCCTTCAGATCGTTCTGAAAGGCCTCGGTGGCGTAGTGGGCAACAAGGTCGAATCTTTCCTCGACCAAGGCATTCAAGGTTACCGTGAACGTGAAGACCAAGCTTATTGATCGTCTGCGCCCAGTGTTGCTGGGCGCCGCTTTGCTGAGTGGCGCGGTGCATGCCGCGGTACAACCTCTTGATCGCGTGGTGGCCATCGTCGACAACGACGTGGTCATGCAAAGCCAGCTGGACCAACGCGTCCATGAGGTACAGCAAACCATCGCCAAGCGCGGCGGCGGCGTGCCGCCGACCAGCGCCCTTGAACAGCAGGTACTGGAACGCCTGATCGTCGAAAACCTGCAGCTGCAGATCGGCGAGCGCTCTGGCATCCGCATTACCGACGAAGAGCTGAACCAGGCCATCAGCACCATCGCCCAGCGCAATGGCATGTCGCTGGACCAGTTCCGCGCCGCCCTGGCCCGTGACGGCCTGTCGTTCGATGACGCTCGCGAGCAGGTCAAGCGCGAGATGATCATCAGCCGCGTGCGTCAGCGCCGTGTGGCCGAACGCATTCAGGTGTCGGAGCAGGAAGTGAAAAACTTCCTCAATTCCGACATGGGCAAGATGCAGATGTCGGAAGAGTACCGCCTGGCCAACATCCTCATCCCGACCCCGGAAGCCGCCAGCTCGGATGATATCCAGAAGGCAGCGCGCAAGGTGGGTGACGTGTACCAGCAGCTGCGCCAGGGCGCCGACTTCGGCCAGATGGCGATTGCCAACTCCGCCAGCGAAAACGCCCTGGAAGGCGGCGAGATGGGCTGGCGTAAAGCCGGCCAGCTGCCACCCGACTTCGCCAAGATGCTCAGCAGCATGCCGGTCGGTGAAATTACCCAGCCTATTCGCATCCCTAACGGCTTCATCATCCTCAAGCTCGAGGAGAAGCGCGGCGGGAGCGAGAACGTGCTGCGTGACGAAGTGCATGTACGCCACATCCTGATCAAGCCAAGCGAAATCCGCAGCGAAGCGGCCACCGAGCAACTGGCCGAGCGCCTGTACGACCGCATCAAGAACGGCGAAGACTTCGGCGAGCTGGCGAAAAGCTTCTCGGAAGACCCGGGTTCGGCGCTCAACGGCGGCGACCTCAACTGGGTAGACCCGAACAGCCTGGTACCGGAATTCCGCGAACAGATGGCCAACGCCCAGCAAGGCGTAGTCACCAAACCGTTCAAGACCCAGTACGGCTGGCACGTTCTGGAAGTGCTGGGCCGCCGCGCCACCGACAGCACCGAACAGGCACGTGAGCAACAGGCCCAGAGCGTCCTGCGCAACCGCAAGTACGACGAAGAGCTGCAAACCTGGCTGCGCCAGATTCGCGACGAAGCCTACGTTGAAATCAAGCTGCCTGGCGCTGACCAGGCCGCCCAGTGAAGCCCCTGCGCTTCGCCGTCACCCCCGGCGAGCCGGCCGGCATAGGCCCTGACCTGTGCCTGCTGCTTGCCGCAGACGCCCAGCCCCACCCCCTGATCGCCATCACCAGCCGTGACCTGCTCGCCGAGCGGGCCACGCAGCTGGGGCTGGCTGTCAGCCTGCTGCCAGTCGTCCCGGGCCAATGGCCCGACCGACCGGCACCGGCGGGCAGCCTGTACGTGTGGGATACCCCTCTCGCCGCCCCGGTGGTGCCAGGCCAGCTCGACAAAGCCAACGCGGCGTTCGTGCTGGAAACACTGTCCCGCGCCGGGCAAGGCTGCCTGGATGGGCATTTTGCCGGGATGATCACCGCCCCTGTCCACAAGGGCGTGATAAACGAAAGCGGTATCGCCTTCTCAGGGCATACCGAATTCCTTGCCGAGCTGACCCACACCGCGCAGGTGGTAATGATGCTGGCCACCCGCGGCCTGCGCGTGGCCCTGGTGACCACCCACCTGCCGCTGCGTGATATTGCCGACGCCATCACTGCCGAGCGCGTCGAACGTGTAACCCGTATCCTGCATGCCGACATGCGCGACAAGTTCGGCATTGCCAACCCGCGCATACTGGTATGTGGCCTTAACCCGCACGCGGGCGAGGGCGGCCACCTGGGCCGCGAGGAAATCGACATCATCGAGCCGACCCTGGCCCGCCTGCGCACCGAAGGCATGGACCTGCGCGGGCCGCTGCCGGCCGATACCCTGTTTACCCCCAAATATCTGGAGCACTGCGACGCGGTGCTGGCGATGTACCACGACCAAGGCCTGCCTGTACTCAAGTACAAAGGCTTCGGCGCTGCAGTCAACGTGACCCTGGGCCTGCCGATCATCCGTACGTCGGTCGACCACGGCACCGCCCTGGACCTCGCCGGCACCGGCAACGTCGACACCGGCAGCCTGCGCGTCGCGCTGGAAACCGCCTACCAGATGGCCGAGAACCGACCATGAACGAGCAATACCAACACCGGGCGCGCAAGCGCTTCGGCCAGAACTTCCTGCACGACGCCGGCATCATCGACCGCATCCTGCGTGCCATCAACGCCAAGGCCGGCGAACACCTGCTGGAAATCGGCCCAGGCCAGGGCGCCCTGACCGAAGGCCTGCTGGGCAGCGGTGCACAACTGGACGTGGTGGAGCTGGACAAGGACCTGGTGCCGATCCTGCAGCACAAGTTCGCTGGCCGCACTAACTTCCGCCTGCACCAGGGCGACGCCCTGAAGTTCGACTTCAACCAGTTGGGCGTACCGCCGCGCAGCCTCAAGGTGGTAGGCAACCTGCCCTACAACATTTCCACCCCACTGATCTTCCACCTGCTCAGCCATGCCGGGCTGATCCGCGACATGCACTTCATGCTGCAAAAGGAAGTGGTCGAGCGCATGGCCGCAGGCCCAGGCGGTGGTGACTGGGGGCGCTTGTCGATCATGGTGCAGTACCACTGCCGCGTCGAGCACCTGTTCAACGTGGGCCCTGGTGCCTTCAACCCGCCGCCAAAAGTGGACTCGGCCATCGTGCGCCTGGTGCCGCACGAGGTGCTGCCGTTCCCGGCCAAGGACCACCTGCTGCTGGAGCGCGTCGTTCGCGAAGCGTTCAACCAGCGTCGCAAGACACTGCGCAATACCCTCAAAGGCCTGCTCGACAGCGCGGCCATCGAGGCAGCCGGCGTGGATGGCAGCTTGCGTCCCGAACAGCTGGACCTGGCGGCCTTTGTGCGCCTGGCTGACCAGTTGGCTGATCAGCAAGCCTGATATCGCTTGTACCGGCCTCTTCGCGGGTAAACCCGCTCCCACAGGTACGCCACAGCCTTCGAATACTGTGCAATTCCTGTGGGAGCGGGTTCACCCGCGAAGAGGCCGGCGCTGACAGCAAAGACCACAAGCCCCACACCGCTGGCCCTCCCCCCTCCCAATGGCCTAGACTGCATTATTGCGTCAGCTCGCCCAAGGCCCTTGCATGTCCGACCCCCGCTATCAAATCGACGTCAACGTCGTGACTCGCTACCTGAAAGAACAATCCGACCCGGAAAACAGTCGTTTCGCTTTCGCCTACACCATCACCGTCCAGAACAAAGGCTCGCTGAAAGCCAAGCTGCTGTCACGCCACTGGCTGATCACCAATGGTGACGGCGAGGTCGAGGAAGTACGGGGCTCAGGCGTGGTGGGCCAACAGCCCAACATCGACCCGGGCCAGAGCCATACTTACAGCAGCGGTGCGGTGATCACCACCCGGGTGGGCACCATGCAAGGCAGTTATCAGATGTTCGCCGAAGACGGTAAGCGCTTCGACGCCGAGATCGCCCCCTTCCGCCTCGCAGTGCCCGGGGCGTTGCACTGATGGCAACCTACGCCGTCGGTGATCTGCAGGGCTGCCTGCAGCCCCTCAAGTGCCTGCTGGAACGTGTCAGTTTCAACCCGGCCGTTGACCGCCTGTGGCTGGTCGGTGACCTGGTCAACCGCGGCCCCGAATCACTGGAAACCCTGCGTTTTCTGTATTCGATACGCCAGTCGCTGGTGTGCGTGCTCGGCAACCATGACCTGCACCTGCTGGCCGCCTGGTACAACGTCGAGCGCCTGAAGAAAAGCGACACGCTGCGCGAGATCATCGAAGCACCGGATGCCGACCAGCTGTTCCACTGGCTGCGCCAGCAAAAACTGCTGCATTACGACGAGGCAAGGGGTATCGCCATGTCGCACGCCGGCATCCCGCCGCAGTGGACGCTCGGCCAGGCCCTTGGTCTTGCGGCTGAGGTGGAAGAAGTATTGCGCGACGACGGCCGCCTGAAGCTATACCTCGACGGCATGTACGGCAACGAGCCGAACAAGTGGAGCAAGAACCTCTCCGGCATCGAACGCCTGCGGGTCATTACCAATTACTTCACGCGCATGCGCTTCTGCACCGCCGAGGGGAAACTTGACCTCAAGAGCAAGGAAGGCCTGGGCACCGCGCCCAAGGGCTACAAGCCCTGGTTTGCCCACAAGGACCGCCGCTCGCGGCATGTGAAGATCATTTTCGGCCACTGGGCTGCCCTCGAAGGCCGGGTCAACGAGCCAGGCGTCATCGCCCTGGACACCGGCTGCGTGTGGGGCGGCGCCATGACCTTGTACAACGTCGACAGCGGCGAATACCACCGTTGTGACTGCGCCGACGACGGCACCCTGCGCCAGCCGGCACAACCCACTACACTCAACGACCACACCCGAAGGAAGTAGTACCCATGAGCGAATTCAAGCGCATCCCTCCCGAGCAGGCCTTGGAGCTTCGCAAGCAAGAAGGTGCGGTCGTCATCGACATTCGCGACTCCCAAGCCTTCGCCGCCGGTCATATCACCGGTGCCCGGCACCTGGATAACCATTCGGTTGCCGATTTCATCCGCAACGCCGACCTCGATGCACCTACCCTGGTGGTCTGCTATCACGGCAATTCCAGCCAGAGCGCTGCCGCCTACCTGGTCGGCCAGGGCTTTTCCGACGTGTACAGCGTGGACGGCGGCTTTGAACTGTGGCGCGCCACCTACCCGGCCGAGACCGCCCAAGGCACCGCCGAATAAAAATTTTCATTTCTACTGCAGCCCGCGCCCTGTGCGGGCTTGCGGCTTATCTGACGAACGGTAGTTCGCAACTTCTCCGCCCCTCCCCCTTGAACTTGCCGATAACCAACTATTCTTAAGCGCAGGCCATCCAGAAAAAGGGGAGAGCCGGTACACCGGCGTGCGGGTCATCGGTAGCGTTACAGGGTGTTCTGGGGGGTATACAGCAGCCGGCAAAACCGGTTGCATGCCAGCATCAGCTGACTGATCCGGCGTCGTCTCCACGTATCGAGCGAGGTGACGTCATGAGTATTTTTAGCCACTTCCAACAACGTTTCGAGTCCACGCGCCAGGAAGAACTCTCGCTGCAGGAGTACCTCGAGCTGTGCAAAGAGGATCGCAGTGCCTACGCATCGGCGGCCGAACGGCTGTTGCTGGCCATCGGTGAGCCAGAGCTGATCGACACCTCTACCAACTCCAGGCTGTCGCGCATCTTCTCCAACAAGGTTATCCGCCGCTATCCGGCCTTTGCCGACTTCCATGGCATGGAAGAGTGCATCGACCAGATCGTGTCTTATTTCCGCCACGCCGCCCAAGGCCTGGAAGAAAAGAAACAAATCCTCTATCTGCTGGGCCCGGTGGGCGGCGGTAAATCGTCGCTGGCCGAAAAACTCAAGCAGCTGATGGAAAAGGTACCGTTCTATGCCATCAAGGGCTCGCCGGTATTCGAGTCGCCCCTGGGGCTGTTCAACGCTACCGAAGACGGGGCCATCCTCGAGGAAGAGTACGGCATCTCGCGGCGCTACCTGAACACCATCATGTCGCCCTGGGCCACCAAACGCCTGCAGGAGTTCGGCGGCGACATCAGCAAGTTCAAAGTGGTCAAGCTGTACCCATCGATCCTCAACCAGATCGCCATCGCCAAGACCGAGCCGGGCGACGAGAACAACCAGGACATTTCCGCCCTGGTCGGCAAGGTCGATATTCGCAAGCTTGAGGAATTCCCGCAGAACGACGCCGATGCCTACAGCTATTCGGGCGCGCTGTGCCGGGCCAACCAGGGCCTGATGGAATTCGTCGAGATGTTCAAGGCCCCGATCAAGGTCCTGCACCCACTGCTCACGGCCACCCAGGAAGGTAACTACAACAGTACCGAGGGGCTGGGTGCCATTCCGTACACCGGCATCCTGTTGGCCCACTCCAACGAATCGGAGTGGCACACCTTCCGCAACAACAAGAACAACGAGGCGTTCATCGACCGGATCTACATCGTCAAGGTGCCGTACTGCCTGCGCGTCAGCGATGAGATCAAGATCTACGACAAGTTGCTGATCAACAGCTCGCTGGCCAAGGCCCATTGCGCGCCAGACACCCTCAAGATGCTCGCCCAGTTCACGGTACTTTCGCGCCTCAAGGAGCCAGAGAACTCCAACATCTACTCGAAGATGCGCGTCTACGACGGCGAGAACCTCAAGGACACCGACCCCAAGGCCAAGTCGATCCAGGAGTACCGGGACTCGGCAGGCGTCGACGAGGGCATGAACGGCCTGTCGACCCGCTTCGCCTTCAAGATCCTTTCCAAAGTCTTCAACTTCGACCCACACGAAATTGCGGCCAACCCGGTTCACCTGCTGTATGTGCTTGAACAGCAGATCGAACAGGAACAGTTCCCTGCCGAAGTGCGCGAACGCTACCTGCGCTACCTGAAGGAGTACCTGGCACCGCGCTATATCGAATTTATCGGCAAGGAAATCCAGACCGCCTACCTGGAGTCCTACAGCGAATACGGCCAGAACATTTTCGACCGCTACGTGCTGTACGCCGACTTCTGGATCCAGGACCAGGAGTACCGCGATCCGGAGACCGGCGAAATCCTCAACCGCATCGCCCTCAACGAAGAGCTGGAGAAGATCGAGAAACCGGCCGGTATCAGCAACCCGAAAGATTTCCGCAACGAAATCGTCAACTTCGTGCTGCGTGCCCGTGCCAACAACAACGGGAAGAACCCGAGCTGGCTGAGCTATGAAAAGCTGCGGGTGGTGATCGAGAAGAAAATGTTCTCCAACACCGAAGACCTGCTGCCGGTCATCAGCTTCAACGCCAAGGCCAGCAAGGAAGACCAACAGAAACACAACGACTTCGTCACGCGCATGGTGGAGCGTGGCTACACCGACAAACAGGTTCGCCTGCTGTCGGAATGGTACCTGCGGGTCAGGAAATCGCAATAAAGCGGCAAGCTTCTAGCCGCAAGCTGCAAGCTGCCCGGCGTCGGCGCTTCTGTCTACGCCACAGCTTGCAGCCGCGGTGGCTGCTCTTTCTTGCAGCTTGAAGCTCGTGGCTTGCAGCTGCATCCAGTCACCGGAGGGACCATGAGCTACGTTATAGACCGACGCCTGAACGGCAAGAACAAGAGCACGGTCAACCGCCAGCGCTTCCTGCGGCGGTACCGTGAACACATCAAGAAAGCCGTCGAAGAGGCGGTAAGCCGCCGTTCCATCATGGACATGGAACATGGCGAGCAGATCAGCATTCCGGGCCGCGACATCGACGAACCCGTGCTCCACCACGGTCGTGGGGGTAAACAGACCGTTGTGCACCCCGGCAACAAGGAATTCACTGCCGGCGAACATATCCCCAGGCCGCAAGGTGGCGGCGGGGGTGGCGGCGGCCGCGGCAAGGCGGGCAACTCCGGCGACGGCATGGATGACTTCGTCTTCCAGATCACCCAGGAAGAGTTTCTCGAGTTCATGTTCGAGGATCTCGAACTGCCCAACCTGGTCAAACGTCACCTTACCGGCACCGACACCTTCAAGACCGTACGCGCAGGTATAGCCAACGAGGGCAATCCGTCACGCATCAACATCGTGCGCACCCTGCGCTCGGCGCATGCCCGGCGTATTGCCCTGACCGGCAGCAGCCGCGCACTGCTGCGCGAAGCACAAAAGGAACTCGACCGCCTGCGGGTCGAGGAGCCGGACAACTTCACCGATATCCAGGAAATCGAACAGGAAATCGAGCGCCTGAAGGCACGCATTAACCGCCTGCCCTTCCTCGACACCTTCGATCTCAAATACAACCTGCTGGTCAAGCAGCCCAACCCCAGTTCCAAGGCGGTGATGTTCTGCCTGATGGACGTCTCCGGCTCCATGACCCAGGCCACCAAGGACATCGCCAAGCGCTTCTTCATCCTCCTGTACCTGTTCCTCAAGCGTAACTACGACCGCATCGAAGTGGTGTTCATCCGCCACCACACCAGCGCCCGGGAAGTCGACGAGGAAGAGTTCTTCTACTCACGGGAAACCGGCGGCACCATCGTCTCCAGCGCGCTCAAGCTGATGCAGGAGATCATGGCCGAACGCTACCCGGCCAGCGACTGGAACATCTACGCCGCCCAAGCGTCGGACGGCGACAACTGGAATGACGACTCGCCAATCTGCCGCGACATCCTCTCCAAGCAGATCATGCCGCACGTGCAGTACTACACTTACGTTGAGATCACTCCCCGTGAGCACCAGGCGCTGTGGTATGAATACGAGCGCATCGGCGAAGCATTCCCCGACACGTTCGCCCAGCAGCAGTTGGTATCGGCCGGCGACATCTACCCGGTCTTCCGTGAACTCTTTCAGCGCAGGTTAGCCACATGACCGCCAGAGCACAGAGACGCCAACCCATTTCCACCGGGTCCGAGTGGACGTTCGAGCTGATCCAGACCTACGACCGGGAAATCAGCCGCCTGGCCGAGCGTTACGCCCTGGACACTTACCCCAACCAGATCGAGGTCATCACGGCCGAGCAGATGATGGACGCCTATGCCTCGGTCGGGATGCCGCTGGGTTACCACCACTGGTCCTACGGCAAGCAGTTCCTCAGCACAGAGAAGTCCTACAGCCGCGGCCAGATGGGCCTTGCCTACGAGATCGTGATCAACTCCGACCCGTGCATCGCGTACCTGATGGAAGAAAACACCATGTGCATGCAGGCACTGGTGATTGCCCACGCCTGCTACGGCCACAACAGCTTTTTCAAAGGCAACTACCTGTTCCGCACCTGGACCGACGCCAGCTCGATCATCGACTACCTGGTGTTTGCCAAGCAGTACATCGCCCAGTGCGAAGAGCGCCACGGCATCGACGCTGTGGAAGACCTGATCGACTCCTGCCATGCCCTGATGAACTATGGCGTGGACCGCTACAAGCGGCCCTACCCTATCTCCGCAGAAGAGGAACGGCGCCGACAGAAAGAACGCGAGGAGCACTTGCAGCGCCAGATCAACGACCTGTGGCGCACCATCCCGAAAAGCGCCGAGCGGGGTAATGAACGCGATGATGCGCGCTTCCCCGCCGAACCACAGGAAAACATCCTCTATTTCATCGAGAAGAACGCCCCGCTACTCGAACCCTGGCAGCGTGAGGTGGTGCGCATCGTGCGCAAGATCGCCCAGTACTTCTACCCGCAGCGCCAGACCCAGGTAATGAACGAAGGTTGGGCAACCTTCTGGCACTACACGCTGATGAACGACCTGTACGACGAAGGGCTGATCACCGAAGGCTTCATGATGGAGTTCTTGCAGTCGCACACCAGCGTGGTGTTCCAGCCCGGCTTCGACAGCCCCTATTACAGCGGCATCAACCCCTACGCGCTGGGCTTTGCGATGTACACCGACATCCGCCGCATGTGCGAGAACCCGACCGAGGAAGATCGCCACTGGTTCCCCGACATTGCAGGCAGTGATTGGCTTTCTACCATCAAGTTCGCCATGAGCAGTTTCAAGGACGAGAGCTTCATCCTGCAGTACCTGTCACCCAAGGTGATGCGCGACCTCAAGCTGTTCAGCATCCTTGATGACGACCAGCGCGACGACCTGCTGGTGCCAGCCATTCACGATGAAGCCGGCTATCGGGTGATTCGTGAGCTGCTGGCCGCGCAGTACAACCTGGGCAACCGTGAACCGAACGTGCAGATCTGGAGCGTCGACCGTCGCGGTGACCGCTCGCTGACCCTGCGCCACCAGCAACACAACCGCAAACCGCTGGGCGACTCTACCGAGGAAGTGCTCAAGCACCTGCATCGCCTGTGGGGCTTCGATATCCACCTGGAGACCGTGCAGGGCGAGCAAGTGATGAAAACCCACCACATGCCACCCCGTGGCGAGCATGGCGAAAGCGCGGACTACGGGCGCATGGACCTGGCAGTCATTCACCATCTCTAGTGCACCGCCATAACGGCCGACGGGTTATCCTGTCGGCCGTTATGGAGAGTTGCACATGCACATCTACAAAGTCGGCGGCGCCGTGCGCGACCGCCTGCTCGGCCGCCCCGTCAGCGATATCGACTGGCTGGTGGTAGGCGCCACCGTCGAAGAAATGCACGCCAAAGGCTATAGGCCGGTAGGCGCCGACTTTCCGGTGTTCCTGCACCCGAAAACCGGCGAGGAATATGCCCTGGCCCGTACCGAGCGCAAGAGCGGGCGCGGTTATGGCGGGTTCACTTTTCACGCCAGCCCTGACGTCACCCTGGAAGAAGACCTGATCCGCCGTGATTTGACCATCAACGCGATGGCCGAGGACGAAGCGGGGACGGTGTACGACCCCCACCATGGCAAAGACGATCTGGAAAATCGAATTTTACGCCACGTTTCTCCGGCATTTGCCGAAGATCCCTTGCGCGTTCTGCGCGTTGCGCGCTTTGCTGCCCGGTATGCACCGCTGGGTTTCCGGGTTGCCGAAGAAACGCTTGCACTGATGCGCCAGATCAGTGCCTCTGGCGAACTGCAGGCGCTGACTGCCGAGCGCAGCTGGAAGGAGATCGAGCGGGCGCTGATGGAGGCAAAACCCCAGGTTTTCTTCCAGGTGCTGCGCGATTGCGACGCCCTGCCGGCCATGCTGCCTGAGCTTGTTGACGATGCACAGGCCTTGGCGGCGCTGGAGCAGGCAGCAGCGCATGAACAGCCCCTGCACGTGCGCTGGGCCTGCCTGTTGCGCGGGCTGGCACCGGCCTCGATAAAAGCCGTCAACCAGCGTCTGAAGGCACCGCGTGAGTGCCAGGAACTGGCCCTGCTGACAGGCGAATGCCTGGCGCAGGCGAATCAGGCGCTGGAGCTGCCTGCCACGGCACTGCTGGAACTGTTGCAGAAGTTCGATGTTTACAGGAGGCCGCAGCGGTTCGAGGACTTTGTGGTGGTCTGCGAGATGGCGGCGCTGGGCGATGGCGAGCAAGGTTACCCACAGGCCGATTACCTGCGAGGCGCAGCAGCGGCGGCGCGAGCGGTGGATGTGAAACCACTGGTACAGGCCGGGCTGACTGGCCAGGCCCTGGGCGAAGCGCTCAAAGCCGAGCGGCTGAAAGCGCTTGAGGCTTACCAACTCGTCTGACCTTCCCGGCCCTTTAGCCGCGAAAGGGCCGAAACAGGCTTAAGCGGGGGTCAGCTGCAAACCGCGCCACTCGAAGGCGACCGGGGCCAGTACCTGGTCAATCTGTGCCTCTTGCCACAACCGGGCCATGGTCTTGCCCGCGCCCGGATGCATCAGCTGAGGGGCCAGTAACGACAGCGGCCACAGCACAAAAGCGTTCTTCAGGATCTCGGCCCGAGGCAACACCAGCCCATCGAACGTGCCGTGCAGATCGTCATACATCAGCACGTCGATATCCAGCGGCAGCCCTTTGCGGTCCGGCGCGTAACGGCCATTCTCGGCCTCGATGAACTTCAATCGACGGTCCAGTTCGATCAGCGGCAGCGCGGTTTGCCCGGTCACCACGAAATTGATGAACGGCCCGCTCTTGATCCCCACCGCCTGGCTTTCGAACACCGGCGAGCAGCGCATGTCTGTGAGGATGCCCGCCAACGCATCGAGCCCGGCGCACAAATGCGCCTCACGGTCGATGTTGCTGCCAAGGCCCAGGTAAACCGTGCTCAGAGACATCCGCGCTCGATCTCCACGCCAACACCGCCACGGGCCGCTGGTACCGCACCCGGCTTGGTCAGCTTCAGCCGCACCCAAGGGATATGGAATTCTTCCATGAGCGTTGCCACCAGGCGCTCGGCAAAGGTTTCCACCAACTCGAAACGCGCCTGCTCGGCAAACGCCTGGATGCGCGCCGACACACTGGCATAGTCCAGCGCCAGGCTCAGCTCATCACCCGCTGCGGCCGGGCGGTTGTCCCAGGCAAAGCTCAGGTCCAGGCGCAAGCACTGGCGAATATCCCGCTCCCAGTCATAGGCACCGATGACGGTATCGACTTCCAGGCCTTCGATGAACACTCTGTCCAAGCACTTCTCTCCACAGCACGACAAGGGCGACTGGCGCCGTTAGAATCAGGGCGTCCTCGCCCGGAATAGTTAGCATGTTTTGGTTACTGGCGTTGCTCGCCTACCTGCTCGGCTCGCTGTCCTTCGCCATTCTCCTCAGCCGCCTTTCGGGCAGCCCGGACCCGCGTTCCAGCGGCTCAGGCAATGCCGGCGCCACCAACATGCTACGCCTGGCGGGCCGCAAAATGGCGATCCTGACCCTGCTTGGCGACCTGTGCAAGGGCCTTTTGCCGGTATTGCTCGCCCGCCTTGCCGGGCTGGACCTGCACGCGCAGGCCTGGGTGGGCGTATGCGCGGTACTGGGCCACCTGTTCCCCCTGTACTTCCGTTTCCAGGGCGGCAAGGGCGTGGCGACGGCTGCCGGCATGCTCATGGGCCTGTATTTTCCGGCCGCGCTGCTGGCGATCGGCGCCTGGCTGCTGACCTTCTACCTCACCCGTACCAGCTCGCTGGCGGCGCTGATTGCCACGCCATTGACCTTGCCATTGCTGGCCTGGCGCGAGCCCGAAGCCTTGCTGCCGATCACCGTGCTGACCGTGTTGATCGTATGGCGCCACCGCAAAAACCTGCGCGACCTGTTCGCGGGCCGCGAACGGCACTTCTGAACGTTCGCCATCAAACACTACAGCGGCGGTAACTGCTCCATCGGCCAGCGTGCCTGCACGCTGATCGCCAGGTCCTGCTGCTGCCCGGCCAACAGGCGCTGGCAACCGGCGTAAGCGATCATCGCGCCGTTGTCGGTACAGAACTGCGGGCGCGCGTAGTACACGTTGCCCTTGATGCTGCCGAGCATGTCCTCGAGCGACGCACGCAAGGCCTTGTTGGCACTCACGCCACCCGCGATGACCAGGCGTTTGAGGCCAGTCTGCTTGAGCGCCCGCTTGCACTTGATGGTCAAAGTCTCCACCACCGCCTGCTGGAATGCCAGGGACAGGTCGCAACGGGTTTGCTCACTGTCGTCGCCAGCATTCTTGCATTGCTGCCAGGTGTTGAGGGCAAAGGTCTTGAGGCCGCTGAAGCTGAATTCCAGCCCCGGGCGGTCAGTCATCGGCCGCGGGAACACGAAGCGCCCAGGTACGCCCTGCTCGGCCAGGCGCGCGATTTCCGGGCCGCCGGGGTAGTTAAGGCCGATCAGCTTGGCGGTCTTGTCGAACGCTTCGCCGGCGGCATCGTCCAGGCTCTCGCCCAGCAGCTCGTACTGGCCGATGCCATCGACGCGTACCAGCTGGGTGTGGCCGCCCGAAACCAACAAAGCGACGAACGGAAACTCAGGTGGGTTTTGTTCCAGCATGGGCGCCAGCAAGTGGCCTTCCATGTGGTGCACGCCAATCGCCGGAATGTCCCACGCAAAGGCCAGCGCCTGGGCGCATGAGGCGCCCACCAGCAATGCCCCGACCAGGCCAGGACCCGCGGTGTAGGCGATGGCGTCGATCTCGGTGGCGACGCAACCCGCCTCCTCCAGCACCTGGCGGATAAGCGGCAACATGCGCTTTACGTGGTCACGCGAGGCCAGTTCGGGCACCACACCGCCAAACACGCGGTGCAGGTCAATCTGGCTGAACAGTGCGTCGGCCAGCAGGCCGCGCTCGCTGTCGTATAATGCGACGCCAGTTTCGTCGCAGGATGTTTCCAATCCCAGTACTAGCATGGGCTCGTCCCTTGTGGGGGCTGAATTCGAAGGCGCGCATGATAGTCCCCGTGTCGGACGCCGACCAGCGGTTTTCGATCAGAGGCTTTGCATTCCGGCTTGCTAAGGGTTAACATCCGCAACCCTTGAAAACCGACGTTCTCCAGCACACCTTTGTTTTGCCAGGAGCACGTCTACCCCGGTAATGAATTAAGGTAGCCCTGGATGCCAGCCGTCAAAGTTAAAGAGAACGAACCCTTCGACGTAGCTCTGCGTCGTTTCAAGCGCTCCTGCGAAAAAGCCGGTGTACTGGCTGAAGTTCGTAGCCGCGAGTTTTACGAGAAGCCGACCGCAGAGCGTAAGCGCAAAGCAGCTGCTGCTGTTAAGCGTCACGCCAAGAAAGTTCAGCGCGAACAGCGCCGCGCCGTTCGTCTGTACTAATACAGGCGTTCTACGCAAAGCTTCTGCCCTGCCCGGTTAACCACCGGGCGATGGCAGCGGTCGCTTCAAACTTGAGCAGCTAGCTCAAGGCCCTGCACAAGCTCATGCGAACTGCATACGGGGCAACCTGCCTGAAACGTCAGAGCTGGTCTTTCTTGTTGTATGACCAGACGTGCACGTCCGACTGACGGGCCCTTAGGGGCTGGCGACGAGCACACACTCCCTCACACTTCCCCAATCAGCACTCGCCCTATTCGGCGCGTGAGCGATTAGACTTGCCAGTTGCCAGATGACGAGACTGCCATGGCCGGGCTGATTCCCCAGAGCTTCATTGACGACCTGATCAACCGCCTCGACATCGTCGACGTGGTGAGTTCGCGCGTCCAGCTGAAAAAAACCGGCAAAAACTACTCCGCCTGCTGCCCATTCCACAAGGAGAAGACCCCTTCCTTCACGGTCAGCCCCGACAAGCAGTTCTACTACTGCTTCGGCTGCGGCGCCGGCGGCAACGCCTTGGGCTTCGTCATGGACCACGACAACCTGGACTTCCCCCAGGCTGTCGAAGAACTGGCCCGCGCCGCAGGCATGGAAGTGCCCCGCGAGCAAGGGCGCCGCGACCAGAAGCCTCGCCAGCCAACCGACTCGCCACTGTACCCGCTGCTGGACGCCGCCTCGGAGTTCTATCGCCAGGCCCTGCGCAGCCACCCGACCCGCAAGGCCGCAGTGGACTACCTCAAAGGCCGCGGCC
The DNA here is from genome assembly GCF_021283425.1 of Pseudomonas sp. NMI542_15. NCBI lineage: Bacteria > Pseudomonadati > Pseudomonadota > Gammaproteobacteria > Pseudomonadales > Pseudomonadaceae > Pseudomonas > Pseudomonas sp. NMI542_15. The sequence continues at coordinate 20,165 of NZ_JAJSRO010000029.1, read as the reverse complement.
TGTCCGGAGAGATCGCCCGCGATTTCTGCCTGGGTTTCGCACCGCCCGGCTGGGACAACCTGCTCAAGCACCTGGGGGCCGACACCCTGCAGCAAAAGGTGATGATCGATGCCGGCCTGCTGATCGAGAACGCCGAAAGCGGCAAGCGCTACGACCGCTTCCGCGACCGGGTAATGTTCCCCATCCGTGATAGCCGCGGGCGCATCATCGCCTTCGGCGGCCGGGTACTGGGCGACGACAAACCCAAGTACCTGAACTCCCCGGAAACCCCGGTGTTCCACAAGGGCCAGGAACTGTACGGGCTGTACGAGGCGCGCAAGCACAACCGCAACCTCGACGAAATCATCGTCGTCGAGGGTTACATGGACGTCATCGCGCTGGCTCAGCAGGGCCTGCGCAACGCCGTGGCCACCCTTGGCACCGCCACCAGCGAAGAGCACCTCAAGCGTTTGTTCCGGGTAGTGCCCAGCGTGCTGTTCTGCTTCGACGGCGACCAGGCCGGGCGCAAGGCCGCCTGGCGTGCGTTGGAGTCAACCCTGTCGAACCTGCAGGACGGCCGCCGCGCGCGCTTCCTGTTCCTGCCCGAGGGCGAAGACCCAGACAGCCTGGTGCGTGCCGAAGGCACCGATGCCTTCAAGGCCCGCATCAACCAGCACGCCCAGCCGCTGGCCGATTACTTCTTCGAGCAACTGGGCGCTGAAGCCGACCCGCGATCACTGGAAGGCAAGGCGCACATGGCGACCCTGGCCGCACCGTTGATCGAAAAGATCCCCGGGGCCAACCTGCGCCAACTGATGCGCAACCGCCTGAAAGAAATCACCGGCCTGGACCCACAACAGGTCGAGCAACTGGCGCAACAAGCTCCGCCAGCCAGTAGCGTGCCGGACTACGACCCTGGCTACGACTACGATGCCATGGCCAGCTACACCCCTGATTTCGGCGACATGCCGCCGCAGCACGACTTCGCCCCCGCTCAGCAGGAACCGGCATGGAAGCCGAACAAGGGCGGCGGTAAAAAGCAGTGGAGCGACAAACCCTGGGACAAGAACCGCAAGGGCGGCAAGCCCTGGCAGCAACGTGACGAAGCGCCACCGCGCGTGCCAGCACCGGTCGAACCACCTACCCTGGCGGCCCTGCGCACCCTGCTGCACCACCCGTTGCTGGCCGGAAAGGTCGAAGATGCCAGCCACTTTGCCGACGAAGAACACCTGTACAGCCAGCTGTTGGTGGCATTGATCGAAGCCGCACAGAAAAATCCTGGGCTAAGCTCAATGCAGCTGATTGCACGTTGGCATGGCACCGAACAGGGCCGCCTGCTGCGGGCCCTGGCGGAAAAGGAATGGCTGATCGTGGCCGACAACCTTGAACAACAGTTTTTCGACACTATAACTAGCTTGTCCGCCCGCCAACGCGAGCGCAGCCTGGAACAACTGCTCAGGAAATCACGTCAAAGTGAATTGACCAGCGAGGAAAAAACCCAGCTCCTCGCCTTGCTGAGCCGGAAAGTTCCCGCACAAACGCCGACCTCATCTGGCGCGTGAGGCCCATGCTCGGGTATAATCCTCGGCTTGTTTTTTGCCCGCCAAGACCTTCAGTGGATAGGGTGTTATGTCCGGAAAAGCGCAACAGCAGTCTCGTATCAAAGAGTTGATCACCCGCGGTCGTGAGCAGGGCTACCTGACTTACGCGGAGGTCAACGACCACCTGCCTGAGGATATTTCAGATCCTGAACAGGTGGAAGACATCATCCGCATGATCAACGACATGGGGATCAACGTATTCGAGAGTGCTCCGGATGCGGATGCCCTTCTGTTGGCGGAAGCCGACACCGACGAAGCCGCGGCCGAAGAAGCCGCTGCTGCGTTGGCGGCAGTTGAAACCGATATCGGCCGCACGACTGACCCGGTGCGCATGTACATGCGCGAAATGGGTACCGTCGAGCTGCTGACCCGCGAAGGCGAGATCGAAATCGCCAAGCGTATCGAGGAAGGCATCCGTGAAGTGATGGGCGCCATCGCCCACTTCCCGGGTACTGTCGATTACATTCTCAGCGAATATGACCGCGTCACCACCGAGGGTGGCCGCCTGTCCGACGTGCTCAGCGGCTACATCGACCCTGACGACAACATCGCCGCGCCGACCGAAGAGGTGCCGATCCCTGGCGCCAAGGCCGCAGCCGCGAAGGAAGAGTCCGACGACGAAGAGGAAGAGTCCGAAGGCAGTGACGACGAGGAAGAGACCGAGAGCGGTCCGGACCCGGTAGTCGCAGCCCAGCGTTTCGGTGCGGTATCCGACCAGCTTCAGGCGACTGTCAAGGTCGTGAAGAAGAACGGTCGTGCCCACAAGGAAAGCATCGAGGCCCTGCAAGCCCTCGCCGACCTGTTCATGCCGATCAAGCTGGTACCCAAGCAGTTCGAGGTGCTGGTAGAACGTGTTCGTGATGCACTGAACCGTCTGCGTCAGCAAGAACGCGCCATCATGCAGCTGTGTGTGCGTGATGCCCGCATGCCGCGTGCCGACTTCCTGCGCATGTTCCCCAGCAACGAAACCGACCAGACCTGGAGCGGTGACCTGGCCAAGCGCAACACCAAATGGGCTGCCGCCCTGGGTGAAAAGGACGCCGCCATCGTTGCTTGCCAGCAGAAGCTGATCGACCTTGAGACCGAAACCGGCCTGACCGTTGCCGAGATCAAGGACATCAACCGTCGCATGTCGATCGGCGAAGCCAAGGCCCGCCGCGCCAAGAAAGAAATGGTCGAGGCGAACCTGCGTCTGGTGATTTCCATCGCCAAGAAGTACACCAACCGTGGCCTGCAGTTCCTTGACCTGATCCAGGAAGGCAACATCGGCTTGATGAAGGCGGTGGACAAGTTCGAATACCGTCGCGGCTACAAGTTCTCGACCTACGCCACCTGGTGGATCCGGCAGGCGATTACCCGCTCGATCGCCGACCAGGCACGCACCATCCGTATTCCGGTGCACATGATCGAGACGATCAACAAGCTCAACCGTATTTCCCGCCAGATGCTGCAGGAAATGGGTCGCGAACCGACCCCGGAAGAGCTGGGCGAGCGCATGGAAATGCCTGAGGACAAGATCCGCAAGGTACTGAAGATCGCCAAAGAGCCGATCTCCATGGAAACCCCGATCGGTGACGACGAAGATTCGCACCTGGGCGACTTCATCGAGGACTCGACCATGCAGTCCCCGATTGATGTGGCCACGGTCGAAAGCCTCAAGGAAGCCACCCGTGACGTGCTCTCGGGCCTGACTGCACGCGAAGCCAAAGTGCTGCGCATGCGTTTCGGTATCGACATGAACACCGACCACACCCTCGAAGAGGTGGGCAAGCAGTTTGACGTAACGCGTGAGCGGATCCGTCAGATCGAAGCGAAGGCGTTGCGAAAACTGCGCCACCCGACTCGCAGCGAGCACCTGCGCTCCTTCCTCGACGAGTGATGACAAAACCCCGGCCCAGGCCGGGGTTTTTCTTTTCTGCCTTTTGAAGCGCTCGCGGTCCCTGTAGAAGCAGCCTTGTGCTGCGAAGAGGCCATCCGGGTCACCGAACACCTCCGCCCATACCGGCCCTTTCGCAGCACAAGGCTGCACCTACACGTCTCTCGCTTACCCCACGCTTGCGCAATGCCCGTCTACACTCGACGTCAGACCCCAAGAATGCGAGGCTGCTATGCCACTTATGCCGGCCATTCTGTTGCTGCTCCTGATTCTGTGGAACACGACGGCCGGCGCCCTGACCCTGACAGACGAGGAAAAAGCCTGGTTGGCTGCCCACCCGCAGCTGAGCCTGGGTGTAGACGCCTCTTGGCCACCGTTCGAGTTTCGCGACCAGGAGGGCCGGTACCAGGGATTGGCCGCCGATTACATCGCTGCGATCCAGCAACGCCTGGGCGTGACGCTCAAACCGGTCGAGCCCAGCAGCTGGACCGAGGTACTGGCGCAGGCACGGGATAACCGCATCGACCTGCTGCCAGGCATCATGTCCACGCCCGAACGCCAAGGCTACCTGGCCTTCACCCGTCCGTACCTCGACTTCCCGATCGTCATCCTCGCCCACAAAGGCGGTGTCCAACCGCGCAAACTGGACGACCTGTATGGCCTGAAGATTGCCGTAGTCGAAAATTACGCCCCGCATGAACTGCTGCGTACCCATCACCCCGACCTCAACCTGGTGGCGCTGCCCAATGTCAGCTCCACACTGCAGGCCTTGGCTACCGATCAAGTGGACGCGGTGGTCGGCGACCTGGCGTCAAGCATCTGGAGCCTGCGACAGCTCAAGCTCGACGGCCTCTACGTCAGTGGTGAAACGCCCTACCGCTATCAGCTCGCCATGGCCGCACCACGTGACAACAAAGTGCTGGTGGGCATTCTGGACAAAGTCATGGCTGATATGAGCAGCGGCGAAGTCAGCCAGATCCAGCAGCGCTGGGTGGGTAACGTGGTCGACCAACGGATGTTCTGGTCCGACCTGCTGGTATATGGCTTGCCAACAGTCCTTTTGCTGATGGCCGTTCTGGCCGTGGTCATCCGTATCAACCGCCGCCTCAGCTCGGAAATTTCCCGGCGCATCGCGCTGGAGCAGGAGCTGCGCAGCAGTGAGTACCACTACCGCGGCCTGGTCGAGAGCCTGTCAGCCATCGCCTGGGAAGCCGACGCCAACGACTTCACCTACAGCTATGTCTCACCGCACGCCGAAGACTTGCTGGGTTACCCGCTTGGCGACTGGCTCAAACCGGGCTTCTGGCGCAGCATCCTGCACCCGGAGGACGCGCTCTGGGCGCAGGCATACTGCGACAGCGAAACCGCAGCCGGACGCGACCACAGCCTGGACTATCGGGTGATACGGGCCGACGGTCAGCCATTGTGGATACGCAACATTGTCAGCATGATCGAGCACGGGCACCAGCCGGTGATGCGCGGGCTGATGATCGACATCAGCGAAACCAAGCGCACCGAGGACGCCCTGCGTCTTTCCGAGCAAAAGTTTGCCTCGGTGTTCCAGCAGTGCCCCGACATTCTACTGATTGCCCGCCACAGCGACGGCTGCCTGCTGGAGGTGAACGAAGCCTTCGAAGAGCAGATTGGCCTGAACCCGGACCAGGTGCTTGGCCGCAGCGCCACCGACCTGAACCTGTGGGGCGTCGAAGGCTCCGGCCCGCCGCTGCTTGAGCGCCTGCACCAAGGTGGCATCCGCAACCTGGAGATGAGCTTTCGCCGCAGTAATGGCCAACTCTTCACCGGCCTGACTTCGGCCGAAACCTTCGAACTGGACGGCACCCCCGCGCTGGTTGTGGCAGTTCGCGACATCAGCCAGCTCAAGGAGACCCAGCAGCAGCTGCAAACTTCAGAAGAAAAGTTCGCCAAGGCCTTCCACGCCTCGCCCGACGGCCTGCTGCTGTCGCGCCAGAGCGACGGTTTGCTGCTTGAGGTGAACGAAGGCTTCTGCCGTCTGACTGGCTATGACCTGAACCCGACTATCGACCAGACCTCGCTGGACCTGGGTATCTGGGTCGACCTCAACGAACGCAAACGCCTGGTCGACCAGCTCAACCGCGACGGTTTCGTGCGTGACTTCACCTGCCACATCCGCCGCAGCGACGGGCAGGTCCGCCTGTGCGAGCTGTCCGCCAGGCCCCTGCCGATTGCCGGCGTCGACTGCATGCTGACCATCGCCCGCGACATCACCGAGCGCCACCTGATGCAGGAAAAACTGCAACTGGCCGCCACCGTGTTCGAGAACACTGCCGAAGGCGTGCTGATCACCGACATCGACCAGCGCATCAGTGCCGTCAACCGTGCCTTCAGCGAAATCACCGGCTACAGCGAAATCGAAGCCCTCGGCCAGACCCCGCGCCTGCTTGCCTCCGGCCAGCACGACAGCGCCTTCTATGCCGCCATGTGGCACCAGCTTACCGCCGAGGGTCACTGGCAAGGCGAGATCTACAACAAGCGCAAGAACGGCGAACTGTACCCCGGCTGGCTGACCATCAGCGCCGTGCGCAACAGCGAACGCGAGATCACTCACTTCGTTGCTGTGTTCGCCGACATTTCCAGCCTCAAGCATGCCCAGGCCAAGCTCGACTACCAGGCCCACCACGACCCGCTGACCGGCCTGCCCAACCGTGCCTTGTTCGAGAACCGCCTGCAGGCCGTGCTCACCTGCGCGCAGGTGTCCAACCGCCAGGGTGCGGTGCTGTTCCTCGACCTCGACCGCTTCAAGCACATCAACGATAGCCTCGGCCACCCGGTCGGCGACTTGCTGCTCAAGGGCATTGCCCAGCGCCTCAAGGAGCAGGTGCGTGACGTCGACACCGTGGCCCGCCTGGGCGGCGACGAGTTCATCATCCTGCTGCCCGGCCTGCACAAACCCAGTGACGCCAGTACCATCGCCAACAAGCTGCTGGCCTGCTTCATCGCACCGTTCCAGGCCGGTGAGCATGAGTTTTTCACCAGCGCCAGCATCGGCATCAGCCTTTATCCACAGGATGGCAGCGACGTTGCCACACTGATCCGCAACGCCGATGCTGCCATGTACCGCTCCAAAGCCAAGGGCCGCAACCGCGTCGAAGCCTACACCCGCGACCTCACCGCCCAGGCCAGCGAACGCATTGCTCTGGAACACGAACTGCGCCGTGCCGTCGAACGCAACGAAATGAGCCTGTGCTTCCAGCCCAAGCTCAGCCTCAAGACCCAGAGCCTGGTCGGCGCCGAGGCGCTGATCCGCTGGAGCCACCCGACCTTTGGTGAAGTGCCCCCGGAGCACTTCATCCACCTGGCGGAGGAGAACGGCACCATCCTCCAGCTCGGCGACTGGGTATTGGAACAGGCCTGCCAGCAGATGCAGGCCTGGAAGCAGCACTACGAACCCTTCGGCCCCTTGTCGATCAACCTCGCGGGCGCCCAGCTACGCCAGCCGCACCTGGCACGGCGCATCGAACAGTTGCTCAAGCATCACCAACTCAAGGCAGGTGACTTGCAGCTGGAGATCACCGAAAACTTCATCATGAGCCAAGCTGAAGAGGCCTTGGCCGTGCTGTACCAGTTGAAAAAACTGGGCGTGCAACTGGCCATCGACGACTTTGGCACCGGCTATTCATCGCTGAGCTATCTCAAGCGCCTGCCGCTGGACATTCTGAAGATCGACAAGTCGTTCATCCGCGGCCTGCCCGACGACCCGCACGATGCCGCCATCGCCCGTGCAATCATTGCCCTGGGCCGCAGCATGCAACTGACCATCATTGCCGAAGGTGTGGAAAACCAGGCCCAGCAACGCTTCCTGGCGGCCGAGGGCTGCGAGCAGATCCAAGGCTACATCGTCAGCCTGCCACTGCCGCCCGAGGAGTTCGCGACAGCGTTTCTTCGCATAGCACTATCGGATCTTTCAGATGGCACAGGTGCGAAACCCCCGTTATAATCCGGCCACTTACTGAGGGCCTATAGCTCAGTTGGTTAGAGCAGAGGACTCATAATCCTTTGGTCCACGGTTCGAGTCCGTGTGGGCCCACCACATACGAAAGCCGCGCAAATGCGCGGCTTTTTTTTGCCTGTAGACCAACTGCGCAAACACGCTCACTTTTTCCGTGCACGCCCTGCCCCGGGTCGCTGCTGCATGTGCCGGGCATGACGCCGGGCCAGGCCGCCGCGGGCGTCAAGAGAAAGCGCAGCTTGTTGTCCTTGAGTACACGGCACAGCACATTCAGCAGCAGGCTGGTACGGCGTCCGGGCCTTTTCTTGTTGGAGACTTCCAGTCGCCAGCATTCGAGCAGGTGGTTGAAGCTCACGCTGAGGTTCGCGATGAACTGGGGGCTTCATCATGCCGAATTAGTGCAAAAGACGCAGCCTCCACCACACCCGCGATTCCTCTGTGGGACCGCGTCAGATTTGCCAGCTGTGCCCGGCCTTGCCCTGATTGCCACTCGCTGGCTAGGCTAGCAGGCCAACCGAAGAGGCTCGCCATGTCGGATTCCCGCTCCATCACGCTGGATGAAATCGATCGCCAACTGATCGCCCTGCTGCAAATCAACGCCCGCGAAAGTGTCGCCACCCTCGCCCGCCAGCTGGGTATCGCCCGCACCACCGTCAATTCGCGCCTGGAGCGTCTGGAGAAGAACAAGGTCATCTCCGGTTATGGCGTACGTCTGGGTCAGCGGGTGCTGGGTGGCGGGCTGCAGGCGTATGTGGGGATCAAGGTGCAGCCGCGCTCCGGCAAGGAAGTGGTGCGGCGCTTGAGTGCCATGGGACAGGTGCAGCAGCTGTGCGCGGTAAGCGGCGAGTTCGACTATGTGGCCTGGCTGCTTACGGACTCACCTGAGCAACTGGACCAGTTGCTCGACCAGATCGGCAGTGTCGACGGGGTGGAGAAGACCACCACGTCGATCATTCTCAGCAGCAAGGTGGATCGCGGTCAGCCGCTCTGATCAATCAGGCCTCCTGGCCGTCGAGCAGCCCCTCCAGAATCGCCGAAAGGCTCTCGGCAGAATGCTGCATCGACCAGACGATGTCTCGGCTACGCTCGGGGGCGTGGTGCTGGGCGTAGTCAGTGGCAATCTGGTTGAGGCCACGGGCCAGCAGGCAGGCGTGGACTAGAGCGTCGGCGGCGTCGATGCCAGGACGGATGGCGAATAGCGGCGGGTGGCTGGATTCGCAGTTGCAGAAGGGCTTTTCAGCGGTGGGTTGCAGTTTTACAGGTTGATCGGGCAAACGGTCAGTCATGGTATAGCCTCCAGATCACAGGGATGACTGGCGGCCAATCGCTTCCTTCTCACGGGAATTGGGTGGCAGCCATGCGCGAGGTGAGAACCGGCGAACTTGGAGGCGCATACCCGGCCAGGCAAAGCCTGCCCGCGCACAGCTGCCATAACAGTGCGCCTCTAGAAAGATCAGCGGGTTCTCACGCCCGATCACCGAATTTCCGGCGACCCGGTGAAGTTAACGATGAAGCCGTTCCCGCGATGCCAGACTGAGGCGATAGCGAGCGTAGGGTAATTCTTTATTTCGAGCGTTGGGTGTAGGAATTGGCTGATCAGACCCCGTCCAAAGTGTACTTATGCCCGCCAGAGAGGCCGCATGAGGCCACCAGGTGCTTGCCTTGCAATTTACTGCGCCTATCAGATCGAGCGCCGCCCGCGCGGCGCATCGCGGGCGGCGCTCGATCTGATAGGCACAGCAAATCGCACTACAAGCACTTCGTCATAAATAATTTTAAACTTACTTTTTCGACGAAAAGTAATACATTAAGACGCCAATATGCACCTTAATTACGATTCCCCCACGCCTTAAAATGACCTCCAGCCATCTCCTATACTCAGGCTCCGCCACCCGCGCAGCCTCTCTGGCAAGGTCACTTCATGAACAAGAAAAACCGCCACCCCGCCGACGGCAAGAAGCCGATCACCATCTTCGGCCCGGACTTCCCCTTCGCTTTCGACGACTGGCTGGAACACCCCGCAGGCCTGGGCAGCATCCCAGCTGAGCGTCACGGTGAGGAAGTGGCAATCGTGGGTGCTGGTATCGCCGGCCTGGTGGCGGCCTATGAGCTGATGAAACTGGGCTTGAAGCCGGTGGTGTACGAGGCCTCCAAGCTGGGTGGCAGGCTGCGTTCGCAAGCCTTCAACGGCACCGACGGGATCATCGCCGAACTCGGTGGCATGCGCTTTCCGGTGTCGTCCACTGCCTTTTACCACTACGTGGACAAGCTGGGCCTGGAAACCAAGCCCTTCCCCAACCCGCTGACCCCGGCCTCGGGCAGCACAGTGATCGACCTGGAAGGCCAGACCTACTACGCCGAAAAAACCACCGACCTGCCCAAGCTGTTCCACGAAGTAGCCGACGCCTGGGCCGATGCGCTGGAAAGCGGCGCCCAGTTCGCCGACATCCAGCAGGCCATCCGCGACCGGGATGTACCGCGCCTGAAGGAACTGTGGAACAAGCTGGTCCCACTGTGGGATGACCGCACCTTCTACGACTTTGTCGCCACCTCGCGCTCGTTCGCCAAACTGAGCTTCCAGCATCGCGAAGTGTTTGGCCAGGTCGGCTTCGGCACCGGCGGGTGGGACTCGGACTTCCCCAACTCGATGCTGGAAATTTTCCGCGTGGTGATGACCAACTGCGACGATCACCAACACCTGGTCGTGGGCGGAGTGGAGCAGGTGCCGCAAGGTATCTGGCGCCATGTGCCTGAGCGCTGCGCCCACTGGCCGGAGGGCACCAGCCTGAGTGGCCTGCACGGCGGTGCGCCGCGCACCGGGGTCAAGCGCATTGCCCGTGCCGCTGATGGCCGCCTGGCGGTCACCGACAACTGGGGCGACACCCGCCACTACGGCGCCGTGCTCGCCACCTGCCAGACCTGGCTGCTGACCACCCAGATCGACTGCGAGGAATCGCTGTTTTCGCAAAAGATGTGGATGGCGCTGGACCGCACCCGCTACATGCAGTCGTCGAAGACCTTCGTCATGGTCGACCGGCCGTTCTGGAAGGACAAGGACCCGCAAACCGGCCGCGACCTGATGAGCATGACCCTCACCGATCGCCTCACCCGCGGCACCTACCTGTTCGACAACGGCGACGACAAGCCGGGTGTGATCTGCCTGTCCTACGCCTGGATGAGCGACGCGCTGAAAATGTTGCCGCACCCCGTGGAAAAGCGCGTCCAGCTGGCCCTGGATGCGCTGAAGAAGATCTACCCCAAGACCGATATCGCCGGGCACATCATCGGCGACCCAATCACTATTTCCTGGGAGGCAGACCCGCACTTCCTCGGCGCCTTCAAAGGCGCACTGCCGGGCCACTACCGCTACAACCAGCGCATGTACGCGCACTTCATGCAGCAAGACATGCCTGCCGAGCAGCGCGGCATGTTCATCGCCGGTGACGACGTGTCGTGGACCCCGGCGTGGGTGGAAGGCGCGGTGCAGACATCGCTGAATGCGGTGTGGGGTATCATGAACCACTTCGGTGGCCAGACCCACCCGGACAACCCCGGCCCGGGCGATGTGTTTGACGAGATCGGCCCGATCGCCCTGGCAGACTGACACAAGGAGGCACCATGCGCATTGCTCTGTTCCAGGGCGCTCCCAAGCCACTGGACGTGCCCGGTAACCTGCAACGGCTGCACCACCAGGCCCAGCTGGCTGCCGAGCGCGGCGCGCAACTGCTGGTGTGCCCGGAAATGTTCCTGACCGGCTACAACATCGGCCTGGCCCAGGTAGAGCGGCTGGCCGAAGCCAGCGATGGACCGGCGGCGATGGGCGTGGTGGAGATTGCCCAGGCGCACCGTATCGCTATTGTCTACGGCTATCCCGAGCGCGGCGATGATGGTGCGATCTACAACAGTGTGCAGTTGATTGATGCGCACGGCCGCAGCCTGAGCAACTACCGCAAGACCCATCTGTTCGGGGATCTGGACCGCTCGATGTTCAGCGCAGGCCCCGACCACTTCCCGGTGGTGGAACTGGACGGCTGGAAAGTCGGGCTGCTGATCTGTTACGACATCGAGTTCCCGGAGAACGCCCGACGCGTGGCGCTGGACGGTGCCGAACTGATCCTGGTGCCGACGGCGAACATGACCCCGTACGACTTCATCTGCCAGGTGACCGTGAGGGCGCGGGCGCAGGAAAACCAGTGCTACCTGGTGTATGCCAACTATTGCGGCTCGGAAGACCCGATCCAGTATTGCGGGCAGAGCAGCATCATCGGCCCGGATGGCAGCCTGCTGGCCATGGCCGGGCGGGATGAAGGCCTGCTGCTGGCGGAGCTGGAGCATGAACGGGTGGTGCAGGGGCGGGAGGCGTTTCCTTACCTGACAGACCTGCGCCAGGAACTGCACTTGCGTAAAAGCTGACTGGGGCCGGGCCTGCAAACAAATGGGTTAGCATGGACCCCAGTTACCGGAGTTCCCATGCCTGACACCACTCGCCATCTCACCCTCGCCAACGGCCTGCAGCTGACCCTGCGCCACGCCCCGCGCCTGAAGCGCTCGGCTGCCGCATTGCGGGTGCACGCGGGCAGCCACGACGCGCCCGCCAGGTGGCCCGGCCTGGCCCACTTCCTCGAACACCTTTTCTTCCTCGGCACCGCGCGGTTCCCCTTGGACGACGGCCTGATGCGCTACGTCCAGGCTCTCGGCGGCCAGGTCAACGCCAGCACCCGGGAGCGCGCCACAGACTTTTTCTTCGAAGTCCCGACCAATGCCTTGGCCGGAGGGCTTGAGCGCCTGTGCCAGATGCTGGCCGAGCCCGACCTGGGCATCGAGCGCCAACGCCGTGAACGCGAAGTGATCCACGCCGAGTTCATTGCCTGGTCGCGCGACCCGCAGGCTCAGCAGCAGTTCGCCTTGCTGCAATCGGTGTCGCAGGGCCATCCGCTAGGCGCTTTTCACGCCGGTAACCGGCACACCCTGGCCTTGCAGAACCCTGCCTTCCAGCAAGCCCTCGAAGGTTTTCACCAACGGTATTACCAAGGCGGCCAGATAACCTTGAGCCTGTGTGGCCCACAGTCTCTGGATGAGCTGGAGCAGCTGGGCAGGCAGCATGCCAGCCTGTTCGCAACGGGCACGCCGGTGCCACAAACGCTGCCACCGTCATTGTCGCCAACGCGCGCGCGCCTGGTCTTTACCCATGAACAGCTCCCGGCAGGTGCCGAGCAGGCGCTGGAATTACTGATCAGCTGCCTCGGTGACAACCGCCCAGGTTCCTGGCTGGATGCGCTGCGCCAACGTGGCTGGCTGCAAAGCTTCAAGGCCGAGATGCTGTACAACTTCGCCGGGCAGTTACTTTGGCGCATTGACTTGCAACTGAGCGCAAGCGCCAACCAGGAGGAAGCAGATGCCCTGCTGCAAGGTTGGTTCGGCTTCATCCGCCAGGCCGACCTTGAGCAGATCAACCACGCATTCGGCCTGCTGCAGCGCAGCCGCGCACGCAGCGCCGGCGCGCTTGAGCTGGCCCGCCGGGACAGCACGGGCCAGCCGTTCGCCAAACTGGACGCGCAAGGTCTGCTGGCCCTCAGTGCACTGCTGAAGGGCCTGCCGAGCCAAGCGCACGGGCAATGGCAGCTGCCCCCGGTCGACCCCTTGCTCATGGCAGATGTGCCCAATGCCCCAGCGCAACCTCTACCGCCGGCCCTGAAAACCAGCGACGTGCTGCCTGGTACTCGTCAGTGCGCTGCGCTGTACCTGCGCTGGCACGTGCCTTCGCCCTTGCGCCAGCGCATGCAGGCGGTGCTGGAACAAGCGCTGGCCCCATTGCAGGAGCGTTGCGAGCGCGCCTCGGTGCAACTGCTGTTCAGTGCTGTTGGCGAATACTGGCAATTGCGCTGCGCAGGGCAACCAGCAGCAGTGCTTCGGGCTGTGGAGCAGGCCCTGGCACTCATGCTCATGCCAGGAGAAAACTGCTGGCGGCCCTACGCGGCAACGGCACCGCCACTGATCCCCATCAGGGCCTTGCTCAAGCAACTGCCCGATGCGGTACTGGGCGCCCACCCCGCCAGTATGCCTGCCTGCACGCCGGCACAGCCGCAACTCGACAGCCTGTGGCAGCACACACACTGGCATGGCCTTGCCACAGGGTTCGACGATGTCGCTCTGGGCGCCTTGGGCACCGCGTTGCAGCAGTGCCCTGGGCAAGGCTCGCTGCCTGGCCCCTTGCCGAAATGGGCCAGACACCGTTGGCAGCACGCAGAAGTACCGGGAAGTGAACACGCCCTGCTGCTGTTCTGCCCGCTACCTGCGGCCAGCGAAGCCAGCGGGCGGCTGCTCGCACAACTGCTGCAAGGCCCGGTTTACCAAAGGCTGCGGGTAGAGCTGCAACTGGGCTACGCGGTATTCAGTACCTTTCGTCAGGTCGAGGGCGTCGGCGGCCTGCTGTTTGGCGTGCAGTCGCCGCATACCCGCCAGGCGCAGATCCTCGACCACCTGTTTACCCTCCTGCGCCAAGGCATAACGCTGGATCCGGGCGCTCGCCTGGCCTTGGCCGGGCAATTCGACGAGCCCGCCATGGCCAACGCCGACGTCGCCGAATGGGCATGGCAGACACACCTGGCTACACAACCTGGCAGGCTGGATGAGCTGCGCAAGGCTATCTTGAAGACGCGGCAGACGGATCTGGACCAGCTGCTGGGCACCTTGCTCGATAAGGATTGCCCTTGGCTCTGCTTGGCCAACGCTGCCGCGCCAGCCCTCGAATGGCCGTGAACAACCTCTCGATTGTTACGCCAATCGCAACGGCGCTTTTCGAATAATTAACCTTTCAGTACAAATTTTTCTTGTAAGATAGCGCAATCCCAGTTTCAGGGAACTGCCGAGCCATGGCGGTACCCAAGTAGTAGCTGAGCAACCCAACCCTCATTCGGAAGGAGTAATTCCATGTGGACCAAACCTGCTTACACTGACCTGCGTATCGGTTTCGAAGTCACCATGTACTTCGCAAGCCGCTAAGCCAGGCTTGCGCCTCAACGCCTCGGCCCGCCGGGGCGTTTTCGTTTTTACGATACGGTTTTCTGCATAGAGAGTGGCCATGTACATCCAGGTTCTCGGCTCCGCCGCCGGTGGTGGGTTCCCGCAGTGGAACTGCAACTGCGTCAACTGCAAGGGCTACCGTGACGGCACCCTGCGGGCAACGGCGCGCACTCAATCATCCATCGCCCTGTCCGACGACGGCGTGCACTGGGTGTTATGCAATGCCTCGCCCGACATCCGCGCCCAACTGCAAGGCTTTGCGCCAATGCAGCCGGCCCGGGCCCTGCGCGACACCGGCATCAACGCCATCGTCCTGCTGGACAGCCAGATCGACCACACCACCGGCCTGCTGAGCCTGCGTGAGGGCTGCCCACACCAGGTGTGGTGCACCGACATGGTCCACCAGGACCTGACCACCGGTTTCCCGCTGTTCAACATGCTCAGCCACTGGAACGGTGGCCTGCAGTGGAACCGCATCGAGCTGGAAGGCAGCTTCGTGATCGACGCCTGCCCCAACCTGCGCTTCACTCCGTTCCCCCTGCGCAGCGCCGCGCCGCCCTACTCACCACACCGCTTCGACCCGCACCCGGGCGATAACCTGGGCCTGCTGGTCGAGGACACTCGCACCGGCGGCAAGCTGTTCTATGCCCCAGGCCTGGGGCAGGTAGACGACAAGCTGCTGACGATGATGCACGGTGCCGACTGCCTGCTGGTCGACGGCACCCTGTGGGAAGACGACGAGATGCAGCGCCGCGGTGTGGGCACCCGCACCGGCCGCGAAATGGGTCACCTGGCGCAGAACGGGGCCGGTGGCATGCTGGAAGTCCTCGACGGCTTCCCGCGCCAGCGCAAGGTACTTATCCACATCAACAACACCAACCCGATTCTCGACGAAGACTCACCCCAGCGCGCCGAAGTCCTGCGCCGGGGCGTCGAAGTTGCCTTCGATGGCATGAGCATCGAGTTGTAACAAACAGCTCGCACAAGCAACTTAGTTCCCCTGTGGGATCGAGCCGAGACTCAGCTTTACAGGAGCCAGCCGAATGAGCGACGCACTGCCAATGTCACCTGCCGAATTCGAGCAGGCCCTGCGCGCCAAGGGCGCCTATTACCACATTCATCACCCGTACCACGTGGCGATGTACCAGGGGCGCGCCACCCGCGAGCAGATCCAGGGCTGGGTAGCCAACCGCTTCTACTACCAGGTCAACATCCCGATGAAGGATGCCGCGATCCTGGCCAACTGCCCGGACCGCGAAGTACGCCGCGAGTGGATCCAGCGCCTGCTCGACCACGACGGCGCACCCGGCGAGGACGGTGGCATCGAAGCCTGGCTGCGCCTGGGCCAGGCCGTCGGCCTCGACCCGGACCAGTTACGCTCCCAGGAGCTGGTACTGCCAGGCGTACGCTTTGCCGTGGACGCCTACGTCAACTTCGCCCGCCGCGCCAGCTGGCAGGAAGCAGCCAGCAGCTCGCTGACTGAACTGTTCGCCCCGCAAATCCACCAGTCGCGCCTGGACAGCTGGCCGCAGCACTACCCGTGGATCGACCCGGCCGGCTACGAGTACTTCCGCACCCGCCTGGGCCAGGCCCGCCGTGACGTGGAGCACGGCCTGGCGATTACCCTGCAGCACTACACCACCCGCGCGGGCCAGGAGCGTATGCTGGAGATCCTGCAGTTCAAGCTGGATATCCTCTGGAGCATGCTCGACGCCATGAGCATGGCCTACGAGCTGAACCGCCCGCCTTATCACTCCGTCACCCAGGACCGGGTGTGGCACAAGGGGATCACCCTATGAATTTTGATCGCAAGCAGGTGCCGAACTGGCGCCCTGGCTACCGCTTCCAGTACGAGCCAGCGCAAAAGGGCCATGTGTTGCTTTACCCCGAGGGCATGATCAAGCTCAACGAAAGCGCCAGCCTGATCGGTGGCCTGATCGACGGCCAGCGTGACGTGGCAGCAATCATCAGCGAACTCGAACAGCAATTCCCCGATGCTCCGGACGTAGCCGAAGACATCGAGCAGTTCATGGAGGTGGCCCGTGCCGAACACTGGATCGTCCTCGCCTGAGTTACCGCCCACGCCCGAGGTCGGGCTGCCGCTGTGGTTGCTGGCCGAGCTCACCTACCGCTGCCCACTGCAGTGCCCGTACTGCTCCAACCCGCTGGACTTCGCCGCCCAGGGCCAGGAGCTGAGCACCGAACAGTGGTTCAAGGTGATGGCCGAAGCGCGGGAAATGGGCGCCGCGCAAATCGGTTTTTCCGGCGGTGAACCGCTGGTGCGCCAGGACCTAGCCGACTTGATCGGCGAAGCCCGCCGCCTGGGTTACTACACCAACCTGATCACCTCGGGTATCGGCCTGACCGAAGCGCGCATCGCCGACTTCAAGAAGGCCGGCCTGGACCATATCCAGATCAGCTTCCAGGCCAGCGACGAGCAGGTCAACAACCTGCTGGCCGGTTCGAAGAAGGCCTTTGCGCAAAAGCTGGAGATGGCCCGTGCGGTAAAGGCCCACGGCTACCCGATGGTGCTCAACTTTGTCACCCATCGGCACAACATCGACAAGATCGACCGCATCATCGAGCTGTGCATTGCCCTGGAAGCCGACTTCGTCGAGCTTGCCACCTGCCAGTTCTACGGCTGGGCGCACCTCAACCGCCTGGGGCTGCTGCCGACCCGCGCACAGCTGGAGCGGGCCGAACGCATCACCAATGAGTACCGGGACAAGCTCAAAGCCGAGGGCAGCCCGTGCAAGCTGATTTTCGTCACCCCGGATTACTACGAAGAGCGCCCCAAGGCCTGCATGAATGGCTGGGGCAACCTGTTCCTCACCATCACCCCGGACGGCACCGCGCTGCCCTGCCACGGCGCCCGCCAACTGCCGGTGCAGTTCCCCAATGTACGCGACCACGACCTGCACCATATCTGGTATGAGTCGTTTGGCTTCAACCGCTTCCGTGGTTATGAGTGGATGCGCGAACCATGCCGCTCCTGCGACGAAAAAGAAAAGGACTTCGGCGGCTGTCGCTGCCAGGCCTTCATGCTGACCGGCGATGCCAGCAACGCCGACCCTGTGTGCGCCAAGTCGGCCGACCACGGCATCATCCTCAAGGCCCGCGAGGAGGCGGAAACCGCCCAGCTCGCCATTGAACAGATGACCTTCCGCAATGATCGAAACTCCCGTGTCATCGCCCGCGGCTGAATTCAGCGCGGCCCAGGCGGTTGCCGCCGGCACCGACTTCACGGAACTCAAAGTCAGTGCCGACGGGCTGTTCTGGATTGAATTTCGCCCGGCCGATGGTGCTTGCCGTATCTGGCACTGGCTGTACCACCAGGCTAGATGCCTGACCCCGGATGGCTTCAGCGTGCGCAGCCGGGTCTACGAGTATGGCGGGGGCAGCTTCTGCCTGGGTGGCGACGGGCTGGTGTTCGTCAACGAAAAGGACCAGCAGGTCTACACCCAGCCGCTGGACGATTTGCCACCGCGTGCGCTCACCCAGGACGGCAGCTGCCGCTACGGCGATGTGCAGTGGCACGGTGGCCAGGTGCTGGCCGTCGAGGAACGCCATGCCGAGCAGGTGGAGCATCGTCTGGTTGCGTTGGGTGACAGCAGCCGCGAGGTGTTGGCCGAGGGCGCCGATTTCTATGCCTCACCCACTGTGAGTGCCGATGGCCAACGACTGGCATGGGTCGAATGGGACCGCCCGGCACAGCCTTGGACCGTCACCCGGCTGATGTGCCGCGTCCGCGACAGCAGTGGCCATTGGGGGCCCGCGCAGTGCGTGGCCGGCGATGACGAATCGCTGCAGCAGCCGCGCTTCGATGACGAAGGCCGTCTCTACTGTCTGTCCGACCGCAACGGCTTCTGGCAGCCCTGGGGCGAAGTCGATGGCCACTGGCAGGTGTTGCCTGCGGAGCTTGCCGACCACGCGGCAGCGCCTTGGCAAATGGGCACCTGCACCTGGTTGGCGCTGGGGCCGCAAAGCTACCTGGCCAGCTGGTTCAAAGACGGCTTCGGGCAATTGGGGCTGCGTGCTGAAGATGGCCGCATGGCGCGTTACGCCAGTGCCTACACACGCTTTCGCAGCCTGGCCATGGACAGCGAACACCTGTATGCCATCGCCGCCTCGCCCATCAGCCCGCCGGCAGTGATTGCCATTGACCGCCGCAACCACGAGGTACGCGTGCTGGCCGGTGGTGCCGAAATACTGCCGGCGGAACAGATCAGCCTGCCGCAGTCTTTCCACTACGGCAGTGAAGGCGAGCAGGCGCATGGTTTCTTCTACCCGCCATCACAGTCGCAGGGCGCTGCACCGCTGGTGGTGTTCATCCATGGCGGGCCGACGTCAGCCTGCTATCCCGTGCTGGACCCACGCATCCAGTACTGGACTCAACGCGGCTTTGCCGTGGCCGACCTGAACTACCGGGGCAGCACCGGCTATGGCCGTGACTACCGCCAGGCACTGCACCTGCGCTGGGGTGAGAGCGATGTGGCCGATGCTTGCGCGGCGGTCGAATACCTGGCTGCTCAGGGCTTGGTCGACCAGCACAAGGCGTTCATCCGCGGCGGCAGTGCTGGGGGCTACACCACCCTGTGCGCCTTGGCGTTCCATGACGTGTTCCGCGCCGGCGCCAGCCTCTATGGGGTCAGCGACCCGGTTGCCCTGGGCCGTGCTACCCACAAGTTCGAAGGGGATTACCTGGACTGGCTGATCGGCGACCCGCAGCAGGATGCCGAACGCTATCGCCAACGCACCCCTCTTCTGCATGCAGACAGCATCAGGGCGCCAGTGATTTTCTTCCAGGGTGAACTGGATGCGGTAGTGGTACCGGAGCAGACCCGAAAAATGCTCGCAGCACTCCAGGCCAAGGGTGTTCAGGCAGAGGGGCATTTCTATGCACTCGAACGGCACGGCTTCCGGCAGGCAAGTAACCTGGCGCATGCGCTGGAACAGGAGTGGCTGTTCTTTAGCAACGTGATCAACCCTCAACACAATAAAGTTTAAGTGTGCTTTGCATTCGGCAAACCCACGATTACCTGGCAATTCTGTCAGTAGACGTGTCTTGGTTCAGGCCCTAACGTCGCGGTATTCGCGCCGCCCTTGAATCTGAATGGATGCGCTATCAGGGCGGCGGCTATTGTAAATTGACAATGGGCCGCCATGATGGAAAAAGACGAACACGAAGCACTCCTCAAAGATCAAAAAAATGGCCATAAGCCTTTTGTAATGCGGGCATGGGCGCTATGGCTGCAATGGTTATCACCGTATAAAACCCAAGGTGCAATCCTTGAAAAGAACCAGCCGGAAGTTAAAGAGGAGCGCTGCCCACCCAGTGTCCCTGACAACTTTCTGATGTGGGTCGGGTCAACCACACCCCTCGACCGCACCCAGGAAGATGAGCAGAAATCACCCAATGACCTGTTCAGAATGGTCGAA
Source organism: Pseudomonas sp. NMI542_15 (assembly GCF_021283425.1). Classification (NCBI taxonomy): domain Bacteria; kingdom Pseudomonadati; phylum Pseudomonadota; class Gammaproteobacteria; order Pseudomonadales; family Pseudomonadaceae; genus Pseudomonas; species Pseudomonas sp. NMI542_15. The sequence goes on along the minus strand of NZ_JAJSRO010000029.1, from coordinate 259 downwards.
ACAGGCGATGCGGACACGGGTGCCAGCCTCAAGGTAGTCCACGATACCGAGCGAGGGAAAGTCTGGCTGTTTGACAAACCCGCCCACCCGACCAATTACCGGTGCGAGTCAAACTCCATCAAAGTGAATGTGGCACCCTACGAGGTCTATGAAGGCTGGGAAGAAAATCAGATTTACGACTTGGCGGTCTCAGTGACCAAGTGCAACACCCGAGGTAAGGTGCTGCATGACTACTCACTACACCCACTTGACCATCGAA
>NZ_JAJSRO010000028.1:0-75922 GCF_021283425.1 Pseudomonas sp. NMI542_15 | reverse complement strand
TGCTCCCGGGAGGACCGCGCTGCAGGCCCCATCCTGGGGCCCAGCGCTTGACGGGCATCCATGCCCGTCACCTCCCTACGCAAGCCCTGCGCTCGGCCTCCTGAAGTCGCAATCTGCGTCGCCTGAACTACCGCGCGCTTAGAAGCAAAAACAACGGCAACGGCAACGGCACGAACCGAGTCTAATCAACGATCCTTGAACTGCGCCTCGCGCTTGGCGATGAATGCGGCCATGCCTTCTTTCTGGTCTTCGGTAGAGAAGGCCGCATGGAACACCCGACGCTCAAAGCGCACACCCTCGCTGAGGGTAACTTCGAACGCGCGATTGACGCTCTCCTTGACCATCATGCTCACCGGAATCGACTTGCTGGCAATGGTCGCCGCCACTTTCAGCGCCTCTTCGACCAACTCCGCCTGCGGCACAATGCGCGCCACCAGGCCAGCACGCTCGGCCTCCTCAGCCCCCATCAGGCGCCCGGTCAGGCACAGTTCCATGGCCTTGGCCTTGCCCACCGCACGGGTGAGCCGCTGGGTCCCGCCCATGCCGGGCAGCACCCCTAGGTTGATTTCCGGTTGACCAAATTTGGCGTTGTCCGCCGCGAGGATAAAGTCACACATCATGGCCAACTCGCAGCCGCCGCCCAGGGCAAAGCCGGACACTGCTGCAATGATCGGCTTGCGTCGGTTGGCAATGCGGTCGGCATCGCTGAACAGGTCATCGACGTAGATCTGCGGGTATTGCAGTTCAGCCATTTCCTTGATGTCGGCGCCAGCGGCAAAGGCCTTGGCCGAGCCTGTCAGCACCACGCAACCGATGTTCGGGTCACGCTCAAGCTGGTCCAGAGCCTGGTTGATCTCACCAACAATCTGCGCGTTCAGCGCGTTCAGCGCCTGCGGGCGGTTGAGGGTAATCAGGCCGACCTTGCCGTGAATGTCCAACAGGATGGTTTCGAATGCCATGCAGTCTGCTCCTTCAAAGATTGCGCGCAATGACCATGCGCTGAATGTCGCTGGTGCCTTCGTAGATCTGGCAAACCCGAACGTCGCGGTAGATCCGCTCCAGCGGGAAGTCACTCAGATAGCCATAACCGCCCAGGGTCTGCAAGGCATCCGAACAGACCTTTTCGGCCATTTCCGAGGCAAACAGCTTGGCCATCGACGCTTCCACCAGCGCCGGGCGCCCGGCGTCACGCAGGGCGGCGGCGTGCAGCACCATCTGCCGGGCCACGGCAATTTTCGTCGCCATGTCGGCCAGGCGGAAGGCCACGGCCTGGTGCTCGATCAGCGCCTTGCCAAAGCTTTGCCGCTCCTTGGCGTAGTCACGCGCCACTTCGAACGCGGCACGGGCCATGCCCACGGCCTGCGAGGCAATACCGATGCGCCCGCCTTCAAGGTTGGCCAGGGCAATCTTGTAGCCCTCGCCTTCTGCGCCCAGGCGGTTGGCCACCGGCACCTGCACGTTGTCGAAGACAATCTGGCAGGTGTCGGACGCGTGCTGGCCGAGCTTGTCCTCGACCCGTGCTACCTGGTAGCCCGGTGAATCGGTGGGCACGATGAATGCGCTGATCCCACGCTTGCCAGCCTCCGGATCCGTCACGGCAAACACGATCACAACCCCGGCGTTCTGCCCGGAGGTGATGAACTGCTTGCTGCCATTGAGCACATAGTGGTCACCGTCCAGACGCGCACGGGCCTTCAGGCTGCTGGCATCGGAGCCAGCCTGCGGTTCGGTGAGGGCAAAGGCACCCAGCATCGCGCCAGTTGCCAGGGGGGTGAGGAACTGCGCCTTCTGCTGCTCGCTGCCAAACCGCAGGATGGGTACACAGCCCACCGAATTGTGCACGCTCATGATGGTCGAGCAGGCACCATCGCCAGCGGCGATTTCTTCCAGGGCCATGGCGTAGGCCACGTAACCGGTGTCACTGCCGCCCCACTGCTCCGGGACCAGCATGCCGAAAAGGCCCAGCTCCGCCATCTCTTCGATGGCCTCCTTGGGGAAGCGGTGTTCCTTGTCCCACTGCTCGGCAAAAGGTTTCAGCCGTTCCTGGGCAAAGGCGCGTACCGCGTCGGCGATCTGTTGTTGCTCGTCAGTTACCAGCATGGTTCACCTCAGTACAGGCATTCGACAGCCATGGCCGTGGCCTCGCCGCCGCCAATGCAAATGGCCGCCACGCCGCGGCGCAGGTTGTTCTGGCGAAGGGCCGACAGCAAGGTCACCAGGATGCGTGCGCCGGAGGCGCCGATGGGGTGGCCAAGGGCGCAGGCGCCGCCATGGATGTTGACCTTGTCATGGGGCAGGTCAAGGTGTTTCATGGCCGCCAAGGTGACCACGGCGAAGGCCTCGTTAATCTCGAACAGGTCGACGTCGGCCAGGTTCCAGCCGGTGCGTTTCATCAGTTTGTCGATAGCCCCGATCGGCGCGGTCGGGAACAGCGCCGGGGTGTCGGCGAAGGCCGCGTGGCCATGGATCACTGCCAATGGCTTGAGGCCGCGCTTGTCAGCTTCGGAGCGCCGCATCAGCACCAGCGCCGCGGCACCGTCGGAAATCGAACTGGCGTTGGCTGCGGTCACCGTACCCCCTTCACGGAAGGCAGGCTTGAGCTGCGGGATCTTGTCCAGGCGCGCCTTGGGCGGCTGCTCGTCGTCCTTGATGACGCGCTTTTCCTTGCCCTCGGTGACTTCCACCGGCACGATTTCGGCGGCAAAGCGGCCACTGCTGATCGCGTCCTGGGCACGGGTAAGCGAGGCGATGGCGAACTGGTCCTGGGCTTCGCGGCTGAAGCCGTTGGCCTGGGCGCAATCTTCGGCGAAGGTGCCCATCAGGCGGCCTTTGTCATAAGCGTCTTCCAGGCCGTCCATGAACATGTGGTCGATGACCCTGCCATGGCCCATGCGGTAGCCGCCACGGGCTTTGTCTAGCAGGTACGGGGCGTTGGTCATGCTTTCCATGCCACCCGCCACCACCACGTCTGCGGTGCCGGCCAGCAGCAGGTCATGGGCCATGATCGCGGCCTGCATGCCCGAACCGCACATCTTGTTCAGGGTGGTACAGGTGGTGTGCTTGTCCAGCCCGGCACCCAGTGCAGCCTGGCGTGCCGGCGCCTGGCCAAGGCCAGCCGGCAGCACGCAGCCGAACAGCACTTGCTCGACACTGGCAGCATCGATGCCGGCACGTTCCACGGCACCACGAATGGCCGCACTGCCCAGTTGTGGCGCAGTCAGGCTTTTCAGGTCGCCCTGCAGGCCGCCCATGGGCGTGCGCACGGCGCTGACGATAACAATCGGATCATTGGCGAGGGTCATGTTCGCTCTCCTTACTTGGCAGCCATGCGCAGTGCACCGTCGAGGCGGATCACCTCGCCGTTGAGCATGCTGTTCTCGATGATGTGACGGGCCAGCGCAGCGTATTCCTGAGGGCGCCCCAAGCGTGGCGGGAACGGCACGCCGGCAGCCAGCGAAGCACGCACTTCCTCGGTCATGCCAGCCATCATCGGCGTTTCGAAGATGCCCGGAGCGATGGTCATCACGCGGATGCCGAAACGTGCCAGTTCGCGCGCAGTCGGCAAGGTAAGGCTGGCAATGGCACCCTTGGAGGCAGCGTAGGCCGCCTGACCGATCTGGCCGTCATAGGCAGCGATGGAGGCGGTATTGATGATCACGCCACGCTCGCCGGCCTCATCGGCAGCCCCTTCAGCCATGGCTGCAGCAGCCAGGCGCAGCAAATTGAAGCTGCCGATCAGGTTGACGTTGATGACCTTGGCGAAGCTGGCCAGGCCATGTGGCCCCTGTTTGCCCAGCACCTTCTCGGCACCGACGATGCCGGCACAATTGACAAGGCCATGCAAGCTGCCGAAGGCACTGACGGCTGCGTCGACGGCCGCCTGCGCAGCCTGCTCGTCGCTGATGTCGGCCACGGCGAAGCGGGCGTTGTCACCCAGCTCACGGGCCTTGGCCTCGACGGCCTGGGCATTGAGGTCGACCAGCATGACCTTGGCGCCGGCCTCGACCAGCATCTGCGCAGTGGCAGCACCCAACCCGGAGGCGGCGCCGCTGACAATGAAGTGTTTATTGGCTATCTGCATGATCGGTTTCCTTTCAGGCGCTGGCAGGGGTGGCCTGTTGCGCTTGTTGTTTGGCGACTTCCTGGTTGCGCAGGATGAAGCGTTGCAGCTTGCCGCTCGGGGTCTTGGGCAGCTCGCTGACGAATTCGATTTCGCGGGGGTAAGCATGGGCATACAGGCGCTGGCGTACATGCTGACGCAGCGCTTCTTCCAGCTCGGCACAACCGCCGACGCCTTCAGTCAGCACCACGAAAGCCTTGATCAGCTCGGTACGTTCCGGGTCCGGCTTGCCGATGACGGCGGCCTCCACCACCGCGGGGTGCTCGATCAACGCGCTTTCGACGTCGAACGGCCCGACGCGGTAACCGGAAGTGGTAATCACATCATCGCTGCGGCCAACGAAACTGATGCTGCCATCCGCGTTGAGCTCTACAGTGTCGCCACTGAGGTAGTACTTGCCGATGAACGCCTTGGTCGGCAAACCGTGGTAGCCACCGAACCAGCAAAGTGGCGATTGCTCGCGGTCGACGGCAAGGATGCCCGGTTGACCGGCCGGCAGTTCGTTAGCTTGCTCGTCCAGCACCACAATGCGATGGCCGGGGATAGCGAAGCCTGCAGACCCCAGGTGCACAGGGTGTGACAGACCGTGATGGTTGCACAGCACCATACCCAGTTCGGTCTGGCCATAATGGTCGTGGATGGTCACGCCCAGCTCATTGGCGAACCAGCGGATCACCTCTGGATTGAGCGGCTCACCTGCACTGCTGACCACGCGCAGGCGGCCCTTGACCGGCGCCGAGAAAGCACTGCCGGCTGCAATCAACATGCGGTAGGCGGTGGGCGAGCCTGCCAGGTTGGTGATACCCAGCTTGTCGATGACCCGCGCGCAGCTTTCGACGCTGAACGGGCCATCGTAGAACGTGGTTGCATGGCCCAGCGACAATGGGCCGGTGACCGCGTAATAAAGGCCGTAGGCCCAGCCCGGGTCTGCCAGGTTCCAGAAGTTGTCTTCGCTGCGCAGGCCGATGGCGTCGCGCATGTAACCCTTAAACGCGACGATGGCCCGCAGCGGCACCTCCAACGGTTTCGCCGGGCCGGTGGTGCCTGACGTGAACATCAGCAAGAACGGGTCGCTACCCGCGCGCATTACCGGATCACAGTCGTTCGCGGCACGCTCCAGACACTGCTGGAAGTCCAGCTCGCCGACGCGGGCATTGACTGTGATGATGGTCGGGCAGGCATGCACATCGTCCAGCTTGCTACGGTTGAGGCTGTCGGTAACGACTACGCGGGCATGCGACTGCTCAAGGCGGTGCTCGATAGCCTTGGGGCCGAAGGCAGTGAACAAAGGCTGGTACACCGCGCCCAGGCGCCAGGTGGCGAGGATGGTGACAAGAAGCTCGGGAGTGCGCGGCATCAAACCAGCCACCCGGTCACCTGGACCTACGCCTTGGGTTTTGAGCACATTGGCAAATCGGGCAGACTGCGCCTTGAGCTGGTCAAAACTGTACCGTGCTGTGTTGCCATTGCGGTCTTCGTAGATTAGCGCCAGCTTGCCGTCACCGGCATGGCGGTCACAGCATTCAACACAGGCATTGAGGGCTTCGAGGTCGCCATGCAGCGCCGCACTGGCAGCCTGAGCGTGGTCGAACGCACGAGCAGCCTCGGTGTAATCGCGCATCGTCGGACTCCTGGTTTCTTGTTTTTGGTGTTAACCATCGGTCCGACGATGTTCGCGCCGCTCAAGCCCCGCGGCAATGGCCAAAGCTGTCAATCTGGATGACTGGTTTGGCCGCCTTGCAGGTCAGCTGGCACCCCGGCCCAGGCTGTGCAGGTAAGACTCGGTCAGCCCTGTCAGCAATCGCTGTGTATCGCGCAGTTCTTGCTCATCCAGATCAGCAAGCTGAGAACGCAGTTGTTCGGCCGCAATGGGTGGCTGCACAATGCGCAAGTCCGCCCTGCGCTGCAGATAGTCGGCTCTGAGTGCCTCGAACAGCGCCCGGTGCTGCTCACGAAGGCAGGTTTGCCAGAACAGGCGACTCGCCAGGCTTTGAGTCAGCGCCTCGAAGTCTTCACTGGCGAGGACAGCTGCGGCAACACTGTTGACGTGCTGGTCGCTCAACCCGGCAGAGTCCGGGTAGCGCATCGCCCGCGGCTGACCGGGCAAACCCAGACGTTCGCGCAGGCGTACACGGTATGCCAGTGACAAGGCCGAGCGCCCCACCTGTTCACCCGCGCCGCCCTGGCGCAATATCGCTCGGCTGGCCTCCTGCCAAACCTGATCAAGCCGAAACAGCTGCCGGCCGAATGCCATCAACTGTCCCCGTTTCGTCAGGTCTAGCGCATCGGTTTCAGCCTGGGCCAGCAAGACCCGAATATTCACGTGACTGAAACGATCGATGACCATGTCCGAGCAGGAAACAGGCTGATTGCACTCTTCAAAAACCCGTATCCGCAGCCCCGGACTGCCCTCCATGGCCCGCAGCGCGGCCCATACTTCACGCGCAAGTGCTTCCCGGCCGCCTCCGGTGGCTGCCGGGTCATAATCAGCCGTATGCTCCAGCCACGCTAAAATACGGAAAAAGCCTACGCTGTCCGGGTCGGCCAACAGGCCGTCCCACAGCGCTGCGCACGCCATTCGGTCGTTATCGGCGACATGCTGCAGCCACAAGGCGCGTGCATGAAGCAAGTCGACACGGGCCATCGACTCTGGCAAATGTCCGTGTTCCTCGATGGGATCCAGCGCGAACAACCGTTGCAACTGGACCCCTGTCAGGGGGTTACGGTCGACGACAAGCGCCCGGCGCCAGGCATGAGGCATGGCCAACACCGCCTCCGGTAGTTCCCGTAGTTGATTGTCGCTCAGGTCACAGCGCACCAAAAGGCCGCACAGCTCGATGTGGTCGGGCCAGGTCGCCAGCCGGCAGTGCCGCAGGTTCAAGTGAGTCATTGCCGAAAAATGGTTGAGGTTCAGGTAGAGGTGTTCCAGCCGGTTGTAGCTCAAGTCAAGATGGGACAAGCCAGGCAGTGCCTGCAAGACCTCGACCGCCTGCGCGTCGAGACGGATCTGGTTATGCGCCAGGCGCAAGCGCTGGAGTTGCGGCAGGTGAGCGATCCCGAGCGGAATGTTGCGCAGCCGGTTGAAACTCAAGTCCAGCTCGCTCAGCGTGGTAAACGGGCGCAAGAAGTTCACTGGCACCACATCGACCGCCGACTCGTACAACCGCAGGCTGGTTACACGGTGGAAGTCAATGACAGGCGGCAGCTCCGGCAAACTGCTGAGCTGCAGGCCACTCAGCGACAGGCGCTGACCTGTCGGTGTGCCCGCATCGTTGTATATCCAGTGTCCCTGCAAGCGCCAAGCCCGCAGAATGGCGCCGACGACCTGCCGGCGAAGTATCTGGCGCCCCTCGTTCAGTTCTGCGCTGCACCAGCGGTTGAGGTGGCGAATCAACTGGTCATGGTCATCTTCCAGCTCTACGAGGCGCTCATAGACCGGCCGCGGCCCATTGGCAAGAAGCGCCTGCTCCTGGTCCAGCTGCACCTCATCCAACCCTGGATAAAGCTGGCGCAAACGCTCCCGAACCCGCGCAGCAAATGAACGGCTGTCGGCCCCGGTGCGGCCATTGAGCAGATAGCCAACCCGGCCATCTGGCAAGCGTCGTCCAGGGTTCAACCATTGCACCTGTGTCGGCCATTGCAAGAGGTCGGCAACCCCCTGGTGCGTAGCAGGAAGCCGGGCAAGCAGACGCTGGCGTAGCTGTGACCCAACATCGCCGTGAGCCATGCCAAGCGCCGCGCAATGCTCAGGCGCCAACACCGCTGCAAGCGTTTCGTAAAGGCTTGCCGGGTCACCTGCGCCGAACGGCAGCCCACGCCCCAGGCCATCATAAAGATGGAAGCATCCGTCTTTATGCACCACTATCCTGCGCACAAGGGGGTCGACAGCGGTGCCTATGGCCTTTAGCAAACGCCCGTCCGGTGCACTGTCGCGCAGCTCCAGGCTGAGCGTTTCGGGAGGCACACCTGCGCGGCTTGCCAGCTCGCCCTGAAGCAGGGCGAAAGCCAGTTGACCGGTTTCGTTGCAGTAGCTGCCGGGCAGGTAAAGCCCCTCCAGCGTACGGTTCAGTCTGGCCAGGCGAAGCAGGGAGCGGGCCTTTTCCGCGAGGCCCAGCGTCACACGCCCGCTTGACGTCGTCAGCAACCGGTCGCCTTCACTGGCCTGCGCGACCAGCGCCTGTGCGTAGGCTTCCGGCAAACCGGCGAAATCACGTTTTACCAAGGTCAGCAGCCTGTCGTCGGCAGCGGGTGGCGTGCTCAGGTGCTCCAGAAGAGGCCCCTGCAGGGCAGCTCGCTGACGCAGCAGGGTATCGCTGTCGGTACTGGCAGACTGGGCCTGACACCACTCCAGCAACGCACTGTCCTGTGTGGCCAGCGAGTAGCTGGCCAGACGAGTAAAGAACGACTCGATACGCGCATGGGCTTCGAAGCGCCGCAAAGTCTCACGCAGGTTTACTGGCGCCGGCCGGTTCTCTACCAGCACGCCCCGCAACTCCTCGGTATCCACACCGGCAACCCGCAGCACTTGCGCCGCCTGCTGTGGATCAATGGCGGGATGCTGCGGCCACAGGCTATCGAGCATGCTGCGCACGTCGTTCCAGCGTTGCGGTTGATCGCGCAGCAGGCGCCAGCCGCGTTCGCCGTTGTGCAAAACCAGCGGCCCGTAACCGTTGCTTGCACCAGGGTGACGCAGGCGGTACGGGGCTTCAGGCTCACTGCGCTGAACTTCATAATAACGCTGCCCCCGGCGCATCCAGCGCCTGCTCTCGTCACCATAAAGCCCATCATCACGCAGGGCGATGGTGCCTGGGTTGGACTCATAGGCTGTGATGTCATCGGAGCACAGCAGGCCGCGCCGCCCCCCCACGTTCACAGGCTGCAAGCCATCGACAAAGGTACTTCGCAGAAAACTCACACTGGCTGCGGTCAACGCCGTCGCAGCCACCGTTTCGGCAACCCCCAGCATATGCTCGAGGGCTTCGTGCTGGTGCCCACGGGTCCAGTCCTTGACGCCCTCGAATACCTCGCCAAGTGTCTGCGCCACCAGTTGGCCAAGCAGTAGCGCGCCTACCACAGGGATGAAAAGCCCCGCCAGGTTGAGCAAATCGAGCCCTGCGCCATGCCAGGCCGCATGACGAGCGCGGGCGGCAGCCGCGTCAGCGTCCGCAGTAGGGACCAGTAACAGCCGGGCGTCGTCCTTGACCCTTTGCAACTGTTGCGCGGCCAGCGCAGCGAACAAGTCCCCAGACTCAGTCGCGCCCTCCAACGCCAGATCGGGCTGGGCATCCTCCAGGCGTGCATGCAGCCTGCCTGCGATGCTCGCGCGATGTCGCAGGCTGATCAGCTGCATGAAGTAATCCCGGTAGGCCTTCTCTTGCAATGCTGCAACCATCGCAGTGTTCATGGCCTGTGTGGAGTCGAAGCGGCGCAGCGCCTGCACGGGATCGCTGGGCAGGTAGAGGACCACACCTCGGTCCTGGCCCACACTGTCTCGCAAACGAATGAACAGCCCGTCAGCAACACGCTGCCCCAACACCTCCAGCAACCCGGGGTAGGCATGCAGGCCCGTGTCAGCATGGGCACCCCCACCCTCAACCATCTTGGTCAAGGCCTGCTGCACCTGCTCGTCGATATCGCCCTTGAGCGTCGCAACCTGCGCAGCCAGTGCCAGACCCGAACGTTTGTCCTGCGCAAGGATGCCTTCGGTGGTCGCGTTGAACGTGCGCTGCAGCTCGGCCTGGTAAAGCTGGCCCACATCCAGCGCCCGGCATGTCGCAACCAGTTGCTCGGGCGTGCCGGTCAACACGGCGTCCCGGCCAGGAGACACCAGCCCGGTGCCCTGGTAAAACGATTCGTCAGGGCCGAAGTTGCCCATCAGCCTCAGCAAGCCATCCTGGCGGGTCGCCGAGTAGTGGTAAGTCTGCTGAAGAGTGCCGGGCATCGTGCCGAAACGCGGTGATACCTGCAGCCATTCCAATGCTGCGAGGGTCATGCCTGTGGGCAGTGGCTTGACCAGCACGCCCAGCAGGTGCTTTTCAGCGAACACCTGCAGAGGCTCAAGGGTCAGCGTAAGCCCGCGCAGACGGGCCTGGCTGGCGTGATGGGCGTTGAGGCTGGCGCGCAGGGCGACGATCTGAGCCTGGCTGGCCCGCTTTAGCCAGTCGGGAAGCCTGGCTGCGATGAAATCATCAGTTGCTTGTTCATGGCTGATGATGGCGTTCGAAGTGCTGGAAGTCATGGATGTGCCGGGAGCGAAGGGTTGGGGCTGGCATGCTCGCCAACTCGCACTGCCCAAGGCACGAGGAAATACGACCGTGCCCACGACCCGCCACCGCTTGCATCATCAATGCCCTTGATGGGCAACGATCGACTCCCTGCCTTCACCCACCGCCAGTGGCAGCGGGAGCCTCAATGCAGCCTGCCGCTCCCCGGGCCTGGATCAGCGCACGGTAATGCCCAGGGTTGCAGCCGAACCACTTGCGAAATGCCTTGTAGAACGAACTGCTGTCGGCAAACCCCAGACGCTCGACAATCTCACCCATGGCCACCTCTTCCCGGCTCAACCAGGCAATGGCAAGTTCGCGCCGGACACTGTCCTTGAGTACCTGGTAGCTCTGCCCTTCCTCCGCCAACCGACGACGCAAGGTTGACGGAGACAGGCACAAATGTCGTGCCAGGGCGTCGGCATCCGGCCAACGGGACGGGTCCAGTTGCAGCAAGTCGGCGCGGATACGCCGCGCCAGGCTGGCCGGATCACGGTACTTGACCAGGATGTTGCCGGGCGCCTCGGCCAGAAAACGCTGCAGGTCCTCGGGGCTACGACGCAGTGGCACGTCAAGGCAATCGGCACTGATGATCATGCGGGTGCGCGGCCGCTCGAACTGCAGGTTCTGCGAAAACATCACCCGGTAATCGTCACAGTACGGCGGCTCGGCACAGCGCAGCTCAATGGCCAGGATGGCGATGCGTCGCCCGGCCAGCCAGCAGGCCACGCCATGCACGATCATCCAGAAGGTGAAGTAGGTGAACGGGCGCCGTGGCAGGTCACGCGGCTCATTGATGACAATCTCGGCCAGGCCCTGCTGACGCACCAGGCTCGGCTGCAGGTCCTCGAGCATCAGCGAAAGAAACGCCAGCGCGGTTTCCAGGCCCTCGCCCAAGGTTGGCTGGGCCATGCTCGCCCGGCACAGAAACGCCAGGCTGCCGCTGCGCAGGCCACGCGGGTCCATGGCAAAGAACTCGTCGTTGCAACGCCGTGCCAGCAACCGCCAGAGCCGGGCATAGGCCTCGGCGCTGACCCGTGCATCCGGGGCCTGCAACTGCCCGGCGTCGATACCGGCACGGGCCAGCAACGCGGCATCCGGCTCACCCGCCGGGCAGGTCTGCAACAAGGCCTCACGCACCAGTTGCATGGAAATGGTGTCTTTCTCGCTCATCTGCAGTCCATCAGTCATACCGCCATCTCGGCCCGGCTCAAAGGCTGGCCGCCAGGCCCAGGAATGCCTGGATCAAGCGTAACTCACGGCGCCGCTCCAGGCAGCCAACCATGTGCTGGTTGACCAGACCCTGCCCGCCTAGCGGTCGCGCCACCACCCGGGGGTCGTTCGCCACTTCCGTAGACGACACCACCCCGATGCCCAGCTGCGATGCCACTGCCTCGGTGACCGCCTCACGGCTGTCCAGCTCCAGCTGCACCCTCGGCTGCACGCCGGCTGTAGCGCAGGCCTTGTCGAAGGTGCGCCGGGTAGTGGAGCTGGGTTCGCGCAGCACCATGATCTGCTGGTGCAGCCCGGTCAGGGCCAGGTCACCTTCGCCGCCCGCCCAGGCGTGCCCTGCCGGCAACAGCGCGCACAAACGGGATTCGCACAGGTTCTGAAGGTACAGGCCCTTGCGTGGCTCGATCTCAGTCAGTACCGCCACGTCGGCATGCTCGGACAACAGGGCCGCCAGCGTCTCTTGAGCGTTACCCAGCCGCAAATTGACCGTGATACCGGGGTAGCGCTGACGTAACTGCGCCAGCATGGGCATGACCCGGTGCGGGCCATCGGCGGCCACCTCCAGGCGCCCGGTCAGCAACTGCCGGTTGGCTTCCAGCATGGCCTGCGCCTCTTCAGCCAGGCCGAACATGGCCCGGGTGATGGCCGCCAGCCGCGTGCCCTCTTCGGTCAACTCAACGCGCCGCGCGGTGCGCCTCAGCAAGGTGATCTGGTAGTGCTCCTCCAGCGCCTTGACGTGCCCGGTCACTGCCGGCTGGCTGATGAACAGGCGCTCGGCGGCTCGCGTAAAGCTGCCCTCACGGGCCACTGCATCGAACGCACGTAGCTGAAACAGGTTCATATTTATCGGCCTGACTTATAGCTGGGATAACAACAAACAATTTGATTGATGGCAGCGCGAATTGCAACCTAGGCCTCGTAGTTTCAGCCCACCGCTTGCGAGGAATAACGGAATGAGCAACGCCCCGATTCTGCTGACCCCAGGTCCCTTGACCACATCAATCCGCACCCGCCAAGCCATGCTGGTGGACTGGGGCTCCTGGGACCGCGACTTCAACCAGCTGACTGCCAGCGTCTGCGAGCAACTGCTGGCGATCATCGACGGCAGCGCCAGCCACCACTGCGTGCCCCTGCAAGGCAGCGGCACCTTCGCCGTGGAAGCGGCCATCGGCACCCTGGTGCCACGCGATGGCAAGGTCCTGGTGCTGATCAATGGCGCTTATGGCCAGCGCCTGGCGAAGATCTGCAAAGTGGTGGGCCGCAGCTACAGCACCTTCGAAACCGCCGAAGACCAGCCGACCACGGCTGCCGATGTCGACCGCCTGCTGGCTGCCGACCCCGCCGTCACCCACGTGGCATTGATCCACTGCGAAACCAGTACCGGTATCCTCAACCCGCTGCCCGAGATCGCCCAGGTGATCAAACGCCACGGCAAGCGCCTGATCATCGATGCCATGAGTTCATTCGGCGCGCTGCCGATCGATGCCCGCGAAATCCCCTTCGAAGCGCTGATCGCCGCCTCCGGCAAGTGCCTGGAAGGCGTACCTGGCATGGGCTTCGTCTTCGCCGAAAAAGCCGCCCTGGCCGCCGCCGAAGGCAATGCCCACTCGCTGGCCATGGACCTTTACGACCAGCACGCCTACATGGCCAAGACCGGCCAGTGGCGCTTCACCCCGCCCACGCACGTGGTCGCGGCCCTGCACGAGGCGCTGCAGCAATACAACGAAGAAGGCGGCCTGCCTGCGCGCCACCAACGCTATGCCGACAACTGCAAGACCCTGCTCGACGGCATGGCCGCCATTGGCCTGCGCAGCTTCCTGCCGGCCGATATCCAGGCGCCGATCATCGTCACTTTCCACGCACCGAACGACGCCCGCTACCAGTTCAAGGACTTTTACGAACGGGTCAAGGCCAAGGGCTTCATTCTCTACCCGGGCAAGCTGACCCAGGTCGAAACCTTCCGCGTCGGCTGCATCGGCGTGGTCGGTGCCGATGGCATGCAGGCCGCCGTAAATGCCGTGGCCGAAGTGCTGCGGGAAATGGAAGTACTGGACATCTGACCCTTTGCCCACCTGAATTCAGGAATTTGCGCACATGAACTACAGCAACCCTACACAACTGCAAGCTGCCATCCTCGACTGGGCTGGCACCGTGGTCGATTTCGGCTCGTTCGCCCCTACCCAGATTTTTGTCGAGGCCTTTGCCGAATTCGACGTGCAGGTGTCCATCGAAGAGGCCCGAGGGCCGATGGGCATGGGCAAGTGGGACCACATCCGCACCTTGTGCGACGTGCCGGAAATTGCCGAGCGCTACCGCAAGGTGTTCGGCCGCACGCCGACCGACGATGACGTGACCGCCATCTACAACCGCTTCATGCCGCTGCAGATCGAGAAGATCGCCGTGCACTCGGCGCTAATCCCCGGTGCGCTGGACACCCTCACCGGGCTGCGCCAGGACGGCCTGAAGATCGGCTCGTGCTCGGGCTATCCGAAGGTAGTGATGGACAAGGTGGTGGAACTGGCGGCGCAGAACGGCTACGTGGCCGACCACGTGGTGGCCACCGACGAGACGCCTAACGGCCGACCTTGGCCGGCCCAGGCCCTGGCCAACGTGATTGCACTGGGCATCGACGATGTGGCGGCCTGCGTGAAAGTCGACGATACCGTGCCAGGCATTCTCGAAGGCCGCCGTGCCGGCATGTGGACCGTGGCACTGGTGTGCTCGGGCAACGCGCTGGGGCTGACCTGGGAAGGCTTCCAGGCACTGAGTGCCGAGCAGCTGGAAAGCGAGCGCCAGCGTATCCATGCGCTGTTTGCCGGCTCGCGCCCGCACTACCTCATCGACACCATCAACGACCTGCCCGAAGTGATCGCCGACATCAACCGGCGCCTGGCCAAAGGCGAGATGCCACAGGCCTTCTGAGGCCGTGCGAAAGGCCTGCAGGAGCGGCCTTGTGTCGCGACCGGGCTGCGCAGCAGCCCCAGCAATCCAGGCCTTTTTGCTGAATCCGAGGGGCCGCGCTGCGGCCCGATCGCGACACAGTGCCGCTCCCACAAAATACTGCAAAGCCGGCCGAATCAAGCAGGTAATCTGGGTCGCCTTTCAGCCTGGATCTGTACATTGAGTTGCCGCTGCAAGCTCCCGACAATGGGCCATCCCTGTCCTGAGATGCCCAGCCCCCAATGAGCACACACACCCGCACGAGCCGCCTTACCGTCCCGCAACTGGTCGCCATGAAAGGCCGGCAGAAGATCGTTTCGCTCACCGCCTACTCAAGCGCCATCGCCCAGGTGATCGACCCGCTGGTCGACTTCATACTGGTCGGCGATTCCACGGCCATGGTCGGCTACGGCCGCCCGTCCACCCTGGGCATGCGCCTGGACGAAACCATCTCCCATACTCGCGCCGTGGTCGACAGCACCCGCCTGGCCTGCGTAATCGCCGACATGCCGTTTGGCAGCTATCAGGAATCCCACGAGCAAGCTTTTCGCAACTGCGCCCAGGTATTGGCCAGCACTGGCTGCGACGCGCTCAAGCTGGAGGCCAACCAGGCGTTGGCGAGCACCGTCGAATTCCTGGTCGCCCGGGGTATCCCGATCATGGCGCACATCGGCCTGATGCCGCAGTTCGTCAATGCCATGGGCGGCTACAAGGCCCAAGGGCTTAGCCCTGACAGCGCTGCAGCGCTGCGGGCCGATGCGCAGGCCAACCTGCACGCCGGTGCTTTCAGCCTGCTGCTCGAAGGCGTGGCCGAGCCCGTGGCGCGCGCCATCACCCAGGCCAGCGACAAACCGACCATTGGCATTGGCGCCTCACCCGCCTGCGATGGGCAGGTGCTGGTCACTGAGGACCTGCTGGGGCTAGGGGGTGACCACGTGCCACGCTTCGTCAAGCAGTATGCCGACGTCGGCCAGGTGATCCGCGAGGCCTGCGCCCGCTATGCAGACGAAGTGCGCGATGGGGCGTTCCCGGCCTTGCACCACTGCTACGGGGCTTGAGCTTCGTCCTGAATAGCCCTGACCAGGCATTGCAGTGCCAGGGCAATGTCCTTGCTCCAGTCCACTGTGCAGCACAACCGCAGGTGGCTGCGCCATAGGCCGCACTGGCTGAAGAGCTCCCCGGGGGCGATGACGATGCGTTGTGCCAGCAGCCGCTCGAAGACCCGGCGCATATCCACCGGCCGAGTCGCCCGCAACCACAGGCAGGCCCCGCCTTGAGGCTCGGTGATGCGCAGGCAGCCCTGGCCGTACACGTCCAGCAGCGCCTTCAGCTGCTGCAGGCGTTCACGCAGCAAGGGCCGCAAGCGCTGTACGTGCCGCTCGACCCGGCGCGAGACGAACAGCCTGGCGATGGCCTTTTGGCGAATCGGCGACAAACGAAAGGCGCGTTCAAGGCACAACTGCTGCAAACGCTCATTATGCTGCCGGCAAAGCAGGTAGCCAAAGGGCGCCTCCGCGCCGATCAGCTTGTCGAAGGTCGAAAACACCAGCACCCGGTCAGGGTCGGCGAAGTCCCGGTAGCGCGGCGCTGAAGCGTCGAAACACAAATCGCCGTAGCCATCGTTTTCGAACAACCACACAGCGTGCTCAGCCAGCCAGCGGCAAATCTGCTGCTTGTCCGACGCGGGCATCACGCCACCTTGCGGCACATTGGCCGCTGACGACAGCACTGCCAGGCGCACCGGCTGATCGCATAGCAGCCGGTGCAACTGCTGTAAATTGAAACGCCCATCCTCACCCAATGGCACTTCGATGATGGTCATGCGCGCAGCCTGCAACTGCCTCAGCACCGCCCAGTTGCAGGGTGACTCCACCAGCGCCACCTGGCCTTCCAGGTCGAGGGCGCGTAACGCCAATTCGAGAATGCTGCGCAGGTCCGCGCCAATGAACACCTGATCGGCGCTCCAGTAATGCTGCGCCGAGCGGGTGTAGCGGTCGGCCAGCACGCTGCGCAACTCGGGCTCACCGAACGGCTGGAACAGCGGTACCAACGCGTGCGGGTATTGGCGCGCCAGTTCGCGCTCAATCATCAGTAGCGGCTGCTGCAGCGACAGCAACATGGCCGGCGCATCGCTGCCCAGGGCCAGCATGCCCGGCTGACGGGCGCTGGCGAACACCGTGTCGAGCAGGCTCGGTGAATGCTGCCCGCGCATGGCGGGGGCTCGGGGCCGGCTGAAGTAGCCCAGCTTGGGGCGCGCATACACCCGCCCTTCGTCCTCCAGCAGTGCATAGGCGTACTTGGTACTGGATACCGAAACGCCCAAGCGCCGGGCCAGCTCGCGCAGTGACGGCAAGCGCTGCTCCACATCGCAGGGCGCTGCTTCGATCCTGTCGAGCAAGTAGCGGTAGACTGCCTGGTAGGTGTAGCTGGGCTTGTCGATCTGGCTGTTTCCATCGCGGCGGGTGTGACGGCATTGAACCCAACCTTGGGTGCTGCGGTAAACCCCTACTGTGGCAATTGCACCTGCGGCTTGGTTGCGGCAAAAATCGCCCAGCTGGACACGAACAGCGCCGCGATCAAGGGCCCGATCACGAAGCCGTTGAGCCCGAAGACTGCCAGCCCACCCAGCGTCGATACCAGAATCAGGTAGTCCGGCATGCGCGTGTCCTTGCCCACCAGGATCGGCCGCAGCACGTTATCCACCAGGCCAATCACCAGCACTCCGAACGCGGTCAGGATAATTCCCGGCAGTATCGCTCCGGTCAGCAGGAAATACGCGGCCACCGGTGCCCAGACGATGCCCGCACCCACCGCCGGCAGCAGCGACAGAAACGCCATCAGCACCGCCCACACCAGTGCACTGGGGATATCCAGCACCCAGAAAATGAACCCGCCCAGCGCCCCTTGGGTAATGGCCACCAATACGTTGCCTTTCACCGTCGCCCGCACCACACGGTTGAACTTCAGTTGCAAACGACGTTTCTGGTGCTCGGGCAGAGGCACGGCCAGCCGCACCCGGCG
The DNA here is from genome assembly GCF_021283425.1 of Pseudomonas sp. NMI542_15. Lineage (NCBI taxonomy): Bacteria > Pseudomonadati > Pseudomonadota > Gammaproteobacteria > Pseudomonadales > Pseudomonadaceae > Pseudomonas > Pseudomonas sp. NMI542_15. The sequence goes on along the minus strand of NZ_JAJSRO010000028.1, from coordinate 58,345 downwards.
AGCCACATCTGCGCCTTCGCGCAGGAAAAAGAACAGCAGGTACAGCATGATGCCGAAGCTGACCACGAACTCGAACGTGCCCTGACCAAAGCTGAATGCCTGAGTGGCCAGCACCTGGCTGCCTTGGGTGGCCCACTTGGTGATCTTGTCACGCAGCGCGTCGAGGTTGCCCATGCCCACGCTGTCCAGGCCATGCTGGGCCCAGGCCGGCAGCATGTTCTTGCCATGCTCGACAAAGCCGGCAATGTCCAGTTGCCCGCTCTCTATGCGCTGGTACAGCGACGCCCCCTCCTGCACCAGCAGCGCGCTGGTGATGATCACTGGCAGAACAGCCACCAGCAGGCACACCAGCAAGGTCGTGGCGGCCGCCAGGTTGCGTCGGCGCCCGAAGCGGATCAGCAGGTGGCGCTGCAAAGGGGCGAACAGGATGCCGAGGATCACCGCCCAGAAGATTGCGCCGTAGTACGGCAGCAGGATCCAGAAGAAGGCAATGGTCACCAACGCCAGGAGTACTGCCAGGGCTTTGTTCTGTAGCGCGGTTTCGTTCATTGCAGTTCCTCTCATGGCTTGTGAGTGATTAGTGCACGGCACCCAGGCAAAAGTGCCGCGCTCACTTGACGCAAATCAATACGCACCGTGTTCATCGCTCCTAGCATCCCGGCCTTTTTACCCCGGTGCGCACATGAACCCTACCGCCAAGCCCGAACTGCTGGCCCCTGCCGGCACCCTCAAGACCATGCGCTATGCCTTTGCCTACGGCGCCGACGCGGTCTACGCCGGCCAGCCGCGCTACAGCTTGCGGGTGCGCAACAACGAATTCGACCACGCCAACCTGGCGCTGGGCATCCAGGAGGCGCATGCCTTGGGCAAGCGCTTCTACGTGGTGGTCAACATTGCCCCGCACAACGCCAAGCTCAAGACCTTCCTCAAGGACCTGGCACCGGTCATCGACATGGCGCCGGATGCACTGATCATGTCTGATCCAGGCCTGATCATGCTGGTGCGCCAGCACTTCCCGCAGATGCCGGTGCATTTGTCGGTGCAGGCCAACACCGTCAACTGGGCCAGCGTGCAGTTCTGGCAGCAGCTGGGCCTGAGCCGGGTGATCCTGTCGCGCGAGCTGTCCCTGGAAGAGATCGAGGAAATTCGTCAGCGGGTGCCGGGCATGGAGCTGGAGGTGTTCGTCCACGGCGCGCTGTGCATGGCCTATTCCGGCCGTTGCCTGCTCTCGGGCTACCTCAACAAGCGTGACGCCAATCAGGGCACCTGCACCAACGCCTGCCGCTGGAAGTACGACGCCACCCCGGCCACCGAGAATGCCACCGGCGATATCGTGCGCGAAGTGCAGCCTACCCTCGGCCTGGGCGCCCCTACCGAACAGGTTTTCCTGCTGCAGGAAAGCAACCGCCCCGACACCGAAATGCCGGCCTTCGAAGATGAGCACGGTACCTACATCATGAATGCCAAGGACCTGCGCGCCATCCAGCACGTCGAGCGCCTGGCCGCCATGGGCGTGCATTCGCTGAAGATTGAAGGCCGCACCAAGTCGCACTTCTACTGTGCCCGTGCAGTACAGTCGTACCGCCAGGCGATCGACGACGCCGTGGCCGGGCGGCCATTCGACCGTGCCTTGATGGGCAACCTCGAATCCCTCGCGCAACGCGGCTACACCGAAGGCTTTCTGCGCCGCCACGTGCACGACGAATACCAGAACTACCAGCGCGGCAACTCGGTTTCGGAGCGCCAGCAGTTCGTCGGCGAACTGACCGGCGTACGTGTCGATGGCTTGGCCGAGGTCAAGGTGAAGAACCGCTTTGCCGTGGGTGACCATTTGGAACTGATGACGCCGCGTGGCAACTATCACTTCGACCTGCACCGCCTGCGCAACCGCCAGCAGCAGGCCATCGACGTCGCGCCAGGCGACGGCCATGTGGTGTACTTGCCCATCCCGGAGCAGGTCGCCCTTGACTACGGCCTGCTGATGCGCGACCTGCGCGCTGACGAGGCGGCAAGCTGACAACGCTGTAATGTGCGCCTCAGCTACCTGACAGGCGCCTGCAGCGAACATCGTGGCTCCCCCGCATGAGGCCACGCCATGTTGCGCACCCCCACCCGCCGTACCTTCGTCAAAGGCCTGGGCGCCGCCACCACGCTGGCGGGCCTGGGGCTTTGGCGCCCGTTGGCTCAGGCGGCCGAAGGCCAAGACCTGGCCGGCCAGCACTTCGAGCTGTTCATCGGCCAGACCCCAGTCAATATCACCGGCCGCCCGCGCACTGCGCTCACCCTCAACAACAGCCTGCCCGGCCCGTTACTGCGCTGGCGCGAAGGCGACACCGTGACCCTGCGCGTGCGCAACCGCCTGGCGCAGGACACCTCAATCCACTGGCACGGCATCATCCTGCCCGCCAACATGGACGGCGTACCAGGCCTGAGCTTCGCCGGCATCGAACCCGGCGGCGACTACTTGTACCAGTTCACCCTGCGCCAGAGCGGTACCTACTGGTACCACAGCCACTCCGGACTGCAGGAACAGGCCGGGGTGTACGGGGCCATCGTGATCGAGCCACGCGAACCCGAACCGCACCGCTACCAGCGCGACCATGTGCTGCTGTTCAGCGACTGGTCGGACCAGGCGCCGGAACAGCTGATGGCCACCCTGAAGAAACAGTCCGACGCGTACAATTATCACAAGCGCACGGTCGGCGATTTCATCGATGACGTCGCCGACAACGGCTGGGGCCCAACCGTTGCCGAGCGCACGGCCTGGGCGCGCATGCGCATGAGCCCTACCGACCTCGCCGATATCAGCGCCGCCACCTACACCTACCTGCTCAACGGCCAGCCGCCGGAGGGTAACTTCACCTGCCTGTTCCAGCCGGGCGACACCGTGCGCCTGCGGCTGATCAACGCCTCGGCCATGACCTATTTCGACTTCCGCATCCCCGGGCTTGCGCTGACGGTGATCGCCGCCGACGGCTTGCCGGTAACGCCAGTGAGCGTGGATGAACTGCGCATTGCCGTGGCAGAGACCTACGACGTACTGGTGACCGTGGGCGACCAACCTGCCTACACCCTGTTCGCCCAGAGCATGGACCGTACCGGCTTCGCCCGCGGCACCCTGGCCCGCGCCGCCGGGCTGCAGGCACCGGTGCCTGCACCCGATCCGCGCCCGGTGCTGAGCATGGACGACATGGGCCACGGCGGTATGGCCGACATGGCGGGCATGGACCACAGCAACCTGCCTGGTATGGACCACGCTGCCATGTCGGCGATGCAGCAACACTCGGCCAGCGAAACCGGTAACCCGTTGGTGGACATGCAAACCATGGCACCGCGCGCCAACCTGGCAGACCCCGGCATAGGCTTGCGCAACAACGGCCGGCGCGTGCTGACCTACGCCGACCTGCGCAGCCCCTACCCCGACCCGGACGACCGCGCGCCATCGCGCGACATCGAGCTGCACCTGACCGGCCACATGGAGCGTTTCGCCTGGTCGTTCGACGGCGTCAAGTTCAGCGATGCCGAGCCGTTGCGCCTGACCTACGGCGAGCGGGTGCGCATCACCCTGGTCAACGACACCATGATGACCCACCCCATCCACCTGCATGGCATGTGGAGCGACCTGGAAGACGAGCACGGCCAGTTTCTGGTGCGCAAGCACACCGTCGACATCCCGCCCGGCAGCCGACGCTCCTACCGGGTGACTGCCGACGCCCTTGGCCGCTGGGCCTACCACTGCCACCTGCTCTATCACATGGAGACCGGCATGTTCCGCGAGGTACGCGTCGATGAATGACACCCGCAACCGCAGCATTGTGGCCGGCGTGACCCTGCTGACCCTGCTCGCCAGTGAACGCGCGCTGGCCGCCGGCATGGAGCACATGAACCATGGCCAAATGAACCATGCAAGCATGGGCCATGGCCCGGCTACGCCCAGCCCGCCGCGCACGCCCTTGGCTGCAATCACCGACGCCGACCGCCGGGCTGCCTTCCCGCCACTGCCCGGGCACCAAGTGCACGACCGGGCGCTGAACTGGGCCGTGCTCGTCGACAAGCTCGAATATCAGAACTTCGAGAGCAGCAACGCCCTGAACTGGAACGCTACGGCCTGGGTCGGCGGCGATATCGACCGGCTGTGGCTTCGCACGGAAGGCGAGCGCGAGCAGGGCAAGACGCACAAGGCCGAACTGCAAGCGCTGTGGGGCCATGCCGTGAGCCCGTGGTGGGAGCTGGTGGCTGGCGTACGCCAGGACTTCAAGCCCGCCAGCGGCCAGGCCTGGGCCGCTTTCGGCATCCAGGGCACGCCGTTGTATGGCCTGGAGCTGCAAGCCACCGCCTACGCCGGCGAGCGGCAACAGACGGCGCTGCGCCTGGAGGCCGCTTACGCTATGCTGCTGACCAACCTCTGGATACTGGAACCGACCCTGGAAGCCAACCTCTACGGCCGCGACGATGCCGGGCGCGAGCAAGGCGCAGGGTTGGCCGACAGCGAGGTCGGCCTACGCCTGCGCTACGAGATCACCCGTGGCCTCGCCCCCTATGTCGGGGTCAGTTTCAATCGCCTGCACGGCACGCGTGCCGACCAGGCCCGCGAAGACGGCGAAGACCTGGGCCAGACCCGCCTGATTGCCGGTATCCGCCTGCGTTTTTAAAGGAGTGCTTCACCATGCTGCGCAAACACTTGCTGACCCTGGGCCTGCTGGCCATCACCGGCCTGGCCCAGGCCGCCGAGACCATCGACGTCTACCGCGACCCCAACTGCGGCTGCTGCAAGGCCTGGATCAGCCACCTGCGTGACAACGGTTTCAGCGTCAACGACCATGTCGAGCCCAACATGAGCGCGGTCAAGCAGCGCCTGGGCGTGGCGCCGCGCCTGGCCTCATGCCACACCGGGGTGATCGACGGCAAGTTCGTCGAAGGCCATGTGCCGGCCGAACAGGTGCGCCTGCTGGCCAAGCGCAGCGACCTCAAGGGCCTGGCCGTGCCGGGCATGCCCATGGGCTCGCCCGGTATGGAAATGAGTGACCACAAGGATGCCTACCAGGTCATCGGGGTCACCCAGGATGGCCAGGACACCGTCGTCGCCAGTTACTGATGCTCAGCCTGTGGGCGCTGTTCCTCAGCGCCTTCGGCGCCGCCACCCTGCTGCCGTTGCAATCGGAGGCCGTGCTGGTCGGCCTGTTGTTGCGCCAGCCCGAGGCTTGGGCAATCCTGCTGCTGGTGGCCACCCTGGGCAATGTGCTGGGTTCGGTCGTGAACTGGCTACTGGGCCGCGCCGTCGAGCACCTGCGCGACAAGCGCTGGTTCCCCTTCAACGCTGCCCAACTGGCGCGCGCGCAGCAGCGGTACCAGCGCTGGGGGCAATGGTCGTTGCTGCTCAGCTGGATGCCGGTGATCGGTGACCCGCTGACATTGATCGCCGGCATCATGCGAGAGCCGTTCTGGCGCTTCCTGCTGCTGGTGACCCTGGCCAAGGCTGGCCGCTATGCGGTGCTGACGATGATTACCCTGGGCTGGTTTCACGCCTGGTAACACCTTTCACGTTCCCGTCGCACGCCTGGCTGCTAAAGTCGCCTATTCCTACATGGCCCTACACGGAGTGCCCCCATGCTGCGCGCAACCGCCCTGGCCCTGGCCTGCCTTGTCGGCAGCCCGGCCATCGCCGCCAAGCCGCCTACCTATGGCGCCCAGCTCGAAGGTTTCAGCTACCCGCACCCACTCAAGCATTTTGACTTCAAATCCCAGGGCCAGCCCCTGCAGATGGGCTACATGGACGTCCCCGCACAAGGCCAGGCCAACGGCCACAGCGTGGTGCTGATGCACGGCAAGAACTTCTGCGCCGCCACCTGGGAAACCACCATCGACGCACTGAGCAAGGCCGGTTACCGGGTCATCGCCCCCGACCAGGTTGGCTTCTGCACGTCCAGCAAACCAGCGCATTACCAGTACAGCTTCCAGCAGCTGGCTGAAAACACCCATGCCTTGCTCGAACAGCTGGGTATCAGGCAATCCATCGTGCTCGGCCATTCCACAGGTGGCATGCTCGCCACCCGCTATGCGCTGATGTACCCGCAGCAGGTCGAGCGCCTGGCCATGGTCAACCCGATTGGCCTGGAAGACTGGAAAGCCCTGGGCGTGCCCTATCGTACGGTGGACCAATGGTATGCCCGTGAGCTCAAGCTGAGTGCCGAAGGGGTGCGCGAGTATGAACGCAAGACCTACTACGCCGGGCGCTGGAAGCCGGAGTATGAGCGCTGGGTACAGATGCTGGTAGGCCTGAACAAGGGGCCGGGGCATGAAGCGGTGGCATGGAACTCGGCGCTGATCTACGACATGATTTTCACCCAGCCGGTGTACCACGAGTTCAAGGATCTGCAGATGCCGACCTTGCTGCTGATCGGCGACAAGGACACCACAGCCATTGGCAGCGACATCGCACCGCCGGAGGTAAAGGCGAAGCTGGGCAAGTATGACGTGCTGGGGCCACAGGTGGCCAAGCTGATCCCCAAGGGTGAACTCATCACTTTTGAAGGCATGGGGCATGCGCCACAGATCGAAGAACCCGTGCGGTTCAACCGCACGCTGGTCGAGTGGCTGGCCAAGTGAAACGGGGGGCGCTTTACGCCCCTATCGCGGCACAAGGCCGCTCTCACAGGTAATTCGTAGGTTTAAGCGTCGGCGCCGTACCTGTGGGAGCGGCCTTGCGTCGCGATGGGCCGCAAAGCGGCCCCCAGCACACTTCAGCCAAACCGCTGTAGTTGCATCTCCCGCAACCGGCTCAAGGTTCGCTGGTACGGGAATGCCAGATACCCCTGCGTATACAGCTCTTCCAGCGGCACCTCGGCCTCGAGGTACAGTGCCACACGGCGGTCGTAGCACTCATCGACCAGGGCGATGAAACGGCGTACCGCATCGTCCTTGGGCGACAGCGCCGGCAGTTCGCGGTCGCCTGCCACCACCCGCGCCGCGCCGTCTTCAGTGCCACGGGCAATGCGACCAGCCTGCTGTTTACCGCCCAGCGCCGGAATACCCGACACCAGGATGGCCGGAAAACGGTCGCAAAGCGCCATGAATTCCATGGCCGCCAGCGGTTGCTCGCACAGGTCGGTGAAGCGGCACCAGATAGCCTGCTCGCTGCGCCGCACAACCTGCACCTGCCTGGAGCCGATAACCAAGGGTTGATCAGTACCCGTGTGATCCGGGCTGAGCTGGCAGAACACCTCGCCCAGCGGGCTGGCCTGCCCTGTCGCTGCCACCCAGTAGCGCTGCCGCTCTGCACCGGGGTGCAGGCGGTGGTCCTGCTCGCCGGCCACTGGCAGTACCTGCATGTGCCGCTGGATCGCGGCGATGGCCGGCACGAACCGCTCGCGGTTGAAGCCGTCGCGGTAGAGCTGCTCGGGTGGCTGATTGGACGTGGCGACAATCACCACGCCTTGGTCGAACAGCACCTGGAAAAGACGCCCCAGGATAATCGCGTCACCAATGTCGTTGACGAACAGTTCGTCAAAACACAGTACACGGATCTGCCCGGCCAGTTCCCGGGCCAACGCCAGCAACGGGTCGGCGGTTCCATTGAGCTGAAACAGGCGCTGGTGGACCCAGGCCATGAAGTGATGGAAGTGCTGGCGCCGGCTGGGTACCCGCAGGCAGCGGTGAAACTGGTCCATCAGCCATGTCTTGCCCCGCCCGACCGGGCCCCAGAGGTAGATGCCCTGGGTGGGGCGGCCCTGCTCGACAGCCAGGAAACAGGCCTGCAAGGCATCGACGGCGCGGGCCTGGGCAGGGTCGTCAGCGTAGCCCTGAGTGCTCAGGGCTTGCTGGTAAAGGGATTGGGGAGTGATGGCCATGGCCGCATTCTACACAGGTCCCTGTAGAAGCGGCCTTGCGCCGCGATGGGCCGCGCAGCGGCCCCTGGACTTCAGCATTGCAGCATAGATTGTTGGGGCCGCTCTGCGGCCCATCGCGGCGCAAGGCCGCTCCTACAGGGACCGCGTCAGTCGGCCAGGCCCACCTTGAGTAGTGCGCCGTCCTTGTCATCGGTCAGCACATAAATATAGCCATCCGGCCCCAGCCGCACATCGCGGATACGCGCCTTCAAGTCACCGAGCAAACGTTCCTCATGCACGACCTTGTCACCCTTCAGCTGCAAGCGGATCAGCTCCTGTGTCGCCAGCGCACCAATGAACAAGTTATGGTCCCAGGCCTTGAATGTCGGGCTGTCGTAGAACGCCATGCCGCTGATACCTGGCGACTTCTCCCACACATGGTGTGGGTCGACCATGCCTTGCACATGCTTGCCCTTGGCCTCGGGGATCGGCAGCAGCGAATAGTTGATGCCATGGGTCGCAATCGGCCAGCCGTAGTTCTTGCCGGGTTCGGGGATGTTGATTTCGTCGCCACCGCGCGGGCCGTGCTCGTGGGTCCACAGCTTGCCGGTCCAGGGGTTCAGCGCGGCGCCCTGCTGGTTGCGGTGGCCGAACGACCAGATCTCCGGCCGCACGTTGTCCTTGCCAACGAAGGGGTTGTCCTTGGGCACTTCGCCATCCGGCAAAATGCGCACGATCTTGCCTTGCAGCTTGTCCAGGTCCTGGGCAGTGGCGCGCTGGTTGTTCTCACCCAGGGCGATGAACAGATAGCCGTCACGGTCGAAGACCAGGCGCGAGCCGAAGTGGTTGCCCACCGACAGCTTGGGCTGCTGGCGGAAGATCACGCTAAAGTTCTCCAGCCGGGCGCGGTCTTCGGACAGCTGGCCACGGCCGACGGCGGTGCCGGCCTTGCCGTCACTGCCCTCTTCGGCGTAAGACAGGTACACGGTACGGTCCTTGTCGAACGCCGGCGACAGCACGACATCCAGCAGGCCGCCCTGGCCCTCGGCCCAGACCTTGGGCACACCGCTGATCGGCGGGCCGACCTTGCCTTCAGTGTTGACCACCCGCAGGTTGCCGGCGCGTTCGGTGACCAGCATGTCCTTGCCGCCTGGCAGAAACGCCAGAGCCCAGGGGTTGCGCAGGCCGTCGGCCAGGGTGCTGACGGTCAACGTGCCTTCTTCGCTGTGAAACTGTTGCTCTGCGGCCGCCTGAGCCAACAACGGCATGAGTGCAGCAGCAGTCAAGGTGACTAGCCAGGTTGCTTTAGTCATGCAGGATTCCTTTCATATGGGCTCACGGCGCACGGGTGTTGTCGCGGGGTGGCCGGGTCGGTTCCAGGTTCGGGGTTTGTTGCTGACGACGCAGGTTGTCGCCGTTGCCGATGCCGCGGTTGTCGAGGCTGGGCGTGCGCTGGTAAGGGTCGGTGGACGGGCCGCGCACAGGGGGCATGGCCGGCATGCTGCCCTGGCGGCTGTTGGGATTGGCACGCTGAATCGGGCTGTTGTAGGGGTTATTGTTGCCAGCGGCAAGCTGCAAAGGCTGTTGCGGGGCAGCGTGCGCAGGCAGGCACAAGGCCAGGCTGAGGGCCAGGATGGGCAGTGTCGGGTTCATGCTTCACCTCCTGTACGAAAATGCCGCGCCTGGTGGGTTTGATAGCCTAAGGCGCGAGGGGTTCGAGACAAAAGTGTGAATTGGGGCGGAGATGATTCCTGATGTTTCAGTATGCGCCCTTTCGAGCATTGATCATTGTGGGAGCGGGCTTGTCCCGCGAAGGCAGCCACGCGGTGCATGGCACCGGCCTTGCCGGTGTTCGCGGGCCAAGCCCGCTCCCACAGCGCCCCTGCTTACTGGCTTTTGTCTACCTTGTGCCGCGCCGCATACAGGCACAGCATCTCCATCGCCAGGGTCGCCCCCGCCAGCGCCGTGATATCGGCATGGTCATAAGCCGGTGCCACCTCCACCAGGTCCATGCCCACAAGGTTGATACCGCGCAGCCCACCCAGAATCTCCAGCGCCTGCACCGTGGTCAACCCACCACACACCGGTGTACCTGTGCCCGGCGCATAGGCCGGGTCGAGGCAGTCGATATCGAAGGTCAGGTACACCGGCCGCTCACCCACGCGCTGGCGAATCGCCGCAATCACCGCCTCGGTGCCCTGCCGGTGCACCTGACGGGCATCGAGGACGGCAAAGCCCTGGCTGTCGTCGTTGGTGGTGCGCAGGCCAATCTGCACCGAGCAGGCCGGGTCTACCAGGCCCTCGCGGGCGGCATGCCAGAACATGGTGCCATGGTCGATACGCTTGCCCTCCTCGTCCGGCCAGGTGTCGCTGTGGGCATCGAAGTGGATCAGCGCCAGTGGGCCATGCCGGCGGGCGTGGGCCTTGAGCAGCGGGTAGCTGATGAAGTGGTCGCCGCCAAGGGTAAGCATGGCGCAGCCCGCTTCCAGAATATGGGCGGCGTGGGCCTCGATGCTATCCGGCACCGACTGCGGCGTGCCACTGTCGAACGCGCAGTCGCCATAGTCGATCACGGCCAGGTGGTCGAACGGGTCGAACGCCCACGGCCAGTGCCGTGCCCACGCCTGCTGCACCGAGGCGGCGCGGATCGCCCGTGGGCCGAAACGCGCCCCTGGGCGGTTGCTGGTGGCGGTATCGAACGGCACTCCGCTGACCACCACATCCACACCGCGCAAGTCGCGGCTGTAGCGGCGGCGGGAGAAACTGGTAATGCCGGCATAGGTACTTTCTGCGGCAGTGCCGTACAGGCTGTCGCGGGTCATCGCCTGGTCGTTGCTTGCGGCTTGCTCCACGGTCGGGCTCCTTGGTTGTTATCAGTTACTGGCGGCTGCGAAAGGCCGTCCACAGGCGGTTACGCTGGCGCAGGTCGGCCAGGGCCATGCTGCGGTCGGCAAACAGCCGCTGGCGCACCTCGGCAGGCGGGTAGATGTCCGGATCGTTGCGCACCGCTTCGTCCACCAACGGCGTGGCTGCCTGGTTGGCGTTGGCGAAGAACAGCGTGTTGGTCAGCGCAGCCACCGACTCGGGCTTGAGCATGAAGGCGATGAACGCCCGCGCGGCTTCGGGGTGCGGGGCGTCCTTGGGGATAACCAGGTTGTCCTGCCACACCAGCGTGCCTTCGCGTGGGATGCGGTAGATCAGCTCGAACGGCTTGCCGGCGCGGCGCGCCTGGTCGGCAGCCATCGCTGCATCGCCGTTATAGGTCAGCGCCAGGCACACGCTACCGTTGGCCAGGTCGCTGATCTGCCGGCCATTGGCGACGTAGCTGATCGAGGGTTGCAACTGGCTAAGCAGCTGCTGCGCGGCGGCCAGATCATCTTTGTCCTGGCTGTAAGGGTCCTTGCCCAGGTAGTTCAGGGCCACGCCGATCACCTCTTGCGGCGAGTCGGGCATGGCGATGCCACAGTCCTTCAGGCGGCTGGCGTATTCGGGTTTGAACAGCAGGTCGAGGCTGTCCAGCGGCACATCGCCCAAGCGCTGTCGCACGGCCTCTACGTTCACCCCAAGGCCCAGCGTGCCCCAGGTGTACGGCACGGCATGGCGGTTGCCGGGGTCGGCCTCGGCGAGCTTGGCCAGCAAGTCCTTGTCGAGGTTGCTGTAGCCGGGCATGCCCTGGGGGTCGAGCGGTTGCAGGGCATTGGCCTTGAGCGCCCGGGCCAGTACGGTCGACGATGGCACCACCACGTCGTAACCACTGCCACCGGTGAGCAGCTTGGTCTCCAGCACCTCGGTGGTGTCGAAGGTGTCGTAGCGCACTTTGTAGCCGGTTTCCTGCTCGAAGCGCTGAAGGGTTTGCGGGGCGACGTAGTCGGCCCAGCTGTAGAGGTTGACGACCTTTTCTTCGGCCTGCAGCGGCAAGGCCAGGACCAGGGACAACAGGCACAACGATCGACGCATGACGGACACCTCGGCAAATGGGTGGATGCCGCAAGCATGCCAGCCGGGTTACATTGCAGGAATGACAAGTTTGCAAAGCTGACATTCATCAGGAGCAATGTAATGCTCGGACAAGTACACGACCCCGACCTGCACCTGCTGCGGCTGTTCGTCACTGTAGTCGAGGCCGGGGGTTTCAGCGCCGCGCAAGGCGTGCTGGGCTTGAGCCAGCCCACCATCAGCCAGCGCATGGCGCAGCTGGAAACGCGCCTTGGCTACCGCCTGTGCAGCCGAGGCAAGGGTGGTTTCCACCTGACGGAGAAAGGCACATTGCTATTGGATGCAGCACGTGGGCTGCTGCTGAACATCGAGCAGTTTCGCCAGCAGGCCAACGGCGTGGGCGAGCGGTTGCTCGGGACGGTGCGCATCGGCATGGCAGAAAACCAGGACAAGGCAGTGAGCCTGAAGCTGGCGCAGGCCATTGCGGCGTTCCGCACACGAAAGGAATCGGTGCAGCTGGAGCTGATCAGTGCACCGCCGGCGGAACTGGAGCGGTTGTTGCTGGAGCAGCGGCTGGATTACGCCATCAGCTACTTCTCTGGCATCCAGGCGGCCTTTGATTACCAACCCTTGTTCCAGGAGCGGCAACGCCTGTATTGCGGCAAGGGGCATGAACTGTTCGGCGAGCCGAGTGTTGGGCTTGAGCGGTTGCTGGAGATGGACCAGGTACGCCATCCCTACCGGTTTCTCAAAGGCGGTGAGCCGTTCCAGAGCCGGCACAGCATGGCTGTGGCGGAGCAGATCGAGAGCGTGCTGACGTTCATGCTGTCAGGGCGGCATATTGGCTACCTGCCCTGCCATTGCGCGCACGCCTGGGAGGCGGAGGGGTTGTTGTGGGCGCTGAACCCAGGGCTGGATTTTGTAGTGCCGTTTACCCTGGCCAGGCATCGGGCGCAAGTGACGGGTGAAGCGCAGCAGGCGTTTGCCGAGGACTTGCTCGCGGCGTTTGCCTGAACCGGCCTCTGTGGGGGGCTTGTCCCGCGAAGCAGCCTGCGCGGTGGATGGCACGGGCTTCGCCCGTGTTCGCGGGGCAAGCCCGCTCCCACAGTGATCGCGCCAGCTTTGAGGTGTCGTGCAAGACAGTTGCTCGCACAGAGGCCGGCGCAAACAACACCCATCAGTAGGCCATGCTCCAGGTCAGGGTGTAGGTCCGCCCGCGCCCCTGGTAGTCATACAGGTATGCCGGGCCGTAGGTCGGCGAATAGAACAGCGTCGCGCGTTGGCCCCAGACCGTGCTGTACTGCTTGTCCAGCAGGTTCTGGATACCGGCGCTGAAGGTGCCGAAGCCGGTGTCCTGGCTGGCCAGCAGGTCGAAGGTGGTGTAACCGTCGATCTCGTGGTCGGCATCATCCTTCAGGCTGAAGGCATGGTTAGCCTGCAGCCGCGCACTGCGGCCATCGTCTTTCCACCCGACAAATGCAGTGGCCTTGGACAAGGATGCATAACGGGCATCACGCTTGATCCACCCGCCGTCAGCGGCCTCTTCCTCGGAACGGGTCAGGTGCAAGGTACCGCCCGCTTCCCAACCCGCCTGGAAGTGGCGGGTCAGCGCACCTTCGAAGCCGAAGTCGCGGCTCTTCTGCTCTTGCACGTTGATCGTCAGCGTTTGCGAATCAACGTTGATGATCTTGTCCGACCAGATGTAGTACAGCGCTGCCTGGGCATCCCAGTCCAGGTCGGCATAGCGCCAACCCAGTTCCACCTGGCGGCTCTTGATGCCGGCCAGCGGGTTGTCGGCCACGCTCAGGCCCGGCTTGCCGTAGTACTTGGCAGGGTCGGGCAGGTCGAAACCTTCGCCATAGTTGGTCCATACCTGGTGGCCGTTCTTGAAGTCGTAGATGGCACCCAGGTTGAACAGGTTGACCTGGTAATCGTTGCTGCCGCCCGGCACGCCCTTGAAGTCGCTGACGTCCACGTCCATCTGCTGGCGACGGGCACCGCCAGAGAACGTCAGGTTGTCAGTGGCATGCCAGTCCAGCTGGGCATACACCGAAACACCATCGACCCGGTAGCTGGGATAGCGCGCCGCCTTGCTGTCCTTTTCCATCTCAAGGCCGCCCGATTCGGACGATGTCAGGGCATTGAAGGTGGTCTGTTCGGCATTGAAGCGCTCGCGGTCAAGGTCAACGCCGTAGGTCAGCTTCAACGTGTCCCACTGCTTGGCGAACAGGCCCTTGAGGCTGGTGACCTCGAAGTTCTGCTGCGAGGCAGCAAAGTAAACCCCACGCGAACCGGTGGGCGTGGCGCGGTTGTAGTACGGGAAGGGGTAAAAGTTGTCGTCTTCCTTGCGGTACGAGGCCTGCAGGTAGAAGTCCTGGCCCAGCACGTCGCTGTGGTGGTAATTGGCGTTCAGCAACAGGCGCCGGGTACGCGGCTCCAGGTCCGACGAGTAACCGCTGCGCAGTTCGGCGTCTTCGAGGTCTGACGGCGCGTTGTAGTTGAGGTTGGGGAAGTAGATGCCCGTGCTGCCGTGGTTGCCAGAATCGTAGTACTGGGCCAACAGGTCGAGACGCTGCTGGTCATTCAACTGCAAGCCCAGAGTGCCGAGCACGTCGATGGTGCGGTTGTACTGCAGGTCGGTCTGGGTGTTGTCGATGAAAATCTGGTCGCCGGCGCCGTCGTAGAAGGCTTCGTTCTGCTCACCGGAAATCCCCAGCCGGGCATTGAAGCGTTCGTTGCCGCCACTGATCGACTGGGCAAAGCGAGTGGCCAGGTCATCGCTGTTGTTGAAACCGCTGCTGGCACCAAGCTGGGTTTCGAAGCGCGCAGGGCCGGGCTCGCCCTTCTTGGTCACGATGTTGATGATGCCGCCCGTGGCGCCGCCGCCGTAGATGGCGCTGGCGCCAGACAGCACTTCGACCCGCTCGACGTTGAACGGCGAAATGCTGTCGAACTGGCGCGACAGGCCGCGCGAGCTGTTCTGGCTGACCCCGTCGATCATCACCAGCACATTGCGCCCGCGCATGTTCTGGCCATAGTTGGTGCGCCCTTCTGGCGCCAGGTCGAGGCCGGGCACAAGCTTGCCGATGGCCTCTTTAAGGCTGACGCCGCTGTCGATCTGCTCACGCAACTGCTGCTGGTCGACCACCCAGACGGTGCCGGGGATTTCGCTGATCGAGGTGCTGGTGCGCGAGGCCACGCTGACTTCGATCGGCTTGAGGGTGACGGCCTGCGGCGCGGCCTCGGCCTTGCGCAGGGTCACGGTGCGCGCGTCGCTGAAGTGCCAGTTCATGCCGCTGCCGGCCAGCAACTGCTGCAGGGCCTGCTCGACGCTGTAGCTGCCGTGGAGGGACGGGCTGGCAACGCCTGCGACATCGCCTGTGGTGTACAGCAAGTGCAGGCCGGCCTGGTCGGCGAAGGTGGTCAAGGCCTGGTCCAGCGGCTGGGCTGGCAGGTTTAGCTGAACCTGGCGAACCTGCATCCGGGGCTGTTCGGCAGACGTCGCGGCCCAGGCATGCGGGTGTCCGACCAGCATGGCCAGTGCGCTGCAGGACATCAGGGTGTGGTGAAAAGCACTGCGACGGCGGTGCAAAGGCTTGAGCATCAGAGGCACGAATGAGCTTCCTGACAAGTCGTAAATGAGAATGGGTTGCTGATCAGTCCCACTACGACGATCTGGCTTGCAGGAACTTGCAGTGCCAAACGGAAAATATTTTTATTGCTGTGCTGCGAAGAGGCCGGTACAGGCCAGTCAGTGAACCACAGCCAACCACGGCAGATAGGTAACCTTCAGCCCATAGCGCTGCTCCAACGTGCGCAGCAGGGCTTCTGGCTCATCAAGGTCAAACACCCCGCTCACCTCCATCGCAGCCAGCTTGCTATCGGACAGCACGATGCGCCCATGCCGGTAACGCTCAAGCTCGGTCAGCACCTGCCCCAGCGGTTTGCCGTTGAAGATCAGCTTGCCGCGCTGCCAGGCCATCTGCGCACCGGCATCGGCCGTCACTGCCAGTTCAGTTTCGCCAACCTTGGCTTCACCGCGTGCCAACACCACGCGACCATCGCGACGCACGCTAAAGGTGGCGGCACCACCCTGCACCTGCTCACCTGCCGTATCGACCACAAACGGCCGCGGATCATCGGTGGTCTCGAACAGGGCCTCACCGGCATCCAGCACCACCCGGCGTTCGTGCTCACTGAACACCACACTCAACGCACTGGCGCTGTTCAAGGTTACCCGCGTGCCGTCAGCCAGGATCACGACCTGCCGCTCACCCACTGCAGTGTGGTAGTCCGCCAGCAGTATCGGCGCCTGCTGCCAACCCGCCACAGCGGCGACCAGCAATGCCACAGAGGCAGCCACACCCGCCTGCTTGAGCCAGTCGCGGCAATGGCGCAGGGCTTGGCCGATATATTTGGCCACCATGCTCTCGGAAACCCCCAGCCGCTGTGCGATCTGCGCCTGTGTCAGGCCATCGACACGGTTCAGCAACAATGCCTGGCGGGCGTTGTCGGGCAGTTTCAGCAGCGCATCGTCAAGAATTTGCAGGCGCTCCCGGGCCAGCAACAACGCCTCAGGCGCTGGCGCCGGGCAGGCCAGCTCACCGGCTCCGTCACAGTCGTCATGGCTGGCAGCGAGGCGCTGCTCGCGGCGCAAGGCATCGATTGCCAGGTTACCGGCCACGCGGAAGATGAAGCTGCGGGCGTGCAGCACCGGCACCGCTAGTTCATCGACTTTCACCAGTTTCAAATAGGTTTCCTGCGCCACGTCCGCGGCGCGCTGGCGATCGCTCATGCGCCGGGTCAGAAACAGCAACAGGTCGTCGTAGTGCTCCTGGAAAGTCGCCAGCAGGCCCGACACGGGTGACATCAGCATGGGTTTGGTAACAGCCAGCAGGAAAAGTTATCGAGCGTTAATGAGAAACAGTATCGTTCATCTTCAAGGACACTTTCAACGCCGACGCGCATTTGCCACACTGAGGGTTCGCCCACTCTGGCAAGGTCGCCCGCAATGACACCCCGCCCGTACCGCTGTATCCGCCTGTTTCTCGTCCTGCTGATGGTTTATGGGCTGGGCGCTTGCGCTCTGTTTCAACCACGCGACCCGGTCAACATCAGCGTGATCGGTATCGAGCCGCTGGCCGGGCAGGAACTGGAACTGCGCATGGCGGTGAAAATGCGGGTGCAAAACCCCAACGAGTCGCCGATCGACTACAACGGGATCGCCCTGAACCTGGAAGTGAACGGCCAGCCGCTGGCCGCCGGGGTCAGCGACCAGCAAGGGCACATTGGCCGCTACGACGAGGCGGTGATCGTGGTGCCGGTGAGCATCACGGCGTTTTCCTTCCTGCGCCAGGCCTATGGGCTGGGCACGGTGGATTCGCTGAAGGGTTTGCCCTACAAGCTGCGCGGCAAGCTGGCGGGCGGGTTGCTGGGGACCGTGCGCTTTACCGACGAGGGCAAGCTGGACCTGCCCAAAGGCGCCTACTGGTAAGCGCCCGTCGACGGGTGTTCAGCGGTTGGCGCTGGCGGCGGCCATCAACTTGTTGACTTCGCTGCGCACCATGCTGGCGTATTCGGGCGGCGACATGCCCTCCAGTTCGGCGCGTACCCACTCGGCCCATTTACCTTTGCGCCGCGGTTTCTCGGCGATCAGCCGGGCTGCATCACCCTTGGCCTTGCCCAGGTTGCTCTGCCACAGCTCGAACAGCCGCGCCTTCTCTGCCTCGATCTGCGCCCGTTCCTCGAAGCTCATGTTGGCCAGATTGAAACTCATGAAGGTACCTGCAGGTTTGAAAATGGCCGCTATCTTACACCCAGGCAACGCAACATCGGAAAGCCACCGCAACTTTCCCGACGCAGCGGCATCCATTGTTCACACTACCCATCAACGAGGACGAGTTCATGGCCCGTAAAAACGCCACGCTGCCCGACAGCGATCAGATCAAGGACCAGGTATTCAGCGAACTGCAGTCGCTGATCGAGGAATCGGAAAAACTGCTGAACGACAGTGCCGCCCTGGTGGGCGAAGAAGCAGAAACCCTGCGAGCGCAGGTCAGCCTCAAACTGAAACAGGCGCGCCAGGCCGCTGGCAACATACGGGACAAGGCGCAGCCGGTGGTGGACGCCACCCAGGACTATATCGGCGGCCATCCCTGGCAGACCGTAGCCATTTCCGCCGGCCTGGGGGTGGTGGTGGGCCTGCTGCTGGGGCGGCGCAACTGACGCCTGGGCCGCCTGGTGCGAATCAGGCGGCCAGCGCTTGCGGGATACCGCTGTGGAAGCGCAGTTCCACATCTGGGGACTGGATCAGCTCCATTTCTGCAGCGCGCACCAGTTCAACCCGGCGGGCGATGTCTGCCTCATCGCCATAGTTGTGCGCCAGTTTCAGGTAACCCTGGTAATGGCGCGCTTCGCTTTTCAGCAGGCCGTGGTAGAAGCGGCCCAGCTCTTCGTCCAGGTGCGGCACCAGCGCGGCAAAACGCTCGCAACTGCGCGCCTCGATGAACGCCCCCACCACCAGCGTGTCCACCAGCTTGACCGGCTCGTGAGCGCGCACCAGGCGGCGCAGCCCTGAGGCATAGCGCCCCGCCGACACCGGTCGTAGTGGCACGCCACGGCGCTTCATCAAGCGCAGTACTTGTTCGTGATGCACCAGTTCCTCACGTGCCAGGCGCGACATCATGTTGATCAGGTCGAGGTGAGTGTTGTACTTGGCCATCAGGCTCAAGGCCGTGCTCGCGGCCTTGAATTCGCAGTTCTTGTGGTCGATCAGCAGGGTTTCCTGGTCGGCGAGCGCCGCTTCGATCCAGGCGTCTGGCGTCGGGCAGCCAAGAAAGGCATCGATTTCGGGGATCAGGGACATAAGCGTGCAACCACACAGAACAGGCAGGGCCGGCGATTATACCGGCGGCGGCGGGCGGCGCCAGTGACTAAGCTTGTTGATGTACATCAAACGCCAGCAGGGGGCGCGCCGTCTATAGTCAGGCATTGGTCGCCACCTTTGAAGGGAGCTTACGCCCATGCAAGCCGTCCGCAGCATCCTCGTCGTCCTCGACCCCGAGCACGCCCACAGCCGGGCGCTGACCCGGGCCAAGCTGATCGCCGGCGTCACCGGCGCTCGGCTGCACCTGCTGATGTGCGACAAACGGCATGATCACAGTGCGCTACTGAGCCTGCTCAGCAGCCAGTTGCATGATGACGGCTACGACAACATCACCCATGAGGAGGCTTGGCGCGACAACCTGCACGACACCATCATCTATGTACAGCAGGCCGAAGGTTGCGACCTGGTGATCAAGGACCACCGCCCGGACAGTTCGCTGAGAAAGGCCCTGCTCACCCCCAGCGACTGGAAATTGCTGCGCCAATGCCCATGTGCCGTGCTGATGGTCAAGAGTGAACGGCCGTGGACCGGGGGCAAGATTCTGGCGGCGGTCGACGTGGGCAACCAGGACGAAGACCATCGCCGCCTGCATGCCAGCATCATCGACCATGGCTTCGAGATTGCCAAACTGGCCAAGGGCGAACTGCATGTCATCAGTGCCCATCCGTCGCCGATGCTGTCGGCCTCTGACCCGACCTACCAGCTGAGCGAGACCATCGAGCAGCGCTACCGGGATGCGTGCAAGGCGTTCCAGGCTGAGTACGGCATCAGCGAGGAATGCCTGCATGTAGCTGAAGGGCCAGCAGATGTGTTGATTCCGCACACCGAGAAACTGCTGAACGCGGTGGTGACGGTGATTGGCACGGTGTGCCGCACGGGGATTTCCGGGGCGTTGATTGGTAATACTTCGGAGGTGGTACTGGATGCGCTCGAGGGGGATGTGCTGGTGCTCAAGAGCGAGGAAGCCATCGCTCACCTGGCCGAATTAGCCCGCGGCTGATGCAATTGGCACGATGGGTGCGCCCCTTGTAGGAGCGGCCTTGCGTCGCGAAAGGCCGCACCTACAGGGACCGCGCAGACCCGCTACGGCATCGCCTCCAGCACCTTCGGGTCCAGCCCTTCCCCTGCATTGGCCTCGATCCATTGCGCCAGCTGTCGGCGCATGGCCGGCGTCCAGAAGCTTTGCATATGCTGGCGCACCCCCTGTACCGCCAGCGCCCGGTCTGGTTCGCTGTCGAAGTAATGGGCAATCTGGTTGGCCATCTTGACCAGGTTGTCGCTGCTCATCGGCGCACCTCGGCTTGCTCCGCTGTGCGGCGCTCTTGCAGCAGGCGCCGCTGTTCGTCACTGAAGTCCTGATAGCGCTTTTGCCACTGCGATGGCTGGAACACCTTCACCACTTCCACTGCCGTTACCTTGTACTCGGGACAGTTGGTGGCCCAGTCGGAGTTGTCGGTGGTAATCACGTTGGCCCCCGACTCGGGGAAGTGGAACGTGGTGTACACCACCCCCGGCGCTACCCGCGCACTGACCTTGGCGCGCAGCACAGTCTGCCCCGCGCGGCTGCCAATGCCGACCCAGTCACCGTCCTGGATACCGCGGCTTTCTGCATCGGTGGGGTGAATCTCCAGGCGGTCGGCATCATGCCAGGCGACGTTGGCAGTACGCCGGGTCTGCGCGCCGACGTTGTACTGGCTGAGGATGCGCCCGGTAGTCAGCAACAACGGGTAGCGGTTGTTGACCTTTTCGTCGGTAGGCACATAACCGGTGAGCATGAAGCGGCCCTTGCCACGCACGAACTGGTCGATGTGCATGGTTGGCGTGCCGTCTGGCGCGGTGTCGTTGCATGGCCACTGCAGGCTGCCATGGCGGTCGATGTCGGCATAGCTGACACGGCGGAAGGTCGGCGTCAGGCGGGCGATCTCGTCCATGATCTCGGACGGGTGACGGTAGTTCATCGGGTAGCCCAGAGCGTTGGCCAAGGCGATGGTCGCTTCCCAGTCGGCCTTGCCGGCCAGCGGCTCCATGACCTTGCGCACCCGCGAAATGCGCCGCTCGGCATTGGTGAAGGTGCCATCCTTTTCCAGGAACGAGCTGCCCGGCAGGAACACATGGGCGAACTTGGCAGTTTCGTTGAGGAAGATGTCCTGCACCACCACGCACTCCATGGCGAGCAAGGCCGCGGTGACATGCTGGGTGTTAGGGTCGCTCTGGGCGATGTCCTCGCCCTGGCAGTACAAGGCCTTGAAGCTGCCGTCCAGCGCTGCCTCGAACATGTTGGGGATGCGCAGGCCCGGGTCGGGCTGCAGGGTCACACCCCAGGCGCGTTCGAACTCGGCGCGCACGTGCTCGTTGGAGATATGCCGGTAGCCAGGCAGCTCGTGCGGGAACGAGCCCATGTCGCACGAACCCTGCACGTTGTTCTGCCCACGCAGCGGGTTCACCCCTACCCCTTCACGGCCGATATTGCCGGTGGCCATGGCCAGGTTGGCGATGCCCATCACCGCAGTGCTGCCCTGGCTGTGCTCGGTCACGCCCAGGCCGTAGTAGATGGCCGCGTTGCCACCGGTGGCATACAGCCGCGCAGCCGCGCGGATCTGCTCGGCCGGCACGCCACAGACCGGGCCGAGTACTTCAGGGGCGTTTTCTGCCAGGCTGACGAAGTCGCGCCAGCGGGCAAAGTCTTCGGTTTCGCAGCGGGCATCGATAAAGCGCTGGGCCAGCAGGCCCTCGCTGACGATCACGTGGGCCAGGGCGTTGAGCATGGCCACGTTGGTGCCCGGGCGCAGTTGCAGGTGCAACTCGGCGCGGGCGTGCGGCGAGTCGACCAGGTCGATGCGCCGTGGGTCGATCACGATCAGCCGCGCGCCCTGGCGCAGGCGGCGCTTGAGCTGCGAGCCGAACACCGGGTGGGCGTCGGTGGGGTTGGCGCCGATCACCAGCACCACGTCAGCCTGCATCACCGAATCAAAGCTTTGCGTGCCGGCCGACTCACCCAGGGTCTGCTTGAGCCCATAGCCGGTGGGCGAGTGGCACACCCGCGCGCAGGTATCGACGTTGTTGTTGCCAAACGCCGTGCGCACCAGTTTTTGCACCAGATAGGCTTCTTCGTTGGTGCAGCGGCTGGAGGTAATGCCACCGATGGAATCGCGCCCGTACTTGAGCTGGATGCGGCGGAACTCGCTGGCAGCGTAGGTCACCGCCTCGTCCCAGCTCACTTCCTGCCACGGGTCTTCCAGGCGCTTGCGGATCATCGGTTTGGTTATGCGGTCCGGGTGGGTGGCGTAGCCCCAGGCGAAGCGCCCCTTCACGCAGGCGTGGCCGTGGTTGGCCCCGCCGTTCTTGTCCGGGACCATGCGCACCAGCTGATCGCCTTTCATTTCGGCGCGGAACGAGCACCCGACGCCGCAATAGGCGCAGGTGGTGATCACCGAACGTTCGGGCTGGCCAAGCTGCACCAGGCTCTTTTCTGTCAGCGTCGCGGTCGGGCAGGCCTGTACGCAGGCGCCGCACGACACGCACTCGGAGGCAAGGAAGTTGTCGCCGCCCGCCGCCGCGACCCGCGACTCGAAACCGCGGCCGGTGATGGTCAGGGCGAATGTGCCCTGGATGTCTTCGCAGGCGCGCACGCAGCGGCTGCAAACGATGCACTTGCTGGGCTCGTAGTCAAAATACGGGTTGGAAACGTCCTTCTTTTCGGCCAAATGGTTGGCGCCGTCGTAACCGTAGCGCACCTCGCGCAGGCCCACCTGGCCGGCCACGGTCTGTAGCTCGCAGTTGCCGTTGGCCGAGCAGGTCAGGCAGTCCAGTGGGTGGTCGGAAATGTACAACTCCATCACGTTGCGGCGCAGGCCGGCCAGGCGTGGCGTTTCGGTACGCACCACCATGCCTTCGCTGACCGGCGTGGTACAGGACGCCGGGTAGCCGCGCATGCCTTCGATTTCCACCATGCACATGCGGCATGAGCCGAAGGCTTCGAGGCTGTCGGTGGCACACAGTTTGGGGATGCTGGTGCCCAGCATGGCCGCGGCGCGCATCACCGAGGTGCCGGCTGGCACGCTGACAGCACGCCCGTCGATGCTCAGGCTGATCTGCACGTCGCTGTCACGGGCCGGGGTGCCGAGGTCGCTGCTTTTATCAGAAGCGGGGTCGAAGAAGTTGATCATTGCGCGGCCTCCGTGGTGGTCAGCCCAAAATCAGCGGGGAAGTACTTGAGGGCACTGGCCACCGGGTAGGCAGTCATGCCGCCCATGGCGCATAGCGAGCCGTACTGCATGGTGTCGCAGAGATCGCGCAGCAACAGGGCCTGGTCGTGGCGTTCGGTGAAATCAGTCGATGTGATCAACCGGTCGACCACTTCCATGCCCCGGGTGGAGCCGATGCGGCACGGGGTGCATTTGCCGCAGGATTCTTCGGCGCAGAACTGCAGGGCGAAGCGCGCCATGCTGGCCATGTTCAGGGTGTCGTCGGCCACCACCACACCGCCGTGGCCGAGCATTGCGCCCATGGCGGCGAAGGCTTCATAGTCCAGCGGGGTGTCGAAGTGGCTGGGGGGTACCCAGGCGCCAAGCGGGCCGCCCACCTGCGCAGCCTTCAGCGGCCGGCCACTGGCCGTACCGCCGCCGTAACCCTCCACCAGCTCGCGCAGGGTCAGGCCGAACGCACGCTCCACCAGGCCGCCCTGGCGGATATTGCCGGCCAGCTGGAACGGCATGGTGCCCAGCGAGCGGCCCATGCCGAAATCGCGATAGAACGCTGCCCCCTTGGCGAGAATGATGGGCACTGAAGCCAGGGTGAGCACGTTGTGCACCAGCGTGGGCAGGCCGAACAGGCCTTGCAGCGCAGGCAGTGGTGGCTTGGCACGGACGATGCCGCGCTTGCCTTCGATGGACTCGAGCAGCGCGGTTTCTTCGCCGCAGATATAGGCGCCGGCCCCCACCCGCACTTCCAGGTCGAAAGCCTGGCCGCTGCCGGCAACGTCAGTGCCGAGGTAGCCGGCTTCACGCGCGATGGCAAAGGCCTGGTTCAGCACGCGAATGGCATCCGGGTATTCCGAGCGCACATAGATGTAGCCCTTGTCGGCCCCCACGGCCAGGCCGGCAATGATCATGCCCTCGATCAGCAGGAAGGGGTCGCCTTCCATCAGCATACGGTCGGCGAAGGTGCCAGAGTCGCCCTCGTCGGCGTTGCATACCACATACTTCTGCCCAGCCCCGGCGTCGCGCACGGTGCGCCACTTGATGCCGGCAGGAAACGCCGCACCGCCACGGCCACGCAAGCCGGAGTCAAGCACGGCGGCGACCACCTCGGCAGCGTTCAGGGCCACGGCCGCTTCAAGGCCGGCGAAACCGCCATGGGCGCGATAGTCATCCAGCGACAATGGGCGGGTGATGCCGGCGCGGGCGAACAGCAGGCGTTGCTGGGTCTTCAGGTAAGGCATTTGTTCGACCAGCCCCAACGCCAGCGAGTGGCCACCGGGCTCACCGGCCAGGGCATCGAGCAACGCCGGCACGTCTTGTGGGGTCACCGGGCCGAAGCCCTGGCGCCCTTGCCCGCTGTCGCATTCGATCAGCGGCTCCAGCCAGTACAGCCCGCGTGAGCTGGTGCGCTGGATGTCCAGCGGCAGCTGGCGGCGCTCGGCCTCGCGCTGCAAGGCATCGGCAACCTGGTCGGCCCCCACGGCACGGGCCACCGAGTCGCAGGGAATGTAGAGCTTCAGCATGCTGCGTCCTCCCGGCAAGCGTTTACCAATGCACGCAGGCGCTCAGGGGTAAGCCGCGCATGCACCTGGCCGTCCAGCTCCAGCGCCGGCGAGCAGGCGCAGGCACCCAGGCAGTACACCGGGCGCAGGCTGATGGTACCGTCGGCGCTGGTGCCATGGTCATCCAGTGCCAGCTGATCACGCAGTTGCGCGGCCAGGGCCTCGGCGCCACGGCTTTGGCACGATTCGGCGCGGCACAGGCGCAGGGTGTGGCGCGCCGGCGGCGCAGTACGGAAGTCGTGGTAAAAGCTGATCACTCCACGCACCTCGGCCAGGCTGAGGTTCAGGGCATGGGCAATTTCAGGGACAGCGGCATCGGGGATGAAACCGATGTCGTGCTGGATGGCATGCAGGATCGGCAACAGGGCACCGGGGGTTGCCTTGTCACGGGCCAGAATACGGTGGATCACGGGCAGGTGGAGCAGTTCATCAGGCATACAGCGGACCTCGGCATCACGGACCCCGCCTGAATTATTGTGAGGGCAGGTATCCAGCGTGTTCTGCTGCGGCGCGTCGGCCGCGTCACGGTTGCGCGACGCCGACGGCCTCCTTGCCCACGGCCGCGTATCTGCGCACGCTGGTCCGAAGGCATCCTGCAAGCATGGCACTTGTGGCGCCAGGGGGTTGCGTGCGAGCGACCAGGCGCATCCTGAAACCGACGCCAAGCGTTACGGCCCCTGCACGGTATGCGGGGTTTCACAGCAGTACAGGTGCGTCGATGACTACCCCAGGCTAATGCCCGGCGCGAGCAGCCTTGCCTTGGCGCCCCCGGCCGCAAAGGCGCGCAAAGCGCCCCCGGCAATCCGGCACAGGCCTCAGGCCACTGCCTTGTCTACGCTGCGACCGGCTTCCAGCTCACGCACCAGCGGCAACACGTGCTCACCAAAGTACGCCACTTCCTCCTGAAAATGCAGAAAGCCGGACAGGATCAAATCCACCCCCACTGCCTTCAGCGCAACGATGCGCTCGGCAATTTGCTGCGGCGTGCCGATCAGGTTGGTCTTGAAGCCATCGTTGTACTGCACCAGGTCCTCGAAGCTGGACTTGGCCCAGTTGCCCTCGCCTTCCGGGCTGGCTGCCCCGGCGTGCTTCACCTCGTTGCCGAACGCCCGCACTGCCTCGGGGTTGGCCTTGTCGATGATCTCCTGCAACACCGCACGCGCCTGTTCCTCGGTGTCGCGGGCAATGATGAAGGCATTCACCCCAACCTTGACCGAGTGGCCGTTGGCTGCGGCCTTGGCGCGGATATCATCGACCTGGGCCTTGATCCCTTCCACGCTGTTGCCGTTGGTGAAGTACCAGTCCGACACCCGCGCGGCCATGTCCCGCGCCGCACGCGAACTGCCGCCCTGGAAGATCTCGGGGTGCGGTTGCTGCAGTGGCTTGGGTTTGAGGTTGTAGTCACGGAAGCGATAGAAGTCGCCGTTGAAGGTGAAGTTGTCCTGCGTCCAGATGCCCTTGAGCGCGCGGATGAACTCCTCGGATCGGCGATAGCGCTCGTCGTGGTCCAGCCACGGCTCACCGATGGCGTGGAACTCGCCCTTGAACCAGCCCGACACCACGTTGATGGCGATGCGGCCATGGGTGAACTGGTCGATACTGGCCAACTGCTTGGCCGCCAGCGCCGGGTTCCACGGCCCTGGCAGGATGGCGGCGATGACCTTGAGCTTTTCCGTGGCCGCCAGCAGCGCATGGCTGATGGTGACCGACTCATGCTGGTTGTCGGCGCCGTAGCCGGCGGTGAAGCGGATTTGCGACAGGGCGTAGTCGAAGCCCGCTTTTTCAGCGATTTGCGCAAGCTTGCGGTTGTAGTCGATGTCCCAGCTGGTGCGCTGCTCGATGGTGCTGACCACCAGGCCACCGCTGACGTTGGGGACCCAGTAGGCGAACTTGAGTGGGGCGTGGCTCATGGGGAAGCTCCTTGAGAATCTTTGGGGTTCAAGGAGGCAGGAGCAGCAAGCGTGCCAACGGCTGGATTGCTTTACTTTCAACGGGTTAATGGAACTAGTCGGCGATGTTGACTGCATGTGGTCAAACACGCTGTCGGATCACTGTTGCCTGCGCAACATCGCCGCTTGCTGCTGGCTCACCGGTTCTTGCGCATGCCCATGTGAGCGTCATCCATCAAGGCTTTGGCCATGCCGCACAGAAAGTGCGAGGCCCAGACCAGCACCGGCTCGTTGTCCATTACCCCGATAACGATGCCCGCCGAGAGCAGTCCATCAACACAGAGGCCTGCTCGACAGCATGGTCACAGCAGTTGCCGGGCTCGACACGGAACAGCTTCTTGCCGTCGATGATACCGTCCAGGCAAGTGGCCGAGCCTACGGTCAGCCCCAGGGTGCCGGTGTCGTCATCCAATTCTTTATCCATCTTGAACCTCTTCTGAATCTGCCAGCCAGTGGTACTGCCCTCCACTCTCCTGTGGGAGCGGGTTCACCCGCGAACACGGGCGCAGCCGGTGCCATCCACCGCTGGCAAAACTTGATTTCAGCCCATCAATGCAAGGTATGCATTTGCGGCTTGCCTTTGAACTGCACCTGCGCAATCGCCGACTCCAGTAACGAGCGCACGGCCTCCACTTCATGCATCACCGCCAAGGTCATGACGGTGGCGGGAGACTTGGGCAGCGTGGAAATGGCGTGATGGCCTACGGACAAGGCGCAGAGGACGTATTCGGTGGCCTGGATCAGGGTGTCTTCCAGGTGGTGCGAAGGGTCAGCGGAGAAAGGTGGATCGGGAACAATTTTGAGCATGGCGAATCTCTCTAGTTGCACTACCAAGATCGCCACCTGCTCACTTGCAGATGATTGGGTGGCGGCTACGTAAGGGCCTGCAAGACCGAGGCAACTAGAAAGCCCGGTTGGTCCGAAGACCACCCGTACGCAGCCACCATAAAACGCAGCTGAGCGCAAAGCGCCGTTAGCTGATGGTGAGCTCTTCTAGTTGACTCGCAGGCTTGCAGACCCGGTCGTTGAATTTGCAACGACAGGTCGAGACTAGGGAGATCAGGTTTCCATCGCAATGGTGAAACGGCTTGAAAAGGATGATTCAGAAACGGACTACATGGAAGGGGAAAAATCTGGCTCTATCGTGTAGGAACGACAAAGAATGTGGCGGGCCAACGAAGAGCCCTGTGCGTGGTTGCCCCACGCACAAGCGACAATGTTCAGTGCTGACTATACCGCCAACCGCGCCAGCCGCTGCAGCGCCACAATCACTTCCTCGTCCCGCTCTTCGAGCACATCCGCCTGGATCAGGGCGATCACGGCCTTCAGCAACTCGGTCTGGTTCATCTCGGTTTGTTGTTGCAGCGCAAGCAGGTCCTCTGCCATGTGCGGATTAACCTTCATCGACAACCGCCGGGTAGCGTTGGACCTTGCAAGCCCGCGCTGCTCCCGCTGTGCATCCAGCGCCTGGATGAACGCCAGATGCGCAGCCTGCAATCGCCCCCCCTGCTGAACCTGCGCCAACCGCTGAACATAGTGGGCCAGAAACAACTTGCGTAAATGGGCCCCGGCGTCGCTGCTGACTGCATGCATGGCCGCATCCAGCACGTCCACGTACACGGCCGGCAAGCGCGCCTCGATCGACTTGAGCTGCTGCTTGCGCGCCTCGTGAATGGCTGGTGTGGATTGCGGTGGAAGTGCGACCACGCCATCGCAACGGGTACACACGCCCACCAATATGTCCCTGGCCACACCCTTGCCATCGCTGAACGGTACATCCCGGCGGGCATAACGAGTGGGCACCACTGCCTGGCAGTGCTCGCACAGTGCTTTTCCGCTATCCCCTTCAAACAGAATCTTCATGATCTGGGTACTCACTGGTGAACGCTTATGAACCAGGTATCCGGTTCGATAAAAAAGAACTTGATGTACCAGCCATCCCGTTTGAGTACATGCACCTCTACGGCAGCGACAGCGTGGTGAGGGCTGCTTGCGTGGTGAATGCCCCGGCAGGAGCGCACGACTTCGACAACCTCTCGGGCTGACACCTCCCCTGTAGCCAACAGGTTCTTTATATCGATATCCCCGCGCGAAACGTGTTGGTACTCCCCTGATTCAAGCGCCGCTATCACTGCGCGCTGGGCCTCCCTGAAACCGGTTTTCATAGCTCATCCCTGCCATTACGAAAATCATCGTACAAAATCCGGATCAAATCTAGCGCTTGCGAAGCCAAAGCGACCAGCGGTTCCCCCCCGATTCGAGCGATGACCCGGAACACGCATGAACTATGGCCCTGCCAGCCGCAAGACGGCGCAGGGCAATGTAACCAACGCTTTCAAGACTGCTCGCGGCAGCCGCTTGAAACCTCCGTGAGCACCGGCTAGCTGCTGCCATCCACCTAGGCCGTGTTTCGCGAGAGGTGAAGAAGCATGAAACATTATTTATCAATATATCTTCTCATTTGACGTAGATTCTCATTCGCACGAAATCTGTAACCCTTTTACCAGCCCCCGCCTCAGGAATTCCCCGTGAAACGTCATCTCCCTGCCCGCCTCTTGCTGGTCGGCGCATGCAGCGCCATGCCTGTCGTTCATGCCGCCGACAACCTCACCCTGCCCGCGACCCAGATCGACAGCACGAGCGAAGTGATGGATGCCGTGAGCCAGGGCTACGAAGGCAGGGCCTCATCCAGCACCACCAAACTGGGCCTGACCGACAAGCAGACCCCGCAGGGCGTGACAACCATCACCCGCCAGGCGCTGGACGATTTCAAGATCACCGGTATCAAGGACGCACTGCGCGCAGCACCGTCGGTAACCGTCGAGCAAACTGAAACCGACCGTACCGAATTCACTTCGCGCGGTTTCGACATCGACACCTTCGAGTACGACGGCATGGGCATGCCCTTCGTAAGCAGCACGCTGGTAGGGGACCAGGACCTGGCCGAGTACGAGCAGATCGACGTGTTGCACGGCGCCAATGGCTTGATGAGTGGTGCCGGCAACCCGTCGGCCACGGTCAACTTCGTGCGTAAACGCCCGACAGATACCTTCCAGGCGCAGGTCGACACCAGCGTCGGCTCGTGGGACAGCCGCCGTATCGACGTCGATGTTGCCGGCCCGCTGACCGACAGCGGCAATGTGCGCGGGCGTTTCATCTACTCCCACGACAAGGGCAACTCATGGATGGACCGCTACAGCCACGAGCGCAACGTTGCTGCCGGCCTGCTGGCGTTCGATGTGTCCGACGCCGACACCGTGACCGTGGGCTTCTCCCAGCACAACAGTGACTCCAACGGCAGCACCTGGGGCAACCTGCCACTGGTGGACAATGACGGCAATGCCATCCACTACAGCGGGCGCAGCAACAGCATCGGCCAGCCGTGGACCTACTGGAACCTGCACACCCAGCGGGCCTTCGTCGAGCTGAAGCATGATTTCGGCAATGACTGGAACGCCACGCTCACGGCCACCGGGCAGCAGGAAAAGCAGAACACCAACATGCTTTATGTAGGTGGCGTCTCTGGTGATGTAGCCGACGCGTATGCCAACCACACCCGCAGCGAGGCTCACCAGCTGCTGGGCGAGGCCAAGGTGCAAGGCCCGTTCAGCCTGTTCGGTCGCGAGCACCAGTTGACCTTCGGGGCCGCGTACGGGCGCACGCACCAAAAAGGCCAGGAGTACGATGAAGACCTGGAGCATGGCAGTTTCTTCAACACTTCGTTCTCGGGCATCCTCGCGGGCAATACGCCTATGCCCTCGTTTGGCGTCACCAGTGACGACCTGGCGCAGAACTTCCAGGACACGCAAAAAAGCGTATTCGCCGGTGCGCGCTTCAGCCTGGCCGATAACCTGCACTGGATAGCCGGTGCACGCATGCTCAGCGCCGACGGCAAGGGTGAGAGCTACGGTTCAGAACACTCCACGCGCGCCCATGGCAAGGTCACGCCCTACACCGGCCTGGTCTACGACCTGAACGAGGCATGGAGCATTTACGGCAGCTGGACCAAAATCTACAACCCGCAGCACAACGTGGTCGGTACCGACGGCAAGCTGCTCGACCCACTGGAAGGCAAGAGCATGGAAGTGGGGGTAAAAGGCAGGGTGATGGACGAGCGCCTGCACCTGACCGCTGCGCTGTTCAAGACCGAGCAGCGCAACGTGGCCGTGGATGCCGGGTTCGACGGGGTTCAAGAGGTTTACACACCGGGCGACTTCAAGAGCCACGGCGTAGAGTTGCAGGCATCCGGCGAAGTGGCGCCAGGCCTCGACCTGCTCGCCGGCTACACCTATGTACGTATTGACGATGACAACGGCGAGCGTGCGCGCAAATATGTGCCGGCCCACAGCTTGCGCGGCATGGTCACTTACCGCTTGCCGACCCTGCCACAGATGAAGGTTGGCGCCCGTGTTAGCTGGCAGACCGGCGTCGAGAACGACACCAACAGCGCCATCCACCAGAACGCCTACGGCCTGGTTGACCTGATGACCAGCTACGACATTGACAGCAACTGGAGCACGTCGCTGAACCTGAACAATGTCACCGACCGCAAATACCTGCTGTCGCTGTACAACAACGCGACAACCGCCAGCTACGGTGCACCGCGCAACCTGACGGCTTCGGTGACCTGGAAGTACTGACCCCGCCCGTCCTGTGTAGCGGCGCACTGAACGGCATCCAGTGATGGCTTTGGCGCCATTCAGGTAAGCTCAGCCCTTGCAATGCGACTATCAAGGACGGTATCCATGCATTCACTGACTGACGAGCAGTTACTGGCGATCATCCGCGAGAACCCGGTAAACCGGGCACTCCTGGCGGTGCTGGCAACGCTGGATATCCCCCACTGCATGCTGGTGGCAGGCGCCCTGTTCCAGACCTTCTGGAACCACCGCGCAGGGCTGCCTGCCGGCTGGGGCATCAAGGACTATGACATCGCCTACTTTGACGCCGATGTGTCCTGGGAGGCAGAGGACCGGGTAATCACCAGGGTGCAGCAGGCCTGCGCGCACTTGGGCGTCAACGTGGAAGTGCGCAACCAGGCCCGCGTCCACCTCTGGTACCAGGGGAAATTCGGCGGTGCTTATTCGCCATTGCTCAAGGTCACGGATGGCATCGACCGCTACCTGATCCGCTCGACCTGCCTTGGGGTTGATGTGTGCACGGGCACGTTGTACAGCACCCATGGCCTGGATGACCTGCAGCACGATCTGCTGAATATGAACGAGCTGAACCCACGGCCAGGCTTGTTCAGGGAAAAAGCCGCCAGCTACCGGGAGCGTTGGCCATGGCTTGTCTTGGTCGAGTGATCAGAATGCTCAAGCTAGTGTCCGGTTTTCGACGCGCTGAACCAGTCACTGCGTGTCAGCTCCCATACCTCGACCTGCATTGGCCCAGAAACAAAATATCCATCGCGGGTACTCACCCTGCGCATTCCCTCATGCTCTGAAACCTTGCGCGAGGCGTGGTTGGCAACGGCTTTGGGAACCTGCATGAGCGGGCGTGACAACGCCTCGAACCAATAGGCGTTGATGACCCTGCAGGCTTCGCGCATGTAGCCCATGCCCCACCACTGCGGCGCAAGCCAGAAGCCTCTGTTGTTTCCAGGCTGCTCATACAAACTGATGCTGCCAATGGTGCAGTCAGCCTCGTTGCGCAGGCGGATCATCCAGTGCCATTCACGGCCCGCAGCCATGGCAGGCAGGGCGATATCCCGTACATAGACCAGCGCACCGTCTTCCGGATATGGCCATGGGACGCGACGATCGAGGTAGCGGACAACTTCCCATTGCGGGAACAGTTTCTGGATTGCAGGTGCATCCTCCAGTCGCAGGGGCGTAAGTACAAGGCGATCGGTATGCAGCGTCGGCAGGCAAGCCATGGCATTCGTTCCTGGGCATCCTTGTGGAAGCTTCAGATGGTCTGCGATGGGTCGTTTCTTGTCGAGCGGGACTACAGCTTACCTATGTGACCTGCACCCAAACGCCTCTCAGCTGAACACCCAGAGCACGCGGGTGGGCTTGTCGGTGAGGTTGGCATAGCGAAAACTGGCGTGGGGTTGCAGCTGAAAACTGTCACTGGCCCGCAGCGTGACCGGCTCGCCACCACCCAGCCACACCGTCAGCTCGCCTTCGAGCACGAAGCAGCCCTGCTCCGAGCTGTCGTCCAGGTATTCCTCGCCACTGCTGGCGCCCGGTTCCAGGTGGCTATCGAGCATGGAGAAGGCACCGGTTATCGTGGGGGATGCCAGCACATCGGTGATGCCACCGGCCAGGTGCAGCGTGCGCCGCTCGTGAGGGCGGGTGACCCAGTCGAGCTCGCGGGGCTTGTCCAGCTTGTAAAAGTAGGCGGTCGAGACGCCGAGCTCTTCACTGATGGCTGTGAGGTCGGCCACGGTCGGGCGCGACACGCCCCGTTCGACCTGGGACAGAAAGCCCACCGAACGGCCTATACGCTGAGCCAGCTCGCCCAGCGTCAGGCCTTTGAACTTGCGCAGGTCGCGAATCAGTACTGCCAGGCCTTCGATTTCTTCGTGCACTTTCATAGTTGAATCGCGACTTTCAGACGGGAAAATAATGCCTTGAAAAGTACAGGATTCATCTCACAAAGCAAATTGCTTTGGGGGCCTGACGTGGGTTTTGCGGTTGGGGCGTAGATCGAGCGCCGCGTGGGCGGCGCTCGATATCACAGGCGCTGAAAATCTACAGGCAAAACCTCTGCCCTTACCGCACAGCCTCGTAGGTCAGGTCCAGGCACTTGCGGGCTTTTTCCACCAGCTCGTCGATCTCCTCGATGCTGATCACCAGCGGCGGCGCGATGATCATGGTGTCGCCCACGGCGCGCATGATCAGGCCGTTGTCGAAACAGTGCTGGCGGCAGATCATGCCGACACCTTTGCCTTCGTAACGGGCGCGGGTGGCCTTGTCTTTCACCAGCTCGATTGCGCCGAGCATGCCCAGGCCGCGCACTTCGCCCACCAACGGGTGGTCGGCCAGTTCGCGCAGGCGTTGTTGCAGGTACGGCGCGGTTTTATCGTGCACCTGCTGGATGATCTGCTCGTCACGCAGGATGCGCAGGTTCTCCAGGCCTACCGCAGCTGCCACCGGGTGGCCGGAATAGGTAAAGCCATGGTTGAAGTCACCGCCTTCGCTGATGACCTTGGCCACTTCGTCACGCACGATTACCCCGCCCATGGGGATGTAACCAGAGGTCAGTCCCTTGGCAATGGTCATCAGGTCGGGCTTGAGGTCGTAGTAGTCGGTACCGAACCATTCACCGGTGCGGCCGAAGCCGCAAATCACTTCATCGGCAACGAACAGGATGTCGTACCTGGCGAGAATTTCCTTCACCTTCGGCCAGTAGGTTTGCGGCGGAATAATCACGCCACCGGCGCCCTGGATCGGTTCGGCGATGAAGGCGGCAACGTTGTCTACGCCAACTTCAAGAATCTTCTTTTCCAACTGCTCGGCCGCCCACACGCCGAAGTCGGCCTCGGTCATGTCGCCGCCTTCGCCGAACCAGTACGGCTGCGGGATGTGCACGATATCCGGGATCACCCCGCCCTGCTGGTGCATGCCGCTCATGCCACCCAAGGCTGCGCCCGCCACGGTAGAACCGTGGTAGCCGTTGATGCGGCCAATGATGACCTGCTTGCTCTTCTTGCCCTTCAGCGCCCAGTAATGGCGCACCATGCGCAGCACGGTGTCGTTGCCTTCAGAGCCGGAGCCGGTGAAGAACACATGGTTCATGCCCTGCGGCGCCACATCGGCGATTGCCTTGGCCAGCTCCAGCGCAGGGGGGTGCGCGGTCTGGAAGAACAGGTTGTAGTAAGGCAGCTGCTTCATCTGCTGGCTGGCAACTTCGGCCAGCTCATCGCGACCGTAGCCGACCGCCACGCACCACAGGCCGGCCATGCCATCGAGAATCTTGTTGCCCTCGCTGTCCCAAAGGTACACGCCCTTGGCCGAGGTGATGATGCGCGGGCCTTTCTCAGCCAGTTGTTTGACATCGCTGAACGGGGCCAGGTGATGGTCGCGGCTCATCGATTGCCAGGCAAGGGTCTGCGAATTCTTTTCACTCATTGACTTCTACTCCATCAAGTTGCGCGGCCAGGCTGCGCGGGTACTTTTATAGTTGGGAACGGTCGGTGTTCAGGCCGACAGCAACAGCCTTTGGCGCAGTACCGAGCGCTGTCGGCAGGCCTTGCCAAAGGCCTGGAAGATGGTCAGGTAATGCGGGTTGTCCATGACCTGGAACTCGGGGTGCCATTGCACGGCCAGGGCAAACCCCTTGCCGTTCTCGACCGAAATCGCTTCCACCAGGCCATCGGGTGCCAGCGCTTCCACCCGTAGCTCCGGGGCCAGTACATCGATGCCCTGGCCATGGATGGAATTGACGTCGAAGATCGCCGGCAAGCCCATGCGATCGAGCATGCCGCCGGGCTTTACATGCAGGGTGTGGCGCGGCCCATATTGCTTGTCCAGGGGCTCGTCCTTGCCTTCGCGGTGGTCCATGAACACGCCGGTCTCGTGGACTTTCTGGTGCAGCGTGCCGCCCAGTGCCACGTTCATTTCCTGGAAGCCCCGGCAAATGCCGAGCACCGGCACGCCGGCGGCGATGGCCGCACGCATCAGCGGCAACGTGGTGGCATCACGCAGCGGGTCGTGCAGCGTGCCCTCTGCACTGGCCGCGCCGTTGTAGTGGAACGGCTCGATGTTGGACGGTGAACCGGTGAAAATCAGCCCGTCCACCACGTCGAGAATATCGGCGCTGTCCATCAGCTCACCTAGGCTGGGAATCACGATGGGCAACCCACACGCTGCCTTGGCCGCCGCACGCGCGTATTTCTCGCTGATGGTCTGGGTTGCATGTAGCTCGATCATGCTGGTGCATGCGGTAATGCCGATAACGGGCACACGGGGCATATCTTCCTCCGGCAAATCCATATTGCGTGTTGTAGTGAAAGGGAGGGTGCAGCGTCGCTGACTGGACTTCGCCACCTACAGGAACCAGCGGTATTCGCGGGCATCGATGTGGCGCATGAAGTCCAGTTGTTCCTGGTATTTGTTCTCGCAGTACACCATCACGAACTCACTGCCCAAGCCTTCGTTGACCACCGGGTGGTGACGCATGGCGGCCAGGGCACCGAGGGCATCTTTGGGGAAGTCGATACCGCTCTGACGGTTTTCGTTCAGCGGGGCGATGGGCTCGACGCCACGGTCCAGGCCATGCTCCATGCCGGTCAGAATGGCCGCCAACACCAGGTACGGGTTGGCATCGGCACCGGCGATGCGGTGTTCGATGCGCAGGTTGCGCGGGTCGGACTCGGGGATGCGAATGCACGCATCACGGTCTTCGAAGCCCCAGCTGGCCTTGCTCGCCGCGTTCACCATGGCGCCGTAACGGCGGTAAGCATTGTGGTTGGGGGCGAAGATCGGCATGCAGTGCGGCAGCAGCTCCAGGCACCCCGCCACCGCATGGCGCAGCTTGCGCTGCTGCGCGCCGGCCAGGATGTTGTTGCCGGCAGCGTCATACAGGCTGACGTGCACATGCATGCCGCTGCCCGGCGCGTCCAGGTATGGCTTGCTCATGAAGCTGGCACGGTAGCCGTGCTTCATGGCGATACCGCGGGTACTGCGGCAGAACAGCGCCGACCAGTCCGCCGCGCTCAGCGCATCGTCGCTGTGGGAAAAATTGATCTCGAACTGGCCAGGGCCCAGCTCTGCGGTGATGACGTTCGCCGGCACACCCTGCTCGTTGGCGCCATCGACCATCTCGTGCAGCACCGACGAGAAGCGTGAAAGCCGCTCGATGTGCATGTTCGGCTGGTCGTCCTCGTCCCCGGTCGCGGTGTCCCGTGGGTACTGTGGCAGGCCGTTGTCGAGCTTGCGGTCGAACAAGTAGAACTCCAGCTCGAAAGCCACCACCGGGCGGATGCCGCGTTTGGCCAGGCGCTGAATCACGCGGGCCAGCACTTCACGGGGCTCGAACTCGATAGGCTTGTCGGTGCCGTCGGAGGTGATGAGCATCTGGGCAATCACTTCTTTTTCCCAGCGCACTGGCTTCAGGGTACCCGGCACCAGGCGCCGGGCAGCATCCGGGTCGCCGTCGGCAAAGCAGTAATCGCCAATCGGGTAAAGGCCACCCTGGGTACCCAACAACACGCAGTTCTGCGGCAGCTTCAGAGGTGCACCGGCTGCAACCTTTTCCAGCATGTCCATGGGGTAGCGCTTGCCGTAGAAGTGCCCGGGGATATCCAGCGCAATCAGGTCGACATAACGAATTTCTGGGTGCTCCGCTCGGAACGAGCGCACTTCAGCCAGCAGATCCGGAAAGATGACACTCATCTTCTTATCCTTGTGAGGTGAACGAATTCAATTGAAGACCCAGAGCACGCGGGTGGGTTTTGCCGTGAGGTTGGCGTAGCGGAACTGCGCGTGGGGTTGCACCTGGAAGCAGTCGTTGGCCAGCAGGGTCACGGGCTCGCCGTGGTCCAGCCATACCGTGAGTTCGCCTTCCAGTACGAAACAGCCCTGCTCGGAACGGTCACTCAGGTACGCCTCGCCACTGGTGGCGCCTGGTTCGAGGTGGCTGTCGAGCATGGCGAAGGCACCGGCGATGGTGGGCGAAGCCAGCACATCGGTAATGCCCGACTCCAGGTACAGCGTGCGCCGCTCGTGGGGGCGCGTGACCCAACCAATGCTGCGGGGCTTGCTGAGGTTGTAGAAGTACGCGGTCGACACGCCGAGCGCTTCGCTGATGGCGGTGAGGTCCGCCACGGTAGGGCGCGAAACACCGCGTTCGACCTGAGAGAGGAAGCCGACCGAGCGGTTGATGCGCTCGGCCAGCTCGCCCAGGGTCAGGTTCTTGAATTTGCGCAGGTCGTGAATAAGGATCGCGAGGGCTTCAACCTCTTCGTGCATCTTCATCGATTGGGCTGCCGTGAAATTTTTAGAGTTATTTTTCATGAAAAAATACAGGAAATTTTTCACGAGTCAAGCCGGACGATGGAAATGCGCAGCAGCGAACCGATGCCCTGCGGCCCAGGGATCTGGGTTGATAAAGGTGGGCCGGGTTTCTTTAACGGTGCTCAGGGAGTAGCCTGCGCGGTGAATCTTCCCAGCCCGGCCATTGCCATCGTCATGCCAAACGGTTTCCCTGAACTGCCCCCGCTTAACGCGCTACGCGTGTTTGAAGTGGTTGCCCGCCACCTGAGCTTCCGCCTGGCTGCCGAGGAACTGGGTGTGACCCAGGCGGCAGTTGCTCAACAGATACGTGGGCTGGAAGCGCACCTGAAGCTTCGTTTGTTCGAGCGCCTCCCGCGGGGCCTGGCGCTGACCGATGCGGGCCTGGGCTACAGCGCCAGCATCCGCAGCGCCTTGGCAATGATTGATGAAGCAACCCGGCTGCTCCGGCCACAGGCGGCTCACTTGACCGTCAGCGTTACCCCGACGTTTGCCTCAAAGTGGCTTATCCCCAGGCTGGGCAACTTTGCGCAAAAACACCCGGATATCGATCTGCGTGTGCTGGCCACGGACCGGCTGTCGCACTTCAGCACCGATGGCGTGGATATCGCAGTGCGCTACGGCAAGCCTGAAATCGGCGCGGGCTTGAACAGCGAACTGCTGATGGATCAGCGCATTGTCGCCGTGGCCAGCCCAACGCTTTTTGAGGGCACCCGTGTGCCCGCCAGCTTTGCGCAGCTTCAAGATTTCATCATGCTTCACGATGCCCATGATTTCTGGCCTCAATACCTGGCCGCAGTGTTCCCGCAACACGCGCAACCGACGGCCAAGAACCTGCGGTTCAATCAGACCTCGTTGGCTATTGATGCGGCCATCAGTGGTCAGGGCATTGCGTTGGCCAGCCTGGCGTTCGTCAGCGATGAAATCGTTGCGGGCAGGCTGGTCCAGGTCTTCGCTCAGCAGCTAGGGCTCGACAAGTCGTTCTATCTGGTGTGGCCACGCAAGCTGCAGCAGCCTGAATCGCTAGGCGTTGTGCGGCGCTGGCTCAAGCAACAGGCTGACAATAGTTAATCTACTGCCACGGTAAAGTTTGGCTGCCTCCCTCCCCGCTGGGGCTACTGCTAAGGTGATTGCACCTAAGCAATCAGCCGTTCACGTTGGAGGCAGCATGTCAGTAGAAAAAGTTGCGATTATCACAGCCGGTGGCAGCGGCATGGGCGCGGCAGCAGCACGACGCCTGGCCGCTGACGGCTTCAAGGTGGGCATCCTTTCCTCTTCGGGCAAGGGCGAAGCACTGGCTGCCGAACTTGGCGGCATTGGCGTAACCGGCAGCAACCAGTCGGTTGAAGACCTGAAACGCCTGGTAGATGCCGTGGTAGAAAAGTGGGGCCGCATCGACGTGCTGGTCAATAGCGCTGCCATGGCCCGCGCGCGCCGATCCTGGAGATCAGCGACGAGGACTGGCACAAGGGCATGGACACCTACCTGCTCAATGTCATCCGCCCTACGCGCCTGGTAACGCCTTACATGCAACGCCAGAAAGGGGGGGTGATCATCAACATTTCCACGGCGTGGGCGTTCGAGCCGAGTGAGTTGTTCCCGACCTCTGCTGTTTTCCGCTCGGGCCTGGCCGCCTTCACCAAGATCTTCGCCGACAATTTTGCCGGGGATAACGTGCGCATCAACAACGTTCTCCCCGGCTGGATCGACAGCCTGCCGGCCACCGAACAACGCCGCGACAGCGTGCCGCTCAAACGCTATGGCACCCGCGA
This sequence comes from Pseudomonas sp. NMI542_15, assembly GCF_021283425.1. Classification (NCBI taxonomy): domain Bacteria; kingdom Pseudomonadati; phylum Pseudomonadota; class Gammaproteobacteria; order Pseudomonadales; family Pseudomonadaceae; genus Pseudomonas; species Pseudomonas sp. NMI542_15. The sequence goes on along the minus strand of NZ_JAJSRO010000028.1, from coordinate 19,254 downwards.
GGAAATCGCAGCCACCATCGCGTTTCTCGCCAGCGAAGGCGCTGCCTACATCACCGGGCAAAACATCAAGGTTGACGGCGGCCTGACCCGCAGCGTGTGATTGGGTATGGCCGCAGTCTGCGCTGCTGCGGCCTTCGGTTTCTGCAACAGGGGTGCTCGCGTGCTCGACGCGCTCCCCCGCAAGCCAGCCAGTCGTGGCCGTTTGACCTTCAAGGTTAATAGTTCTCGTAAGCCAATATGAATTGAGCCAAGGCCATGTCACTGATAGCTATGTCTGGATGGGAGTGCCGAAATTTATCCATCGCAGCTTCAAGGTAGACCCCCTTGATGTTGCCATCGCTCGCAACATAGCTGCTGGCATCATCTCGCGTTGCGGCTATCAGCTTTTTATCCCGCGAGGTCAAGTAGGTGGTTGCAGTGCTCGTGCTGGAGATGAGGGTTTCGGCCCAGAAATCATTCATCGCCATCGCAGGGCTGGAAAAAACCAAAAAACAATAAGTGGACAAGGAAAATATAAAGCGCATTAATAAACCTGAATAAAGAACACCCGAAGCAGCGTTAAAGCCGTTATACCATCACTTCAGCAGACCCGTCAGCGAGCCCTTTACTGGCATCACTCAACAAAATGGCTCCGCTTCATCCGCATCGCCGCCTTATTCGCGCGCTTCAAGCGCGCAGTGCGCTGGGCTTTATTATAATCGTCACGCCCCTGCATGACACCGCCCGCCACTTCAACCCAATCACTCGCGGTACAACCGGAAACCAGAAAGGAAAATAAAAGCGGACACATACACATCAATGACTTCATTAAACGCCCCGTTGACCACCGATCAATATAACAATGTAACTACCTTTCTTCCCCTGAAACCCTGCGCAGCCGCTCCTGCGCTTGCTCCAGTTTCCCCTTGTATCTTTCAACCATTCTGGAAGACCCGGACGCTATCGCAGCTTCCAGCTGGTCCTCCCTCCGGTGAACGTCTTTCAGTGCGCGAGACACTTGTTCGCCTGGTTCGCTCGGTTCATCATCACGGCAATACCGCTGAACCCGAGACAACGCAGCTTCCAATCCTCTCTGCTGGTATATATTCCCATACCGTATTGCCTGATCCCTTTCGTGAGCAATCTCGTCTCTGCGCTGTTCACAGCGCTTAACATCTCCTGCCAAAGACAGGTCACACACTGCAAACACAGCGAATACAACCAGTAAAAAAGGCGCTGCCCCCACGCTACGAATACCGAGCGCGTGCTTCCTGTACGGATACCCTGCTAACTGCTTACCCACAACACGTCGACCCTGCATACCTGAAAGCCTTGTAAAACCATCGAGCACCATGCTCAACCTGGGCAGCACAGTACCTCGCGATGACGCGACCGGCTTTACGTCGACCTTACTTGGCCTTACTTAACCACCTCAACAGGCGCCTGACCCTTACTTTTTCTTACCAAACGCGTGTACACCGCCTACCCTGCCCTGATAACCGCATCCCCCGGGCAGCGGACGAGCGCCTACTCAAACAGCGCAATATTCACTAACGCGGCACGTGGCACACCCCTACCACCAGGTTATTCACATTGAAATAGTACTCAAAATCCGAGAAAGCATTGAAGGTCATGATGCCGCCCTGAAAACCACGGGCCATGAATGGAATATGACTTCCCGCCGTATCGCCATCGAATGTTGAAATAGAACGTGTCTTGAAGAGATATCGCGAGGTGTCCAGGTGCGTCAGCGACAACTCGAAGCGTCTGTCATACACATATTTTACACCGCGCGGGCTTATCACATGATAATAGGCATAGATCGCACCCTCATTGGGGTCGATCGTCATATCTCCGACGCCGCGCCAAAGCCCCTCTCCCTCCTCCACATGAACAAAGTCAATGGAGGCGCTGCACGGGGCCCGAGGACTATCTCGGTAGACCGATATCAGGTAATTGCTTATCAAGCCCGCAAAAATAAAAACCGAGAGAAGTGACGTAAACCCAATCACTTTTTTCCAACGCGAAGATAATTTACGCACAATGCCTCCCCGTGGCTTTCTGGCTTTACACAACTTACCAGCAACTGACTGAGAGGCTTGCGCACATAATAGTTGCTGTCTTTCAAGACCAACGCCGGCTCGAACCCGGCCATCGCCGCCAATACATCATCCTTAGACATATTTTCACTCTGTTCGACGTACAGCGTTGCCCCATCACTCTCCCAGACACGTTTCCACGCTTCCAGGTCCGGCGGCTTGTGAAACATCAGGTAGGCATAAATAACGGGGAGCGACGCGCCTAGAAAAGCGAGAGCCGGTAGAAACAAGTGGCTATTTCTTCTTATCCATCCGTCACGCAATGGAAGGGGGGCCATGACAGCGTTTTGCCTTTCTTCAGCGAGCTCCGCCTTGCCAGCTACAGTCTCACTCGAGCCGCTCTGTTTGCTGTCATTGCCGACGGGTTGCTCATTGGCGCCCGATGATGCCCGAGGCCTGTCTTGCTCGAGGTGCAATGGCATGTCACGTTCAACTGCAACGTCCGCGGAAACCATGGTGATTTCACACAGCAGTATCAAACCTCGCTTAGGCAATGTTTTCAAACTGTCTCGAGGCACACCAACATCAACCAGCTTCGAACGAAGCGCATGCACTGTTTTATAATAACTACTGTCAGAGACAACCAAGCCCCGAGCACCCCATACTTGAGAGATTATCGCCTCTTTATCAGTAATGCCTGCTATCAGGGCAAGCAACAGATCGCTTTCGTTACTGCCTAACGTTGTCGATAAGTTAGCACGACTCAGTGTCATCCGTTCAGCGTCGTAACAAACCTCCATCAATCCCCTCCACTGCCAATGACTTGCGCCAGCACGATGACAACCTTCCGGCTAGCCAACTGCTGCTTCAGCACAGTGCCGCTGCGTCACGCATACTATCATTTTGCGGGGCCTGACCTGCCCCAAGGGAGCGAAGGCTTACTTGCTGGCGACCGATTGATTGGGCAGCGCACAGCTCTGGGCGTTAAGAAAGCGCGATTTCTTCAGCCAGTCTTGCTGAGGATAATAGGCAAATACGTAACTGCCGCGTTGCAGCGTCTCGATCAGCTTGCCGGCAATTGCTGGACGAACGGCCGGGCAGCCCTGGCTGCGCCCCAGGCGCCCGAGACCCGGTACTACCTTGGGGTCGGCATACGCAGCAGCATGCATAACGATCGCCCGCGACATGCTGTTGTCGTTGAACCCCGGTTCCAGCCCCTGCAGGCGCAGCGAGCGGCCGTGCTTGCCACTGTAGGTCTGCCCGGTCTCATACAGGCCGATGGAGGACTGGAAGCTGTTAGGCGCATTGGAGAACGTGGTCGGCACATCCGCGCCGCTGTTCTTGCCATGGGCCACCCACTCCTCAAACAATAGTTTCCTGGCGCGCAGGTCGAACACCCACAGGCGTTTGTCACGCGAGGCTTTGGAATAATCGATCACCGTCAGCAGCTTGTCCGCGTTGCTATGACTCGCGCAGGTATAGGCGCTAAGTGCCAGTGCCAAGGTCGAGAGACTGGCGTTTGGCGCCAACTGCTGCAGCTCGGCCGCACTCGGCAGGGGTTGCGCATCGGCGGCATGCCCGGTGCTGAGAAAACACAGGCCAATACCGGCCACCGAAAGCCGTAAGGCTCCCCGCAATAATTGGAAAATCGACATGGAATACCCTGTGAAAAACTGGCTTTTCTTGCCTTGATTGCAGCCAAAATTGGCTACTTTGCTTGATTATCTCAGCAATGCCGATCACTTCTTGACCAATGGTTTGGATGCTTCACTGCCTTCGGTGCTGATCACCGTGAATTTTCCGTCGCTGCGGGTATCCCGGGTCGATGCCCAGTCCGTAATCACCAGCATCGTGCCAACGTCCATCGCCGCACGTAAATGGCGGCGGAACGCCGGGTTGATGTTCAATTGCCCCAGTTGTTCATAGGGCGTATTCCCGTACTCCGGGTTGCTCAGGCCCACCACTGACCAACGCAGGGGCAGCCCGTCATCGAGGGCAAGGGTGGATGGCTTTTGCAGCAGGGAATACACCGCCATGCCGCTACGATGCTGACGGCTTTCAAGCGAAAGCGCAGGTGCCGAACCGATCAGTTGCCCACCGCGATACACGTAGGCGCGCATATCGGCGCGGCTGATCAGGATCGACAGTGGCCCTGCCGTCGGGTCTGGGTCGTCCCAGAATTGCTGGTTGCTCAGCACCAGCGGGCCCTGGGCCTTGCCATCACTGACCGTCGGCGCCAGCACGCCGGGGTGGTAAACCTCCACCGGGGCACTGTTGGTATCGGAAACGATGACTGTGGTTGAGCTGAAACCGGTGACTTCATACAGCTTCTTTGCAAAATCCATCGGCAGTCGAACACACCCATGCGAGGCAGGGTACCCCGGTAGATGGCCAGCGTGCAGGGCGATGCCATCCCACGTCAGGCGCTCCATATAGGGCATCGGTGCGCTGTTGTAGAGGCTGGACTTGTGCTCGACCTTCTTCTGCAAAATGCTGAATACCCCGGTGGGGGTTTCCCGGCCGGCCTTGCCGCTGCTGACGGTGCTGACGCCAATGGCGATGCCATTGCGATAGACGTAGGCACGTTGCTCGGTAAGGCTGACCACAACGGTCACCGGCCCCACCGGCGAGACCTGCGGGTACCAGAGAAACTGGCCAGGCTTGAGGCTTTCAAGCTGGCTCCTGAGTGCGGCCGGCGTGGGCACCTGAAAGGGAGCCGCTTCGACCATGGCGGCGGCGAGCAACAGACTCAGCCCAAGCGGTACACGCAACATCCAATAGCCCCCATATATCCCTGCCCCCAGCTTAGTCGGAACATCATCCGCAAAGCCACCCGCTCAATACACCGGGTAAAAGCTGCCGGCCCGGCGCACGGCCAGCCGTGGTGCGAGTGGTAACAACCTTACCCAAAAAATGTGCACAAAATTCCCAATTACAGCCTTGGATCACCTGCTGACTATGCCGGATGAAGGCTATAAAGCAGTGGGAGCCACCGAACGCATGGGTTGGTACGAATCTTGTTTGTATACAAGACCAAAAATAAAAGTACACAACCATCATGGAGTTCCGATGGCGTCGATTTCACGTTCCGATGTTGACCAGCTCGATGCTCTCCCGGCCGATACGGCTGGGCCCAGTCAGCTGGCGTTGAGCCCGCGCCTGTACAGTGCCGACCTTGCCCCGACACGCGCGGCAAATCGCACTTGGGGGCGCTACAGCCTGTTTGCGCTGTGGACCAACGATGTGCATAACATCGCCAACTATTCCTTCGCCATCGGCCTCTTTGCCTTGGGCATGAGCGGCGCTCAGATCCTCGCCGCCTTCGCGCTCGGCGCGATGGTGATCTACGGCCTGATGAACCTGTCCGGCTACATGGGCCAGAAGACCGGCCTGCCCTACCCCGTGTTGTGCCGGATCAGCTTCGGCATTCATGGGGCGCAGATTCCGGCACTGATCCGTGCGGTGATCGCCATCGCCTGGTTCGGCATCCAGACCTACCTCGCCTCGGTCGTGCTGCGCGTGCTGCTGACCGCCATCGCTCCGGACCTCAAGGCCTACGACCAGAATTCGATCCTCGGCCTGTCGACCCTGGGCTGGCTCACCTTCCTTGGTATCTGGTGTGTGCAGGTGGCGATCTTCGCCTACGGCATGGAGATGGTGCGCCGCTTCGAGTCGATCACCGGGCCGATCATTCTGGTCGCGTTCGCCTGCCTGGCGGGGTGGATGTACTGGCGCAGTGGCTTGTCGATAGCCTGGTCCAGCGGCAACGCGCCAACCGGCTCCAGCCAGTGGCTGAAGGTGCTCGGCGCCGCTGCGTTGTGGGTTTCGCTGTATGGCACCATGATTCTCAACTTCTGCGACTTTACCCGTAACTGCCCGGATCGGCGCACCATCAGCGTGGGCAACTTCTGGGGCCTGCCGGTGAACATGCTCGGCTTCGCGCTGATCGCCGTGGTGCTGGCCGGTGCGCAGTTCAGCATTGACGGCAAGCTGGTGCAGGGCCCGACCGACATTGTCGCCGCCATCCCGAACACTGCCGGCCTGGTGCTGGCCTGCCTGGCCTTCCTGATCGTCACCGTGGCAGTGAACATCATGGCCAACTTCGTCGCGCCGGCCTACGTGCTCGCCAACCTGGCGCCGAACCTGCTGAACTTCCGCCGCGCTGGCTTGCTCAGTGCCGCAATCGCGGTAGTGATCCTGCCCTGGCACCTGTACAACAGCCCATCCGTGATCGTGTATTTCCTCGGCGGCCTGGGCGCCCTGCTCGGCCCACTGTACGGCATCATCGTCACCGACTATTACCTGGTACGTCGCAGCCGGGTGAACCTGCCGCAGTTGTATAGCGAAAGCACAGAAGCCGCCTATCACTACAGCGGCGGGGTCAACCTGCGCGCCGTGGCCGCCTTTATCCCGGCTTCGCTGATCGCCATCGTGCTGGCGCTTGTGCCGGCGTTCGAGACGCTGTCGCAGTTCTCCTGGTTCTTCGGTGCAGGCCTGGGCGCGTTGATCCACTACGCCATCGCCAATCGCAGCATCAAGCACCTGGAAGTTTGCGGCGAAAGCATTGCGGTAGAGAGCGCGCAGCACTGACCGGCGCATTTTTGAATCGGCGCATTTCGCCGGTCACGATGGACCAGCCCTCAGCTCCGCTGAATAGTCCTGAAACCAAGGCCAGCGGCATGCCGCCCCTTCTCATGGGTATCCTGTGTTGCGGGTCGGCCGTTCACGGGCCTTGATCGCCTGTCGGCGCAGGGCCTGGATGACGGGCTCATCAGCCAGGCCGGCCAGCGACCTGGCGGCACGGCTGACAGTAACCAGCAAGCGTCGCCCAGCCGATTGGCGCAGGCTTGCAACGCCTCATCGAGCCGCGTGAACGGCTCACCCGCGCAGATCTCCCAATCCCAGCGCCAGTGCGCAGGGTTTCACTTTACCGAGCTGAAGCAGCGTCGCATGCCGTGCTGACGGTGTTCGCCCAGAGCATGATGGGTACCGTTGAATCCACCTAACCTGCCACCTGGCCAAAGGGGTAATCCTTGAAAATCAAGTACCCGATCCCATGGGAGCACCGCACATGCTTATCGACTTCAGACCCGCTCATGCCTCGGATGCGCAAGATATTGCGCGCTTCTTTCAACTGACATCGGAGGGCATGGCCGATTACATATGGAGCAAGCTTGCAACACCTGGAGAAGCATTGCTGAGTGTCGGCACGTCTCGCTATGCCAGGGAACAGGGCGACTTTTCCTACAAGAACTGCCTGATGGCCATTTTCGAAGGGCGCGTCATCGGCATGATGCATAGCTATGCCTTGCGCGAGACCCCTGACAGGCCTGTCGAGACCGACCCGGTCCTCGCGCCGTATTCCGACATGGAGATACCCGACACCTTATACATATCCAGCTTGGCCCTGGATGAAGCCTGGCGCAGCCAAGGGCTGGGCGTCCAGTTTCTTCGCCACGCTCAGCAACGCGCTGAGGACGCTGGCCTTGATGGGCTATGCCTGATTGATTATGCCGAAAACCACGGTGCACGCCGCTTCTACGAACGTCACGGTTTTCAAATTGTTAAAACCTGCCAGATCGTTCCGCACCCGATGCTGAACGTAACCGGTGAAGCCTATTTGATGTATCGCCCTACCCACAACGTGCTCGAGAAAAAACCATGAACAAGAAGCTGACCGTATTCCGCGAACTGGATATCCAACCGGTGCGCGACCTTCCCTTTTTCGAAGCGGTCGTGGAAGGCACGCCTCATACGCTGACGTCCAAGTATTACCACGATGAACAACAAGGTCGCATTTCCGGAGAATGGGAAGCCAGCACCGGCGCGTGGCGCATCGACTACAAAGTTTGGGAGTTCTGCCATGTCCTGAGTGGATGCTGCGTCATCGAACTTGAGGGTTGCGCCCCCATCACACTGGCCGCTGGCGACACGTTCATTATCGAACCGGGTGCCAAGGGCAAATGGACCGTACTGGAAGACATGAAAAAGAACTTTGTGATCCTCTTGCCCGCGAACTAGGCATGGGGTGGCGGTTCATCGAGCGCAGCGCAAGGCCGCTTTGCATGCTTGCCTGCTGGCCGCGCTCGAATGTTCTTCGGCAGGCCACAGCAGCCCTCTACCTCATGGCTGCGCTGTCGCGCATACAACCAGGCGTTCGGCGAAGCAACCTATCAACCGAGACTTACATAGCCCTCTTCCGTCCACTCCAAGGTGCCAGGGAACCTCGCTATGAAGCGCGTGCCGTCCTCAGGCGTAGAGGTTACCGATAGCGTCCCGTTGTGACCCGCTACGATCTGAGATGCGATATACAAACCGAGCCCCAGCCCCTCCCCGCGCCCCCCTGCCGCCCTTTTGAACGGCTGGAACAGTAGCGGTAACAAAACGTCGGGGATTTCTGGGCCATGGTTCATCACTGACAGCACTATATGATTTTCTTGCATGCTTGCGCTCACGTCTATCGGACGATCACGCGCCCCATGAGCAACGGCATTGCCCAACAGGTTTGAAAGCAATTGCCCCATTCTCCCAGCATCACAGAACACCCCAGGTGAAATGACCACCTCTTGACGGATTGTGACGTTGGGATGACTCGTCATGATTTCATTGATGACGGCAGTAAAAACGTCACCCAGGTTATCCACTAAAGTCCGTTTGACCGGAATGCCTCCCCCCAACTTTGCTCGAGAAAAATCCAGGACATCCTCAATCAAGTGATTCATCCGCTGCGAGCTTTGTCGTATTGCAATGGCAAGCTGCTGCTCGCGACCGGCGGGAAGCTTGGCCTCCAGTAGATCAGCGCTCATTCTGATAGCGCTCAGTGGCGAACGGAGGTCATGCCCCAGTACGGCAATGAACTGCTCACGGACAATGCCGGTCTCGGCTGCATTGGCCAGTTCAATCGTTTTGGCCTCAAGGTCCGCCAAAACGTCGAGTTGAACAGCTATCAACTGGGCGAAAAGCGTTAGTGTTTTGCACACCGCATCTTCATCAAAACATGCTGGAACCTCATCAATAGCACAGAGCGTTCCGAAAAAATCCCCGTTTGTCCTGATGATAGGTATGGAGACATAGCTTTCTAAGCCGTATGTCCTAGGGGTGTGGTGGGTTGAATACACCGGGTGCTCACTGGCATGCTTGAATATAACGGGTTTGTGGTGCTGACGAATTTCGTGGCAAATCGTCGTTTCCAGCACCAACTCGCCGCCCGGCATGAGCCCAAAATCAATAGAATCATCGACGGCGCAAGCCACCCATCTCGTCTCGGTGACACGCGCAATTGCCGCAAAGCGCATGCCGGTGACATGCTTCACCATATTGAGAATAAGCGGGACGGCCTCGACCTTGGCAATCGTACTGATGTCATGTGAAAGGTCAGACGGATAAGGCATCAAGTCGCCGATTGTTTGAATGGTAAATTGGCATTAAAGCGTATGCTCCAGCGTTTGACAACGAACCCGTGCAGGGTATGCGGCCGTCAATCGGGCATGTGGTTTCGATCAATACAGGTGGCTGACGGGCAGTTCCAGTTATGGGGAAGGCGTTGGTCAAGTCAGGTGATTTGAGCGTTCCGAAGGGATGCTCCACCGTCTGCCGGCGAACCTTCATCTTTCCTGGGTTGTGCTCCAATCGGATCTGCACGGCTTCGACTGTAATAGCCTCGGCTTCAATGTCCTTGAGCTTCGTCATCTGCTGTTTCAGTTTTTCTATTTTTTCGCTCAGCCGTTCAGCCTTTGCCCCGGCGACCTCGAGCGCTGCCCGATCCGCCGAACCCATCGCCGCAAGAGCGCGGTCAATGCTCTGCTCGATCTGCTGCATGCGCGCCTTGATCTTGCCCTGGGTAAAGTTGCGGTCGCGGTTATTTACGGCTTTGAATTTGCTGCCGTCGATGGCAATGATCGACTGGGATAACAGATTGAGGTTGCGGCAAAGCACTACGAATTGCCGGCAGACGCTGCGAATGGCTTTGCCGTTGTCTCGGCGAAAGCCGGTAATCGTTTTGGATTCAGGAACCAACCGGCCCGTTAACCACATCAGCTCGACATTGCGCTCTGCTTCGCGCTCAAGCCGGCGGCTGGACTGAATCCGGTTGAGGTAGCCATAGATGCAGATTTTCAGCAGGACTGCTGGATGGTAGGCCGGACGACCGGTTGCCGCAGGATCGACACCCTCGAACCCGAGTGCTCCAAGGTCGAGTTCATCGACAAAAACGTCGACTACCCGAACTGGGTGTTTTTTGGTGATGTAGTCGTCCAGGCACTCCGGCAGCAACGTAACTTGTGTCCGAGACTCACCTTCAGTGAATCGCTTCATGATCGTCCCCGCCACGATCTCGACGATCAAAAGGTTGGACAATTGCAGGCGTTTTCACACAGCCGGGGTCGTAAGCTGCCACACGCGGACGGCAGCTATCGACCCGTAGCTGTCGTTCATAACTTGCACCATCAACCCACAGCTGCCAGCCCGGTCATAGTATTCGCCCGGTGCTCATCAGCTTACTTCCTCAACCTGCTTGTAGATGCGCAATCCCCGTGCTTGATAGTTTTGAAGCGCAGCAGGATGGTCAAATATGCATGTGTGTACCCATACCCGTTCTGTACCATGCCATTCCCACGCAGATAGAATGGCGTGGCTTAACAGCGCTCCGCCGAACCCGCACCCTAGGAACTGTGGAGCTAGCCCAAAATATCGGATCTCACTGTTACGGCCATCGGGACGATAAAGCTCGTAATAGCCGGCTATTGCACCTCGGTGATAGGCAACCCACGTCCGATGGCAGTCCTGCTCAACGAGCGCCTGCCAATCGGAATCACCCCAGGTATCAAGATCGCCCCATTCCCAAGGCGCGCCTACTAGCTGGTAGAGAAATTTATTGAATTCCGCCTGAGGCACATCACACTCGATAATCTGTAGATCATGTCGCTGGGGCTTCGCCTTCAGTTCTGAAGCCGAAGTCATCTCCAAGTAATAAGTAGTGTAAGAACGATCCATTACGGGCCCCCTTCGCTCCTCCTCGTGGTGAGACAAGAATTCCAGCAACAGCTCGACTTCGGCCACCCTGCATGTTCGTCTCGTGAGCAGCCGTTCCTTCAAACCGTATCAGACCTGATGCTGCACTTGTTGGACAGTGCTATCGAGCTTTTCTGGATCTTCACGGGTCTCCATGTCGCAAGCTAAGCTCAGCCATCTGCGACGCTACCAAGGACGGCACTCATGCACTTACTTACCGATGAGCAGTTACTAGAGATCATCCATCAGAACCCAATAAACCGGGCGTTACTGGAGATCCTGCCAACACTCGGTATCCCTCATTCCATGCTGGTCGCAGGGGCTTTGTTCCAGACGTTTTGGAATCACCGCTCGGGAGAGCCCGCTGAGTGGGGCATCAAGGACTATGACATCGCCTACTTCGACGCAGACTTGTCATGGGAGGCGGAAGACAGAGTCATAGCCCGGGTTCAGCAGGCGTCCTCCCATCTAGGCGTCAATGTCGAGATACGCAATCAGGCCCGTGTCATCTGTGGTACGAAAAGAAATTCGGCGGCGCCTATTCACCGTTGAAGGTCACCGATGGTATCGACCGATATCTGATTCGGTCGACTTGTCTAGGCATAGACGCCTGCACAGGTAAGCTTTACAGCACTCATGGTCTTAACGAGCTTGAGAACAATACGCTCAGGATGAACGAACTGAATCCACGGCCAGACTTGTTCAGAGAGAAGGCGGCTAGCTACCAGGCGCGGTGGCCATGGCTGCAAGTGATTCAATGAGCTTAAGCTATCGATCCAAAGCCGCCGATGCCAAAAGTCTAAATTTGGCCATTGCAATCGCGCCCGAATGTGAGATCAACGAGAAAAGAGGTATTTTCCTGCCTCTGAGATCAGCTGGCATCATGGAGGAACAAATGCAGATCTACATTACAGGCGCATCATGTGCGGGTGTGATCACTCTGGGGCAAAGTCTTGCCTCGCGTCTCGGGCTCTGTCATGCGGATGTAGATGACTATTTCTGGATGCCCACAAACCCTCCGTTCACAACCAAGCGGCCTGTCAGCGAGCGGGTGCCATTGCTCCAGCAAGCACTCGGTCAGGATGATTGGATACTGACCGGTTCCTGCATGGTCTGGGGTAATGCTCTACTGGCGCACGTCGACCCAATCGTGTTCGTGGTGACGCCGACTCCGATCCGCCTTGAACGTCTGGCAGCTCGTGAAAAGGCTCGCTTTGGAGATCGCATCGCACCCGGTGGAGACATGCATGAAATACATGCGGGATTCAAAGAATGGGCTTCGCAGTATGACAATCCAGACTTCTCTGGACGCAACCGAGTCTGGCACGAGCGGTGGTTATCAGAGCAGTCATCTCCAGTCCTGCAAATTGACGGGGCGATCAGCACTGAAAAAATGGCATCGAAAGTCACCCAGGCGATGTCGCACCTAAGGCATTACGCTCCAACGGTCACGTCAGCGTCTCAATGTTAGGCGCCTCGCAGACCCAATACCTAGTAACTTAATTCTTCCGCCGTCATCACAACATTCGCAGCCCCCCCACCCTCAACAAGGGCGCACGCCCTCACAGGCCTTTCGAGGCAGTCTAGCCAGCATCGCTAGGGGGGCCTACGCACGACCGCTCTACAAGCGGCTGGTATTCAATCTTTTACTTTCAGCGACTCCAGCCAGAAGTACAAACCATTCAACACAGCTACGACGACCCCACAAAGTGCAGCCTGCGTGTTCAACGTAGCAGCTGCAATCGTAGTGGAGAGAACCTGCGCCTGGTCCAGATTCTGAAGCTGAACGACATCCTCCTGCAAGGTCGCCGACATGTGCCACAGCGAGGCAGATAGGGCAGCGATTAATATACCAGAGACCACCAACAATCTCTGAAATGCTTGAATGACCCACGGGTTGTCTAGGGAGTAATTACGCGTTAGCGACACCAGACCATCAGCGATGCGGGCAGCCAGGAGAACCAGATCGTACAGTTTCTTCATGCATGAGCCTTCCAAGTGGAGCAGAGGCCGATCTTCAGCCTCCTCCTTCACTGTTCGGCAGAGGTAAGCAAACCTTTACTGTTATGCGAAAGCTTTCACGCGATCTAGCTAGTGAAGGTCTACTGCCGCAGTTCTAACCTCTTCATCAAAAAACCTTTTCACCTCGTCCGGCCCCTGCAATCCACACGAGACAGCAGGCAGATGCGTCACAGAACGAACGTCAGTGAAATATGGGTATTTGCTGTTGACTTCGCTAGCAGTGCACTTGGTAGTTACCTCCGTGAATCCCTGATGGAAAGCCCACCAGGTCAGGCCAGCAAGCTGCCAGGCTTCGTCATCGGGATGGGGTCGATGACGCGTATAGGAGGCGACCCTCTCATTGAACATTTCGACCTCGTCATCAGCCCGACCACCGGTCTTTTTTCGAGCCCCGTGGAAACCCATCACAAGGTCGCCGTCGTAGAGAATGCGCTCTCGTCCGGCCAGAACCATCCAAGTGCAGGCAGACTCGCACTCACCCGCAGCGAACTTATGTCCTTGAGCATCTAACCTGTATCTGGAGGCCAGGCATGTATTCAGCCCACGCTTGGAAATGTTGTCAGCAATGATCATTGCTTCGGAGCTACTTCCTCCTGAGGAAGCAATGCAAACCGTTCGAATGCTTGGATCTTTGTCCAACTCCCGCCCTAGGCGGAATCGGACCCAAATGGAGGCTATACCAGCGATCTCACCATGGACAAGCAAGATTTTGTCATCACATTTTCCCTTGGAGCATACCCATGCGGGCGTTACGCTTGGTCGAGGATAAAACTCATAAGTCAATAGAGCCACTAAAGCAATCAGAAGCAACGGCCCCCAAATCACTATTCCATTCTCATTTAAACGACGCGCAACAGTCACTGACAAGCTCCAAACACAAAAAACAAAAAAACAATTAGCTTACGCATTGAGTCAAACTAGATCCGCTCAACTGCAACCACATCAATATATTTATACCTCTTCTAAAATTTCTTCTTGGCATCCATTTCAGCAGCTAGACGACTGAGACTGTCACTTTCAAAAATGACAGATTCGGTGGCACCCTCAAATACATTGCTCACACTAAGCGTCACCCTGGTTTTCGAGGTCAGCTTACTCATTTGCGACGCTTTCTGCTTCGTGCCGGCTGGCTGGGTGACGGCCGAAGCCGACGAAACGCCGCCCCCAAACAACGCACGTCGCATTTATTCTTCGTTCAACTCAATGCTCATATCCACTCCTTGGTGCCTTAAAATCACGATCAACCGCATAGCACAACGGGGCACTGGTATAGCCCCCACAGTCCTAACGCGATGCTGCACACTCCCCTCTACCACTAGACCCCACGGACGTACGGATGTCACAGAATGTAAGGGGTTCGGATCGCGTCGGGCCGTAGAGGCACTACCGGCAGAACTGTACAAAAGTGCTTGCCGCAAACGGCGATCGCTGCGATACACACCCCACGATTCATCAGCGAAGCGAGATTGTCAGAGGAAGCTTTTTGGCATTGAGATCAATTACAGACGATTATAGATTCAGGCATCACCGCGCGCTATCTCACAAACGTATGCCTCGGAGACCTACCGGCTAGTGATCAAGCACCATAGCCTGTCGAAGCTCTACCGGGTAGGAAGACTTGGCGGCTAGGTAGGCATCGTCGCCCCTAGAAATCGCTCTCGTTCCTAACGTCCGCTTCGGCTCGAAAGCGGTCAGCCGCGAGGGTCTGCTTCCAACCCATAGCTGCCCTCCGCGAAAGGCAGCTACCGGCCAATAGCGGCCGTTCTGGAATGGCAGGAAACGACCGATAACTGCCTTCGATACGCGACTTTCGCCCACCAGCGGCTCGATTGTAAGAATATGGCGGAGAGCTGCGAAACCGCCTACGCTTATAGAATGATTCCTCGAACGCCTTGCCCATCTGGTGGTATAGAGCCGAGAGATCTGACTTCCTTTGACCGTCCGCTTAACACCCACCCGGACCAACCCGCGCCTATCGCCAGCAACTGCCCCCTGAGTCCGGTCCACACGACCAGCAGTACGGCGCAACGGGTAAAAGCCAGACCCAGCCCCCCCACTGCCGTTCAAAAGCGACCGATGCCGCAGCACCTCTGGAAACGGGGGCGCTGTTCACGTTCTGCCATGAGGTCAATCCGTATGTATCGGCCGAGCACGATTCCTTACCAGAAGCATCGAGGGTTCAGCCGAACCTTCACTCAGGGGCATTTGAGCCTTGGATTATTCTTTCCCATGGAGGCGTTCGACGGGGACACTCCGAGCATGCTCAACCAGGTCACACTGGCTAAACAAGCCGAGGCGCTGGGCTTCTGCGCGCTCTGGTTTCGCGACGTGCCGCTTCGCGACCCTGGCTTCGGCGATGTCGGCCAAGTCTTCGACCCCTGGGTTTACCTGGGTTATATGGCCGCCCATACCTCGGAGATTGCACTTGGCACCGCCTCCATCGCCATCCCGCTGCACCATCCCCTGCACACGGCCAAGGCGTCAGCCAGCGTAGATCAGTTGAGCACTGGTCGCTTGATTCTGGGGGTTGCTTCGGGAGATCGGCCAGTGGAGTTTTCGGCGTTTGGCGTCGATCCAGAAAGGCGTGGAGAGATCTTTCGAGAACACTACGAAGTGATTCGCCGCGCCCACAGCACCAGTTTTGAGCCCATCCACTGGAGCACTGGTGAAATGCAAGGCGCAGACCTGATTCCGAAACCGACCACCCAATTCATTCCAATGCTCGTGACCGGCAACAGTCGCCAGTCACTGGATTGGATCGCGCGTGAGAGCAACGGATGGATCAACTATCCACGCATTCCGAACATGCAGCGGCTGGTCGTGGAAGATTGGCGACTGGAGGTCACGAAACAATGTGGTTCTGTGTATAAGCCCTTTACTCAGTCGCTGTACATCGATCTCGATGAGAATCCGTCAACGCCACCCACACGTATCCATTTGGGGTTCAGACTTGGACGTTACCATCTACGTTTTTTGCTGGAGTCGCTTGAGGAAATCGGCGTGGACCACGTCATTCTCAATCTCAAATACGGCAAGCGCCCTGCGGTGGAAGTTATTGAGGAATTGGGTACGCACATCGTTGCGCAGTTCGGAGTGCAGCCGCGTCAGGCAGCTCATTGAACATCGGTCACTGCTACGCCGACGAATGCTCACTTGACGAAACCATAAGGTGTCACGGCGCGGATGACCTCCGGTTCTATATCAATGATGGAGATCTTCGCGCCATGAGCGGAGCGACCGGTGCCCGGCAAACAATCTACCCTACCCAGCCTAAACCCGTGATGAGCACGTTGCCTTGCAGATTCTGTGCGGCTTCCACGCCGTCCCTGGACACGATTTGCGCGCGTATCCTTTCACTTATACCGAGCGCGCAAGCATGGCATGAACCCTGGACACGGCACTTTAGCCATGGCATTTATCTTCAATACAAGTGTTTTGATTGATCACCGCCCGGAACAGCAGCAGGCCCAAGCTATCCTGATTTTCACAAAATACATCGTGGGCCTCCCAGTACTGACTGGAGCTTCCTATTGGGTTTGCTTAGCCGGGTAGCTTGGCCGCAAGGACGTCAACCTTCTCGATTGATGGCGGTTCGGCAAATAGCTCGGCAGCGTTTGCCATAAGCGCCGCCGCGACCTTGCCCGAAAGATGAGCCTGCCGGCCCGCTTCATCCGGGAATGCGTCAAAGATGCCAAAGGTGGACGGCCCCAAGCGGATTCCAAACCAGGCTGTAGTGGCTGGCTCCTCCTCCACTAACGGAAGGCCACCCAAAAGAAAGCTCTCTACATCCTTTTCTTTCCCGGGTTTTGCTTCTAGGCGAACGAACAACGCTACTTTGACCATGATGTGGCTCCTGTTGTTACGATGCGGCTGGCGCTATCAGATCGCGATAGCTAAGAGGGGCATCCGAGACTCTTAACTATGGTCGACGATACCAGGATTACAAACCCAAATAGACCAAGGGTAGCGGCGAGTAGCGCACGAGCAGTGAGAACGACGTAGTGGGCAGCATGTAACCGCAAGTCAGCCACTTGCTCACTTGGTCCCACCCTCTGGTCTGATAATGATGATTCAACGATATCTGAAATTTAGAAAAACATAAGAGATCATGGTTGCTGTCAGGCCGACCAATATGTACTCGACGCGGGGTAAAAACACGACTAACCCGCCCAAAGAAAACACTATCAACGTGTTTTGTAGGATGTATTTCCTTATTCTACTCACGGCTATGAAATAGCCATATTGCTTACCTAGGAAAAACAAGGCCATGCCGGTGATCGACATAATCTGGAAATCGCGTATCGCAATGTCGTTCAGGATCGCATGCCTAATCAAATTTGCCAGAAGTGCCAGCCCCATAAAAAGAAAAAGGTGCGAGTAGATTAAGGCGTGTCCACTCATACTGCTTTGATGTTTGTTCAGCAAGTAAAAACTATCAAAATAGATCCACCAGATACTGCAAATCATGATAAATCCGGTGATGGCTGCCATCACATTATAATAACCCCATTGAATGTTAGATAAGCCTCCGGAAAGGCTAATAATTGACTCCCCCAATAAGATTAGGGTGAGTAGGCCTATGCGCTCAACCAAGTGCTCCGTGTGTGCTGGCAACGGTTTTAGTTTAGTCCAGAAAAATACAGGAAACAGAATATCAAGAACAATCCCAATATAAGCAACAAGGTAACGCAAGGGCGGGTCAAAAATAACGGATGAAAGGCTAATAACTGCGCTAACTAATAGGGCGAAGCCAAGCCTTGAGGAAAGTTCGCCGCGAGAATCGAGTTTACTAATGGATGAAATATACATAACACTGATGATTGCACGTATACCAAAATAGCAGGCAATAATGAGCGAGTAGTTCACTTCCAAGTCTTCCCCGATCCGTGCCGATAGCACAATGAGCAGGAGCATTATGAATAATGTTGCCAAACGGTGAAGATTGCTGTCTGTATCGAACCTGTTGGAGTAAATCGTGTGACTGGACCAGATCCACCACAGCGGCACAAAAAGCAGTAAGAATGTCCATAATTGCTTATGTTCAAAGTGCCCATCATGAACATGTCCGAGAGTGTGCGTAACTTGGCCTATCGTAACAACGAAAGTCAGGTCAAAAAACAACTCCAACCATGTGGCGTGTCGATTTTCTTCATAATACTTCAAAGATTTCATTAGTTGCCGGCTCCGTGCCCACCTCTTTAATGTAAAAGGAAGCTAACGTTGGTTTCTCCTCGGCTCCGATGTGGGTGATGCCAAGCCGATTTGGCTCTCTAGCGATTTCGTCCACGCACTAACAAAAGCTCAATCATCTGACTCATCCCGATGAACTCTGGAACTCCGTCATAGCGAAGCCCGTCAATGTAAAACGCTGGGGTGCCATTCACGCCGCTGCGTACACCGCCATTGAAATCGGCTTGTATTTTGGGAATGTAAGTATCCTCTTGCATTGCAAGATCGAATTCCTCCCTGGAAAGGCCGTGTTTGAGAACGATGGCGCGATACAGCGGCAGGCCCAATCGATCCTGATTTTCGTACAATTCGTCGTGGGCCTCCCAGAAGAATCCTCGACTCCCGGCATACTCAGCGGTGACCGCTGCACCCAATGCATGGGGGTGAGCGGTGGTCAGAGGGAAGTTACGGAACACAAACAGCAAGTCATCGCGAAAATGCTGTTGCAGATTCTTGACCATCCAATAAGCTTCACCGCAATAGGGACATTCATAGTCGCCAAATTCGACCAAGGTGACCTTGGCATGCGCACTTCCCTGGCGATGGTCGTTGGCACTTACCGGGACTTTGAGAGTGGCCATCTAATCACCTGTTAATTTTTGGTTGGCGTGCTTTGTGGCGAATTCGCCAAAGCATCCAGCGCATCCAGAATACCGTCCGCACCAGGGTTGATTGCCATCGGGGAGACGTAGCTCCAAGCAACCACCCCGTCCTTGTCAATCACGAACAGCGCACGCTTACAAACCCCGAGCTGGGACTGGTACGCTCCATACTGTCGTGCCACAGCCCCTTTGGGCTCGAAATCGGCCAGCAGGCTGAAGTGAAAATTCCGATCTTTGGCAAAGGCCTGATGACACCAGGCGCTGTCAACCGAGATACCCAGTAGCGCCGCACCGTATGGCGGTCTCAGTGACCAAGTGCAACACCCGAGGTAAGGTGCTGCATGACTACTCACTACACCCACTTGACCATCGAA
>NZ_JAJSRO010000027.1:0-81843 GCF_021283425.1 Pseudomonas sp. NMI542_15 | reverse complement strand
ACGGCGAGTCACTTTTTGTCAGACGCGACAAAAAGTAACCAAAAAACGCTGCGCTCCGATCATCCGGCCCCTGCGCTGCGCTCCGGGGTCCCCTCACTCCGGCCTCGCTCCCGGGAGGACCGCGCTGCAGGCCCCATCCTGGGGCCCAGCGCTTGACGGGCATCCATGCCCGTCACCTCCCTTCGCAAGGCCTGCGTTCGGCCTCCTGAAGTCGCGAAGATCAAAAGCAAGATCAAGATCAAGATCAAGATCAAGATCAAGATCAAGAGCTGGGCCGGGGGGGGCGCAGCTGGGCATTTCTCAAGCGGTGCTTGGACCGCGTCGCGCTATGCGCGACAATGGCGATCATTTTCGGAGCCCCCCATGACCGATTTCACCCCCGACGCCATCCTCGATGCAACCGGCCTGAACTGCCCGGAACCGGTGATGATGCTGCACCAGCACGTGCGTGACCTGGCCGCTGGCGGCCTGCTGAAGGTCATCGCCACCGACCCGTCGACCCGCCGCGACATTCCCAAGTTCTGCAACTTCCTCGGCCACGAACTGCTGCAACAGCAAGAGGACGCCGGTACTTTCTTGTACTGGATCCGCAAGAAAGCCGACTGAAGCGCTCTGGAACACGCCCGACGTTGCGCCTACACTGCGTTCCCCAGACAGGAGAGCGCCATGCTGATAGTTGCCGACGAGAACATCCCGCTGCTCGATGCCTTCTTCCAGGGTTTCGGTGAAATCCGCCGTTACCCCGGCCGAAGCCTCGATGCCGCCAGCGTCAAGGACGCCGATATCCTGCTGGTGCGCTCGGTAACCAAGGTCGACCGCCAGTTGCTCGAAGGCAGCCGTGTACGGTTTGTCGGCACCTGCACCATCGGCACCGATCACCTGGACCTCGACTACTTTGCCCAAGCCGGCATTCGCTGGAGCAGTGCGCCGGGCTGCAATGCCCGCGGTGTGGTCGATTACGTGCTAGGCAGCCTGCTGACCCTGGCCGAGCTGGATGGAGCAGCACTGCCCGAACGCGTGTACGGGGTAGTGGGTGCGGGTGAGGTGGGTGGCCGCCTGGTGCGGGTGCTGCACGGCCTGGGCTGGAAGGTGCTGGTGTGCGACCCGTTGCGCCAGGCCGCCGAGGGCGGCAACTACGTTAGCCTGGAAACCATTGTGCAACAGTGCGATGTGATCAGCCTGCATACCCCGTTGCAGCGCGGTGGCGAGCACCCGACCTGGCACCTGTTGGGCCAGGCGCAGCTCGCGCAGTTGCGCCCGGGTGCCTGGCTGATCAATGCCAGCCGAGGCCCGGTGGTGGACAACGCCGCCTTGCGCGAGCTGCTGCTGGACCGTGAAGATGTGCATGCGGTGCTGGATGTGTGGGAGGGCGAGCCACAGGTCGACCTGCAATTGGCCGACCTGTGCACCTTGGCCTCGCCGCACATTGCCGGCTACAGCCTCGACGGCCGCCAGCGTGGCACGGCGCAGATCTACCAGGCGCTGTGCCGTTTCCTGGGGGTGCATGAGCAGGTGCAGCTGGCAGACTTGCTGCCCCGACCGCCGCTGGCGCAGATCGAGCTGGATGCCAGCACTGACCCGGCTTGGGCATTGGCGACCCTGTGCCGCGCCGTGTACGACCCACGACGCGACGATGCCGACTTCCGTCGCAGCTTGAGTGATGACCCGCAGCAGCAGCGTGCGGCGTTCGACCAGTTGCGCAAACAGTACCCGCCTCGGCGCGAGATCGAAGGGCTGGCGGTGCGCTTGCGTGGGGAGTCGCCGCAGTTGGCGCAGCTGGTCAGTGCCTTGGGGGCTGAGTTGGTCTGACAAGTTGGCAATTCCCCAGGTTTTTGCAGTCCCCTGTAGGCGCGGCGTACACCGGCTGTCAGGCAATAAAAACCCGGCGCATGCGCCGGGTTGCAAAAAATCCGCCGATTAACCTTTGCGTACGCGCTCGACCCGGCTTTCTTCCAGAGCCTTGCAGGCCTGCTGGATCATCTGCTCGGTGATAGGCACTTCGCGCCCCTTGCCGTCGATGATCGAACCGCACGCCTGTGATTGCGGGATGGTCTGGGGCTTCTGGTTGTCATTGCCATGCTGCAAGCTCATGCACTGTCTCCTCTTCAGGTTCAAGGTCAGGGTAGCCCTGCGCCGTGACTGGCCTGTGACAGCTTCTGTGTCACGGCAGCAACAGTCCAACAGAAACCCTGTGAAAGCTCCATGATCTGTTTAGACCAATGCGTTATAGCAACCTGCGTACACTCCATCGACCCGGATGAATGATAGTCTGCGGTTTCCCCGCCATTGTGGTCGCTGCCATGCCAGAATCGGTTTCTCCCCGCCAACGCCGTGCCTTGCGCCTGGCTTGGCAGTTCGTCCGTCCGTACCGCCGCCAGGTGCTACTGGCCTTGTTGGCCCTGGTGGTCACTGCCGCCATCACCCTGTCCATGGGCCAGGGCATCCGCCTGCTGGTAGACCAGGGCTTCATGACCCGCTCCGCGCACCAACTCAACCAGACCATCGGGCTGTTCCTGCTGCTTGTGCTGGCCCTGGCAGTGGGCACCTTCAGTCGTTTCTACCTGGTGTCGTGGATTGGCGAGCGCTGCGTGGCCGATATCCGCCGTGCCGTGTTCGACCACCTGATCGGCCTGCACCCCGGTTTTTTTGAAGACAACCGCAGCTCCGAGATCCAGTCGCGACTGACCTCCGACACCACCTTGCTGCAATCGGTCATCGGCTCCTCGTTGTCGATGTTCCTGCGTAACGCGCTAATGGTCATTGGCGGTGTGGTGCTGCTGTTCATCACCAACCCCAAGCTCACCAGCATCGTGGTGGTGGCCCTGCCGCTGGTGCTGGCACCGATCCTGTTGTTCGGCCGGCGGGTGCGCAGCCTGTCGCGCCAGAGCCTGGACCGGGTGGCCGATGTGGGCAGCTACGTGGCCGAGACCTTGGGGCAGATCAAGACAGTACAGGCCTACAACCACCAGGCACATGACCGCGAGCGTTTCGCCGACACGGTCGAAGCCGCATTTGGCGTCGCCCGCAAGCGGATTGCCCAGCGTGCCTGGCTGATTACCTTGGTGATCGTGCTGGTGTTGGGGGCGGTGGGGGTGATGCTGTGGGTCGGCGGCATGGATGTAATTGCCGGGCGTATTTCCGCAGGCGAGCTGGCGGCTTTTGTGTTCTACAGCCTGATCGTCGGTAGCGCGTTCGGCACCCTGAGTGAGGTGATCGGCGAGCTGCAACGTGCGGCGGGTGCGGCCGAGCGTATCGCCGAACTGTTGGCGGCGCGCAGCGCGATCCTGCCACCCACCGTGGCGCAGGCGCTACCGCAGCAGCGGGCCAGCGGACATATCGAGCTGCAGCAGTTGGTATTCGCCTACCCGTCACGGCCCTCGGTGGCGGCTGTCGATGGCCTGAGCCTGGTCATCGAGCCTGGGCAGACCGTGGCCTTGGTTGGCCCTTCGGGGGCGGGCAAGTCGACCCTGTTCGATTTGTTGCTGCGCTTCTACGACCCCCAGCAAGGGTGCATCCTGCTCGATGGGCTGCCGGTTACCGAGCTGGATCCCGACCAATTGCGACGGCAGTTTGCCCTGGTGGCGCAAAACCCCTCACTGTTTCGTGGCACGGTGGAGGCCAATATCCGTTATGGCCGGCCCGAGGCGACCCTGGCGGAGGTCGAAGCAGCGGCGCATGGCGCCTATGCCGACGAATTTATCCGGCAGCTGCCGCAAGGCTACCAGACGCCCTTGGGCGAGGGCGGCATCGGCCTTTCCGGCGGCCAGCGCCAGCGCCTGGCGATTGCCCGTGCGTTGCTGGTCGATGCACCGATCCTGTTGCTGGATGAGGCCACCAGCGCGCTCGATGCGCAGAGCGAGCACCTGATCCAGCAGGCATTGCCCAGCCTGATGGCCGGGCGTACCACGCTGGTGATCGCCCATCGCCTGGCCACGGTGCAGCACGCCGAGCGCATCGCGGTCATCGACAAGGGGCGGGTGGTGGCGGTGGGCACCCACCGCCAGTTGATCGAGGAAAGCCCACTGTATGCGCGGCTGGCGGCCTTGCAATTCACAAGCGGCTAACGCGTCGTAAGCTTGTAACAATTTTGTAGCAATTGCCTGAGAGTATCTGGCTCAACTGTTGCGTAAGTGCTCGACCTGGCTGCCATTGCTTGATGGCAGCTTTTTTTTGGCCTGCCAACAAGGACATGGAATGCCTTACCTGGTGTTGCGGATGCGCGCCATTCCTTTCCTTCCGGTTTCGAGATCCACGATGTTGCGTAAATCCCTCAGAGTGCAAATTCTCTCGCTGCTTGGCGGTAGCCTGGTGGCGATGCTGCTGATCGCACTGGTGTGTTTCCAGTTTTTGTCGTCCAGCGTGCGCGGTTATGCTGAGTTGGTCGACGGGCCGCTTCGGGCCTCGCAACTGATTGACGAAGCCAACCTGCAGTTCAAGATCCAGGTGCAGGAATGGAAGAACGTGCTGCTGCGCGGGCGTCAGCCGGCTGAGCTGGACAAGTACTGGCAGCAGTTTCAGGCGCGCGAGCAACAGGTGCAGCAACTGCTCGGGCAATTGATCGACAGCAGCGACGCCAGGCTCAAGGCGCCGTTGCAGCAATTGCGTGATAGCCACCGACAGTTGGGCCAGGCCTATGCGCAGGGCCGTCAGGCCTTCGTCGCCGCGGGTGGCGACCCGGTCGCCGGCGATCGGGCGGTCAAGGGCGTGGATCGCGCAGCCAGTGAGCAGATGAGCGAACTGGTCGAGCAATTGCGTGCCGATGCCCGCCAGCGCGCGGCCAGTATCAGCGCCAGCGCCGAGCGCACGGTATGGCTGGGCCTGCTGGTGATGCTGGCCTCGGCGGTGACGGTGGGGCTGCTCAGCCTGTGGCTGGTGAACCGCAGCCTGATCGAGCCGATCCGCCAGCTGATCGAGTATGTTGCGCAGCTGAGCCAGGGCCGTTTTGCCGCCCGGGTGGACAGCCGCCGGGAGGATGAACTGGGGCGCCTGGCGCGGGCCGCCAATACCCTGCGCGACTTCCTCGCCGACACCGTCGGCCGGCTGAAGGACAATGCCCAGGAGCTGGAAGGTGCCAGCGGCCAGTTGCGCAGCATTGCCGGCGACATGGCCCGCGGCACCCATGACCAGTTCCAGCGTACCGACCAGGTGGCCACGGCCATGCACGAGATGTCTGCCACCGCTCAGGAAGTTGCCCGCCATGCTGCAGAAGCTGCCCGTGCGGCGGATGACGCCGACCACAGTGCCCAGGCCGGTGAGCAGGTCATGCAGCAGACTATCGACATCATTGGCGTGGTCAACCGCGAAATCGCCGGTACCGCAGCGGTGATCCGCGACCTGGAGCATGACAGCACCCGTATCGGCAAAGTACTGGAAGTGATCCGCGGTATTGCCGAGCAGACCAACCTGCTGGCGCTCAACGCGGCGATCGAAGCGGCCCGCGCTGGTGAGGCCGGGCGGGGCTTTGCGGTAGTGGCCGATGAGGTGCGCAGCCTGGCCCAGCGCACGGCAGCCTCGATTGCCGAGATCCATCAGATCATCGAAGCGGTGCAGTCGGGCGCGGTGGAAGCGGTGAAGGCCATCGAAAGCGGCCAGCAGCGAAGCGAAGAGGGGGCCGAGCAGGTGCAGCAGGCCGGGCAGATGTTGCAGCGCATCACCCTGGCGGTAGAGGCGATCCGCGACATGAACCGGCAGATCGCCACGGCGGCCGAAGAACAGACCAGCGTGGCCGAAGACATCTCGCGCAACCTCATCGAAATCACCCGTATTGCCACGGCCAACCAGGCGTCTGTGCAGTACACCGAGCAGGCGGGGCAACGCCTGCATGGGTTGTCGGGGCAACTGGGTGAAGTGACCTCGCGCCTGAGCGCCTGACAATTTCAGCGCAACAAAAAGCCCGCGCAAGGCGGGCTTTTTGAAAGGATCTGGTCGGAGAGACAGGATTCGAACCTGCGGCCTTCTCGTCCCGAACGAGACGCGCTACCTGGCTGCGCTACACTCCGATGAACAAAATCCTACTGCATCCGGTTTTTGCCCGCAAGCCCTTGTTGTTTAAAGGGCCATTGGCAAAAAAAGGTGTTTTTCACAGCTCTTTGACGGTGCGGATCTGGTCCTTGTTCAGGCGCGTGCGCTTACCGTCGAGCTGCTCGAATTCGTAGAAACCGGAGTCTTCGTCAAAGGACGGTTTGTCGGTTGCCTGGATCTCCCGGCCATCGTTCAGGGTGATGACGGTAGGGGTCGAGCAGCCAGCGAGGGCGCCCAGGCCCAGAGCGAGCAGGAAGGCGGGTAGGGTCCGTTTGATCATCGTGTTTCTCCAAGTGCGATGGTGCTAGATGACATTTATGACGCAGGACTTTAGTGCAAGTTCACTGCAAGTGCAGCATAGCGACAAATCTGTCCCCTTGATCCAGGGCAAGGCTGATGGGCGCAACGCCGGAAAAGGTACGCTGTGATATAACTGCGGCCATCTCATCCTGTTGTGACGGACACCCATGAAAGCCAAGGCAGATACCCCCTTCGTGGCGCTGAACATCGCCGTGCTGACGGTCAGCGACACCCGTACCTTCGACACCGACACCTCTGGCCAGCTGTTCGTCGACCGCCTGAGCGCCGCGGGCCACCACCTGGCCGAGCGTGTGCTGCTCAAGGACGACCTGTACAAGATTCGCGCCCAGGTCGCCACCTGGATTGCCGATGACAGCGTGCAAGTGGTGCTGATTACGGGCGGTACTGGCTTTACCGGCCGTGACAGCACGCCCGAGGCGGTGGCCTGCCTGCTGGACAAGCAGGTCGATGGCTTTGGCGAGCTGTTCCGGCAGATCTCCGTGGCCGATATTGGCACCTCCACCGTGCAATCGCGCGCCTTGGCCGGGCTGGCCAACGGCACGTTGGTCTGCTGCCTGCCGGGCTCTACCAATGCGGTGCGCACGGGCTGGGATGGCATCCTGGCCGAGCAGCTCGATGCACGCCATCGCCCCTGCAACTTCGTGGCGCACCTGAAGCAGGCAGCGGCCTGTGACAGCCGTGGCTGAGGTCAGCCAGGCCCGGCCGCTGATGCCGGTGGAGCAAGCCCTTGGGCAACTGCTGGCGCTGGCCGAAACGGCGCCAATCCGTGACATCGAGAACCTGCCGTTGGCCGAGGCCGAGGGCCGCGTACTGGCCACCGACCTGGTGGCCTCGCTCGACCTGCCGCCCTGGCCGAACAGTGCCATGGACGGCTATGCCTTGCGCAAGGCCGACTGGCAAGGCGAGCCTCTGCCGGTCAGCCAGCGGATCTTCGCCGGCCATGCGCCGCAGCCGCTGCAGCCAGGCACCTGTGCGCGCATTTTCACCGGGGCGCCTGTGCCCGAAGGTGCCGACTGCGTCGAAATGCAGGAAAACACCGAAGTGGTCGACGGCGGTCGGGTGCGCTTTCTCGCACCTTTGCAGGCTGATCAGAACATTCGCCCCCAAGGCCAGGAAACCCGCAAGGGCGAGCAGGTGATGAGCGCCGGTACCCGGCTGGGGCCGATCGAACTGGGCTTGGCGGCGACGCTGGGTCACGGCCGCCTGGACGTGGTGCGCAAGGTGCGGGTGGCGGTGCTGTCCACGGGAGACGAACTGGTCGAGCCTGGTCTGCCCTTGGGGCCGGGGCAAATCTACAACAGCAATCGTCGGCTGCTGGTCAGCTGGCTGCAGCGGCTGGGCTGCGATGTTGTGGATGCAGGCATCCTGCCGGATGACCTGGCGCTGACCCGCGCATGCCTGGCTTCGCTGGGCGACGTTGATTTGATCTTGTCTACCGGTGGTGTTTCGGTGGGCGAGGCCGACTACCTGGGCGCGGCGCTGCGCGAAGCCGGCGAACTGGCCTTGTGGAAGCTGGCGATCAAGCCGGGCAAGCCACTGACCTTCGGCCACTTCCAGGGCGTACCGGTGATCGGCCTGCCGGGTAACCCGGCCTCGACCTTGGTCACCTTTGGCCTGCTAACCCGGCCTTACCTGTTGCGCCGCCAGGGTGTGCCGGATGTCACGCCGCTGCGCTTCGATATGCCGGCAGGCTTTGACTGGCCCAAGCCTGGCACCCGGCGCGAGTACCTGCGTGCACGCATCGAGCACGGCCAGGTGCGTATCTACAAGAACCAGAGCTCCGGCGTGCTGCGTAGCGCGGCGTGGGCCGAGGGGCTGGTGGAAGTGCGTGAGGGCAGCACACTGAAACAGGGTGACAGCGTGCCGTTCATTCCCTTCAGCGAGCTACTTGGCTGAGCGGCCCAGCCAGGCACTGCCCAGTGGGGCGGCCTCTGACGGTGCTGCCTGGGTCAGGCGCATGTGCACATTCTCCAGCTGCTGTGCGGCTACGCTCCAGTCATGACGCTGGCGGGCCAACTGGCGCCCGGCAGCGCTCAACTGGCTCATGCGCCAGGGCTGGTTGAGCAGTTGGGTGATCAGCAGGGCCAGCTGGTCGCCGTCATCACTGCCCAGGTAGTGCTCACCATTGTTTGCGCTCAGGCCCGATACGCCTTTGCCGGTTGTGATTACCGGTAGGCCTGCTGCCATGGCCTCGAGGATTTTTACCTTGGAGCCGCCGGCATAGCGCAGCGGCGCGAAGAACAGTGCCGAACGTTTTTGCAACTCACGCAGGTCAGGGCGGTAGCCGAACCATTCGATGCGCGGGTCGTTCCAGTGCAGTTTCCAGCTAGCCGGCAGGGCGTGCCCGGCTATTGCCAGGCGCACTGCCGGGTTGCTCATCCACACCTGCGGCATGATGTCCTCCAGCGCCCACTCGATGGCCTCCAGGTTGGCGCCATATTCGAAGTTGCCGACGAACAACAGGCGCTGGCTGTGTAGCGCGGGTTCCACTTGCTGGTAGAAATCACAGTCAACCCCATTGACCACTACGTTTACCGGCCGTCCGCTGATCTGCGCGATCAGCTCGGCATCGTGGGCGCTGACTGCCACCAGTTCGGTGGGCTGGCGGAGCACCCTGTGTTCCCAGCGGCGGTAGCGCCAGCGGTCGAAGGCGTTGAGAGGACGCAGCCACAAGGGCAGCCGGTCGTGGCAGGCCCCGCCCATCACCGACTCCAGCGTGTGTTCGCTTAGCATGTAGGGCAGCCCGCGGGCCTGCAGCGCTTTTTCGAAGGGTTGAAAACTGTAGCTGTGCTCGATCTGGATCACGTCCCAGGGTTCGTCCAGCAATTGCTCGAAACGGTGCCGCAGACAAGGCGAAAGGCCGTTGATGATGGCCCGCATGGGGTAGTCGATGATTGGCGAAGCCAGCAGGTTCAACGGGCTGTGCAATGGCCGACGGGGTATTACGATCAGGCGTTCGAGCAGGGGCTCCAAGGCTTCGCGGGCTGCGTCGCTCAGGGGTATTTTTGACTGCGCCAACAGGGTAATGCGATGGCCCTTCTGCGCCAGTGCGCGTATCAGGTGGTATTGCCGGGTCTTGCTGCCACTGGTGGTCGGCCAGGGTAGATAGGGCAGTGTCCAGAGAATGCGCATGACCCGGAATCCTCGCTAAAGGCCGCGGATGTAAAGACGCGCCCATCGCCAGTGTGCTGAGTACCACTGCCGGGGCGCGTCCATGGCTAGGGTTCGGAGCCCCACACACAAGCGTCAAAAGACTGACTTGCCAGGGGGCGTTGTTTGCCTAGGTCAAAAACTTGTCAAATGTTCATTTTCTGAGCATAGCGCGCATTGTCGGGTGTGGGAAAAAGACCACGCACGCTTCGGTATTTTTTTGTGGGCATGCAACGATCCGCGGCCGTGTGTGGTCGAGATCTGGGTCGGTCAATTTCTCGGAGACGCGCGATGCAAGGGCGCAAGGCAATGCTGATTCTGCACGGCAAGCAGGCGATGAATGAAGAGCTGCGCAGCGCCGTGCTGGATCTGCGTGATACAGGCTGGGTGCTGGATGTGCGGGTCACCTGGGAGGCAGGTGACGCGCAGCGCCTGGTCGGCGAGGCGCTGACGGCTGGCTACAGCCATATCGTCGCTGGCGGTGGGGATGGCACTTTGCGGGATGTGGCCGAGGCCATGGGGCTGGCGGGCGCCGAAGCCAGCCTGGCGTTGTTGCCGCTGGGCACGGCCAACGATTTCGCCAAAGCCGCCGGCATACCCTTGGAGCCCGCTGCGGCACTGGCGCTGCTGAATGCGCCCGCGCAGGCCATTGACCTGGGCCAGGCCGGCGACCAGTTGTTCCTCAACATGGCCACGGGTGGGTTTGGTAGCCAGGTCACCGCCAACACCTCCGAAGACCTGAAAAAAGTGCTGGGTGCTGCGGCCTACCTGTTCACTGGCTTGTCACGTTTCAGCGAATTGCAGGCCGCTTCTGTTGAGCTGCAGGGGCCTGACTTCCATTGGCAGGGGAGCTTGCTGGCACTGGGTATCGGTAATGGTCGCCAGGCTGGGGGCGGTCAAGTGCTATGCCCCGACGCGGTGGTGAACGACGGCTTGCTCGACATCGCCATCCTGCCAGCGCCACAAGAGGTGGTTGGGGCGCTGCGGGACCTGCTGGCGGGTGACGGCCTGTTCGTTCGGGCCAGGTTACCTTGGGTCGAGATCAAGAGTGCCCAAGGGCTGGACATGAACCTTGACGGCGAGCCTTTGCAGGCCGACAACCTACGCTTCCAGGCCAGGCCTGCCGCGTTACGCCTGCACCTGCCGGCCGGGTCGCCATTGCTTAGTCATCCAGGCTGATGATTTTCTCGCGTACGGCGAACAGCACAAGCCCGGCCACGTCATGAATCTGCAGGCGCTTCATGATTTGCGAGCGGTGGGTTTCGACGGTCTTGATCGACAGGCCCAGGCCAGTGGCGATTTCCCGAGTGGCCTTGCCGCGTACGATCAGGCGCAGGATTTCCAGTTGGCGAGCAGTGAGGTTGTGCCGCTCGCCAGCAGCTTGCTTGCCATTCTTGGTGTGCCGTAGGGCCTGGTTGATGACCGTATGGGCGATGGCCGGGCTTAGGTAGCGTTCGCCGTTGCGTACCGCACCAAGGGCTTGTTCCAGCTCGGTGGCACTGGTGTCTTTGAGCAGGTAGCCGTGGGCGCCGCTTTCCAGAGCTCGCATGATCAGGTCCGGGTCAGTGTGCATCGACAGGATCAGTACCTTGCACGGACTGCCGCTTGCCCGCAGTTGGGTAAGTGCATCCAGGCCGCTGGTCGAACGCATGGAGATGTCCAGCAAAACGATGTCGGGCGCCAGCGCGCGCACGTTGTCGAGCAGTTGGCTGCCGTCGTCTGCTTCCCCGATGACGTCATACCCAGGAATGTCGCAGACCAGTGCGCGCACACCGGCGCGGATCAGCGAGTGGTCGTCTACCAGCAAAAGTCTACAGATCATGGGCGTTCGTACTCCCGGCACGTTGCTGAGTACGCGCAGGCCAAGGGAACACTGCCTCGATACGCGTGCCAAGGCCGCGCTGGCTGGTGATGTCGAGGCTACCCTGCAATGCGGTGACCCGCTCCTGCATGCCGGCCAGGCCACGCTGGCCAGCTGCGGCGGGGTGCCGCGTCGGGACGAACCCACAGCCATCGTCCTGAATCGACAACGCCAGCCCCTCTGGGGTGCGCTGCAGCTGGATGATCAGGTTGCCTGCCTGGGCGTGGCGCAGCATGTTGGTCACCGCTTCCTGGGTAATGCGAAACACCGCCATGGCCACTGCCTCGTCGATGCCGCCCAGGCGTTGGTTGCACGCCAGGCTCCAGTGCACGTCGCTGTTGGCCAGGGTGCGCACCAGGTGCGCGCGCAGGCTGGCTTCAAGGCCAAGACTGGCCAATTGCCGAGGGTTGAGCAGGGCGGACACGTCGCGCACGTTGCCCAAGGTGTCATCCAGTGTGCTGCGCAGGGTGTTGCAGTGGCTCTGCAGTTCGTCTGGCATGCGCCGTTGCAACCACTGCAGTTGCAGCTTGGCAGCGGTCAGCATCTGACCGATGTCGTCATGCAGTTCGCGGCTTAAGTGCTGGCGCTCGTCTTCCTGGACCTTGAGCATACGCTCGGCCAGTTCCGCCGGGCGCAGGCTGATCGACCTTGCGCCCAGGGCCAGATAGGCGACAGTGGCCAGCGTAGCGGCCAGTTGCAGAGCCAGCAGGCTGGCCGGGATTGCCTGCTGGGTAAAGTAGAGCACCAGATTGGCGACCAGCGAGGCCACGCATAGCGCGGCCGTGGCCCAAGGCAGCAGGGCAACGCGGGACCAGCAACGCAAAGAAGTCTTCAAGCGTGGGAGCATAGGTAGGGAAGCCACTGAAGTATTGCTGATGGAGGCCTTGCACAATGCTGCTCAGAGGCTTTGGCGCAGTACTTTCGATTTCTTTTCTGACACGTGATCGTTCAACCTTTACTCAGGTTGCAAGCGTTTGTGGGGGCGCATATTACCACTTCGCACTGTATCGGTCGCGGCTGGGTAACGCCTTGAAACGCCTGCGGGTGGGGCATTTGGCGGGTAGCAAAGTGCCACCCTTTGATCGCGCACTATGCACTTGTCGCTTAACTCGTGCGGTAATCATTCAACGTGGCCCCCGAGCATTTTTAGAACTTTTCAAGTTTGATCTTGGCGGGGCCTGAACGAGCAGGCTTAGTTGCCTTTTGTGTCTGGTTAATACGGTGGATTCGACCGGCCGGGGCGTGTGCCGGCTGCCACAGTGGTGTGCGAGTGCAGGCACACGCTGCCTTGCTCGTCGCAGGAAGCACAGGACGGCGCAATGGGTTGCTGCACGACCTTGGCCAGGTTTTTCAGCAACACCAGTTGTTCGCCGATGTCCAGGTTCAGCCGCCCGGTACGGGCATCGACCAGTTCCAGTTGCCAGGCCAGCAAGGTCAGGCAGGCCTCTAGCGCGGGCAGGGCTTCACGTTGCAGGCGACCGCGGTGACAGGCGGGGGCGAGCAACTGTTGCAGGGCGTTGGTGTAATGGGCGACTTCACGCAGGCCCAGGCGCGTGGCCTGCCGGGCAAGGTTATCGAGGGTACTGTCCAGGCAGCGGCAGGCATCCGGATCATTGTCGATCAGTTCCAGATGCTGCAGGCATTCCTGAGCCTGGGTCAGCAATATCTGTGCATCCAGCAGGTAATTCTGCAGGGCTTCATCGAACGATAAGGCAGTGTCCATGATCAGGTCCCCGCGCGTGGTGCAGGCGCAGGGGGCGGGCACGCCGAAACGATAGCTAGCAAAAGCCTGACTCCATTCATGCATTGAGAATGGCGTCACATTAATGGCTAAAGGATATCGCGAACATCAGGTTACACCCGATTGCAGCTAAGGGTTTCCCTGATGCCGGGCTAAGGTGGGGAACTTTTGTAGCACCCGCTGAATTCCCATGGAATGCCCGCAGTAAAGCATGATGGTAAAGTGATATCAATTGCCTTCACGGCATTTTCCCGCAAGGGTCAAGGTGCACGTGAAGCCGCCGATACAGGGTGGATGTTTTCACTTTTTTGACTCAAGCCTGGGGGTTTTCCAATGGCTGGCATTCTCGACACAGTAGACCAACGCACGCAACTGGTGGGTGAGAACCGCCTGGAAATTCTGATGTTTCGCCTGGCCGGCCGCCAGTTGTTCGCGATCAACGTGTTCAAGGTGCAGGAGGTGCTGCAAATGCCCAAGCTCACCCTGATGCCCCAGCGCCACGCCTTCGTCTGCGGGGTGGTCAACCTGCGTGGCCAGACCCTGCCGGTGATCGACCTGTCCCAGGCGATCGGCATGCGCCCGCTGCAGCCGGGGCCGGACAGCACCATCATCGTCACCGAGTACAACCGTTCGGTTCAGGCCTTCCTGGTGGGCGGTGTCGACCGCATCGTCAACATGAACTGGGAGTCGATCATGCCGCCGCCTGCCAGCGCCGGGCGCCAGCACTACCTGACTGCCATCACCAAGGTCGATGAAAAGCTGGTGGAGGTGATCGACGTGGAGAAGGTGCTGGCCGAGATCGTGCCGTACAACGCCCGGGTCTCTGGCGATAAACTCGCCGACCCGGTGCTGGCCCGTGCCCGTGGCCGCGAGGTGCTGCTGGTGGACGACTCCAGTGTGGCCCTGGCGCAGTTGCGTGACACCCTGTCCCAGCTGGGCATGAAGCTGCATGTGGCCAGCGATGGCCTGAAGGCGCTGCGCATGCTCAAGGGCTGGGCCGATGCGGGTGAGGACGTGTGCGAGAAGCTGCTGATGGTGTTTACCGACGCCGAAATGCCGGAAATGGACGGCTACCGGCTGACCACCGAGATCCGCAGTGATGCGCGGCTGCGCCAGCTCTATGTGGTGCTGCATACCTCACTGTCAGGCAGCTTCAATGAATCCATGGTGAAGAAGGTGGGGTGCGACAACTTTCTGTCCAAGTTCCAGCCCGACCGCCTGGTCGATGTGGTCAAGCAACGCCTGCTGCTGGATACCGCCACTGCGTGAACGTTGGGCCGGCCAGGTATAAGCTTGGTGTTTGGCATGATGCGAGGCTGCAGGGATGTTTCTCAGTGAGTTGTATCGATACCCGGTGAAGTCGGGGCAGGCGCAAAGCCTGCAGGCTTCACGGGTGGGTTTGCTGGGGTTGCAAGGCGACCGCCGCTGGATGGTGGTCGAGGAAGAAAATGGACGCTTCCTGACCCAGCGGGCCTGGCCGCACCTTGGCCAGCTCCAGGCGTGCGACGACGACGAGGGCCAGTTGTTGCTGCAGGCGCCCGGGCGGGTGCCGTTGCGGGTGCCCGTGCCCGCAACCGATGAGGCCCTGCGCGGCGTGACGATCTGGCGCGACACCCTGCGGGTGCCGGATGCCGGCGACGCGGCAGCCGCCTGGTTGACCGCGTTGCTGGGCAAGCCCGTGCGCCTGGTGTATTGCCCGGAGCAGCGCGCACGTTACCTGCCCAATGGTTATGGCTTCAACAGTGATCGGGCGGCGTTTCCCGACGGTTTCCCCTTGCTGCTTATCGGGCAGGGCTCGCTGGACGAGCTCAACCGGCGTATTGGCCGGCCCATGGAAATGTTGCGCTTTCGACCCAACCTGGTGGTGCGGGGGGCTGAACCATTTGCCGAGGATGGCTGGAAGCGAATCCGCATCGGCAACCTGGAATTTCGCGTGCTCAAGCCCAGTGTGCGGTGCATCTTTACCACGATAGACCCGGCAACCGGGGAGCGCAGTGCGGACCGCGAGCCGATGGTCACGCTCAAGACCTTTCGCGAGAAGGAGGGGGATGTACTGTTTGGCCAGAACCTGGCAGTGGATGGCAGCGGGTGGCTTGAAACAGGAATGCAGGTGGAAGTTCTGGAGTGAATGTGCCGCCTGAACCGCCCTATCGCCGGCAAGCCAGCGATAGGGCCCGTTCAGGTTCAGCAGGCCTTACATGTCATCGAAATACCGCTCATGCCAATCCACCAGCGGCTGCGGCGAATTCAGCTTCTGCCCGTAGATCACCGAATACGACAGCACGTTCTGCACATATTGGCGCGTTTCGTCGAACGGGATCGATTCCACCCACACATCGAAGCTCAGGTGTTTGGCGCCTTTCAGCCACTGCCGAACGCGCCCGGGCCCGGCGTTGTAGGCCGCCGAGGCCAGCACCCGGTTGCCGTTGAACTGGCCGTGCACCTGGCTCAGGTAGGCCGCACCCAGCTGGATATTCTTGTCCGGGTTCAGCACCTGCGCCGGTGATGCCAGCGGGATGCTGAACTTGCGCGCGGTTTCTTTGGCGGTGGCCGGCATAAGCTGCATCAGGCCGCTGGCGCCCACCGGCGAGCGCGCATCCTCCATGAATGCGCTCTCTTGGCGGGTGATGGCGAATACCCAACTCGAATGCAGGCCGCGGACTTTGGCTTCGCGCACCAGGGTGTCGCGATGGGCCATCGGGAAACGGATGTCCAGGTCGTCCCAGTATTGCGCCTGGCTGATCGTGCGGATGGCCGGGAAGTACCAACGCAGCTCATAGCCCAAGCGAGCCTGGGCAACCATTTCGTCGCGGGTGAAGTGGCGGCTGACGTGGTACCACTCGCGACGGCCCTCCACGATCTGGCCGCGGGCGTGGAACTCCAGGGCACGCTGAATGCCGGGTGTGTTGCGGACCTTCTTGACCAGTTGCGGGCTCAGCAACAACGGCTTGTTGTTCAACTGGTACGGCGTCTGTGCCCGGTCGGCGGCGAGGAAGCCGTAGAAGTCCCGCTCACGTGCCACGGTCTTGTACAGCAGGGGGATCTGCGGGTTGTTCGGCTGGGCCAGTTCCAGGCTGCGTGCCTGCCAGTATTTCCACCGGCTGCTGCTGGCCAGGTCCTGGGGCAGGCGCTTGGTCAGCTCGTAGGCGTCTTCCCAGCGGCCCAGGCGCAGCAGCAGGCGCAGGCGCCATTCGCTGACGGTGTTGTCGCGAAGCTCGGGGTCGTAGCGGGTCATCAGGTCGAGCGCGCGCGGGTCGTAGCGACGTGCCAGGGTCAGGCCGATCTCGCGGGCGATGGCAACCTTCTCATCGCGGGAAAAGTGCATGCGCTGGGCGTAATCGTCGAGCAGTGCCATGGCCCGGTCCGGGTCTTGCCGTGCAAGACGGCGCAGGCCGAGGCTGACGACGTCGGACATGGCGTCGTTGGCCGGGGTAAAGCGCGACGGCTGGCCGAGCAGCTCAGGCTTCTGCGCCACATCGACCAGCAGGCGCCCCTGCGGGCCGAGCGTGGTCAGCGTCTTGACCAGGTTGTTGGCCAGGGCGTAGTTGCGGGCCTGGGCCGCCAGCTTGGTGCGTCCCCAGCGTTTGGCCTCGGTCAGTTGGCCTTCCGCCGCCCACATGCCGAACAGCGTGTCGCAGGCGGCAGGCTGGGACTTGCCGACGTTCCACAGTTTGTCGGCTGTGGCGTAGCCCTCGGCGCGCAGGCCATGGCTGAGCTGATACTGGCCATTGAGGCAGTCCAGTTCGGTGAAGTTGAGTTTTGGGTCGTAGTATTTGACGAAAGTATCCCATTCGCCGCGTTCGGCCAGCCAGCGTAGCCAGCGCAGTTTCATCCAGTTGGCCTGGGGCAGGTCGCCATGCTTGGCGAGAAAGCCTTCGATCTCCTGGTTGCTGGCGCTTTTGAGGCGGGCGGTAAGCTCGTCGTAGGCCAGGTACGGTGTGAGCGGGTAGTCGCTCAGGGCTTGCGCATAGCGCAAGTACGGGCCCTTGTCGCCCTTGGCCAGCGCACGCTTGGCCTCGTCGTAGTACTGGCGTTGCTGGGTGAGGTCGGTGGCCTGCGCCGCGCAGGTGGCAGCGGTGAGCAGCAGGCATGATGCAATGTGTAACAGGCGGCTGCGCATGATACGTCCGGGCAGTAGAACCATGGGGAAGTGACGGCGGAGCCAGCACTGTTGGAAGCGATTGCCCTTAGCTTAGCTGTTTGCCGGCGGCGGGTGAAAGCACTGTGCTTGTATCGGGATATTAACTTCGACCAGATGTCGCAAAGCGGTCGCCGGGTGGCCAAGCGGATGCCGTCGAGGGCCAAGTCAGGTAGAATGCGCGCCCGATTTATGGAGACCAACATGACCCTGCTCAAATTCAGCGATGTGTCCCTCGCATTCGGCGCCATGCCGCTGCTGGACAAAGTGTCCTGGCAGATCGCTCGTGGTGAGCGGGTGTGCATCATCGGCCGCAACGGTACTGGCAAATCCAGCATGCTGCGCCTGGTCAAGGGCGAGCAGAAGGGTGACGACGGTGAAGTCTGGCGTGCCCCGGGCCTGAAGATCGGCGAGCTGCCGCAGGAACTGCCGGTGGCCGACGAGCGCACGGTGTTCGATGTGGTGGCCGCAGGCCTGGATGGCGTCGGCGAGCTGCTGGCGCAGTTCCACCACCTGAGCATGAATATCCAGAACGACGAAGACCTGGAAAAACTCATGCACGTCCAGCACGAGCTGGAAGCTCGTGATGGCTGGCGCCTGCAACAAGTGGTGGAGAGCACCCTGAGCCGCCTGCAGTTGCCGGCCGACAAGACCCTGGCCGAGCTGTCCGGTGGCTGGCGCCGCCGTGTGCTGCTGGCCCAGGCGCTGGTGTCCGAGCCCGACCTGCTGCTGCTCGACGAGCCGACCAACCACCTGGACATCGGTGCGATTGCCTGGCTCGAAGAGGCCCTGCGCAGTTTCAACGGCGCGGTGTTGTTCATCACCCACGACCGGTCCTTCCTGCAGAACCTGGCCACCCGCATCCTTGAACTGGACCGCGGCGGCCTGATTGACTGGAACGGTGACTACGCCAGCTTCCTGGTGCACAAGGAGGCCGCACTGGCCGCCGAAGAAACTGCCAATGCGCTGTTCGACAAGCGCCTGGCTCAGGAAGAAGTGTGGATTCGCCAAGGCATCAAGGCACGCCGCACCCGGAACGAAGGGCGTGTGCGGGCATTGAAAGCCTTGCGTGTGGAGCGTGGCGAGCGCCGCGAGCGCCAGGGCAAGGCCAACATCCAGATCGAGGCGGCGGAAAAATCCGGCAAGCAGGTGATGGTGCTGGAAAACGTCAGCTTCCATCACGCCGACGGGCCGATGCTGGTCAAAGACTTTTCCATGGTCTTGCAGCGTCAGGATCGGATCGGCCTGCTGGGGGCCAACGGCACCGGCAAGACCACCCTGCTCAAGCTGATGCTCGGCGGCCTGGAGCCCACTTCGGGCAAGGTCGAGCGTGGCACCAAGCTGGAAGTGGCCTACTTCGACCAGATGCGCCACCAGCTCGAGCTGGAAAAGACCGTGATCGACAACCTGGCCGAAGGCCGTGATTTTATCGAGATCGACGGCCAAAACCGCCACGTGCTGAGCTACCTGGGCGACTTCCTGTTCAGCCCTCAGCGTGCCCGCACGCCGGTCAAGGCACTGTCGGGTGGCGAGCGTGCCCGCCTGCTGCTGGCAAAGCTGTTCAGCAAGCCGGCCAACCTGCTGGTACTCGACGAACCGACCAACGACCTGGACGTGGAAACCCTCGAGCTGCTCGAGGAAGTGCTGTCCAACTACAAGGGCACCGTGCTGATGGTCAGCCACGACCGGGCCTTCCTCGACAACGTCGTCACCAGCACGCTGGTGTTCGAAGGCGAGGGCAAGGTGCGTGAGTACGTGGGCGGCTACGAGGACTGGATTCGCCAGGGGGGCTCGCCAAAGCTGCTGGGCGTGACCGAGAGCAAGGGCGGCAAGTCCGAACTCAACAGCGCAGTGGTGGAAAAAGTCGAGGACAAGCCCGCGCCTGTTGCTGCGCCGGTGGCGGAAGAGGCGTCGAAGAAGAAGCTCAGCTACAAGCTGCAGCGTGAGCTGGAGATGCTGCCAGGGCAGATCGACGAAGTTGAGCAGCGTATGGCTGAGGCCCAGGAAGAAGTGAATGCGGCGGGCTTCTATCAGCGGCCGATTGCGGAAACTTCGGCAGTGCTTGCGAAGATCGAGAAGCTACAGGGTGAGCTGGATGCGCTGGTAGAGCGCTGGGCCGAGCTGGAAGGCTGATCGGCTTTAACCTGTACCGGCCTCTTCGCGGGGCAAGCCCGCTCCCACAGGTATCGCGGCGCGGTCACTGTGGGAGCGGGCTTGCCCCGCGAAGAGGCCGGTACAGGTTAAGTCATTCTTTCTTCTGCAACCGCACCGCCAGTACATCGCACGGCGCACCATGCAGCACGTCATTGGCGGTGGAACCCAGCAGCAACGCCAGGCCATGGCGGCCATGACTGCCGACCACGATCAGGTCGCAATTCTGTTCCTTGGCCAGTTGGTGGATTTCCTGGCGCGGTTGGCCGTAGGTCAGGTGGGAATCGCCGCGCTGGATGTCCGGGTATTTGTTGAACAGGCGGTCCATGCGCTCCTTGGCCTGGTCGAACTGTTGCTGTTGCAACTGCGACAGGTCCATCGGTACGTCACCGCCGAATGCCATGGCCATCGGCTCGACGATGTGCACCAGGGACACCTTGGCGCCTGAGGGCTCGGCGAGCTTCATGGCACGCTTGATCACCGGGTCGCATTCTTCGGTCAGGTCGACGGCGACCAACAAATGTTCATATTGCATGAGCGGTACTCCTGGCAATCGCGATAGAAGAAGTATGGTCGCTTTCGGGCGGGTCTACCGTGAAAAATGGCTAACCAGCTCATTTGCAACGCTTTATGGGAACTACTGATATGACGGTATTGCTGGTGGTGTCAATCCTTGCGCTGATTCTCAGCCCGCTTTCCTGGCTGCGAGGCTCGCGCAAGCAGAGCGAGCAGATGAAGTTGCGGCTGGAGGCCCGGCGCATGGGGTTGGCCATGCAACTGGCGCCGCAGCAGTGGCCGCACTGGCTCGAAATGGAGCCGCCAAGCCCTTGCCCGCAATACCACCGGGCGCGGCATCGCGGGCATGAGGACAGCTTCAGCTTCTGGCAGGTCACCCCAGGGGTGTGGTGGAACCAATGGCGCGAGCCCTGCGAAGATCCTCGCTTCATCGAGGCCTTGGCGCGCTTGCCGGCGAGCGTCTACAAGGTCGAAGCCGACGCGCGGATGATCGCCCTGTACTGGACTGAACGGGGTGATACGGCTGTATTGCAGGATGTTGCCTACGTCCTCGAAACCCTGGCCTGAAACCTCGTGGGGCCACGTCGTACCCGTAGGAGCAGCCTTGTGCTGCGAAGAGGCCGGTATGCCTGATAGTACTGTTCCGGGCGTATCGGCCTCTTCGCCGCACAAGGCGGCTCCCACAGGAACGGCGTAGGCGTTCAGGGCTTTAAACGACAAAGCGGCGGCTTGGCAGAACCCTGAAGGGGTGGGGTGCCAAGTCGCCGCTTTGCGTTTCTGCTACGCAGAAAAGGCCAGGCAGGCCGGGTATTCATTCAAGCAAGTGCCAGTGTAGCCGCACTGGGGTGCCGCGCAAGCCGAAAGATGCAGCACTGTCCAACCGGGCGTGGTCAATCGCTGACGTGAATGGTCGGCGATCACTGTCATCATGTTTTGCACCCGGACGATACAAAGTGACTGGAAAGTCGCGTTTTCGTCGTGCTCCTGAGCATTTGACAACGCCGATCTTTTCGGAGAATGTGTGCACACCCAAATCAAACGGGCGTATGAATTGAGCGTTTGTATGTCATGACGCCAAGCCATACTTCCGACTAGCGCGCTGACGGGTGTGCCTGGGGCAGGGCAGCTAGGCCTGCTTCTGCTGCAGCGATCGGCGTGTACAGTTCAGCTTCCATATCGTGGAGATCAGTTGATGATTTACGAAGGTAAAGCCATCACGGTTAAGGCTCTTGAAAGTGGCATCGTCGAGCTCAAATTCGACCTCAAGGGTGAGTCCGTCAACAAGTTCAACCGCCTGACCCTGAACGAGCTTCGCCAGGCCGTCGACGCCATCCAGGCCGACGCCTCGGTCAAGGGCGTGATCGTCAGCAGTGGCAAGGACGTGTTCATCGTCGGCGCCGACATCACCGAGTTCGTCGACAACTTCAAGCTGCCCGAGGCCGAACTGGTCGCCGGCAACCTGGAAGCCAATCGCATCTTCAGTGCCTTCGAAGACCTCGAAGTGCCGACCGTTGCTGCCATCAACGGCATCGCCTTGGGCGGCGGCCTGGAAATGTGCCTGGCCGCCGACTACCGGATCATGTCCTCCAGCGCCAAGATTGGCCTGCCCGAAGTCAAACTGGGCATCTACCCCGGCTTTGGCGGCACCGTGCGCCTGCCGCGCCTGATCGGTTCGGACAACGCTATCGAGTGGATCGCCTCCGGCAAGGAAAACCGTGCCGAGGACGCCTTGAAAGTGGGCGCTGTTGACGCCGTGGTCGCCCCTGAGTTGCTGCAGGCCGGTGCCTTGGACCTGATCAAGCGGGCCATCAGCGGCGAGCTGGACTACAAGGCCAAGCGTCAGCCGAAGCTGGAAAAGCTCAAACTCAATGCCATCGAGCAGATGATGGCCTTCGAGACCGCCAAGGGCTTCGTTGCCGGCCAGGCCGGCCCGAACTATCCGGCCCCGGTCGAAGCCATCAAGACCATCCAGAAGGCCGCCAACTTCGGCCGCGACAAGGCCCTGGAGGTCGAAGCCGCGGGCTTTGCCAAGCTGGCCAAGACGTCGGTTGCCGAAAGCCTCATCGGCCTGTTCCTGAACGACCAGGAACTCAAGCGCAAGGCCAAGGCGCATGACGAGATTGCCCACGACGTGAAGCAGGCCGCCGTGCTCGGCGCCGGCATCATGGGTGGCGGCATCGCTTACCAGTCGGCGGTCAAGGGCACCCCGATCCTGATGAAGGATATCCGCGAGGAAGCTATCCAGCTGGGCCTGAACGAGGCCTCCAAGCTGCTCGGCAACCGCGTCGAGAAGGGCCGACTGACCCCGGCCAAGATGGCCGAGGCACTCAACGCCATTCGCCCGACCCTGTCCTATGGCGACTTCGCCAATGTCGACATCGTCGTCGAAGCTGTGGTCGAGAACCCGAAGGTCAAGCAAGCTGTGCTGGCTGAAGTGGAAGGCCAGGTGAAGGACGACGCGATCCTCGCTTCCAACACCTCGACCATCTCCATCAACCTGCTGGCAAAAGCGCTCAAACGCCCGGAAAACTTCGTCGGCATGCACTTCTTCAACCCGGTGCACATGATGCCGCTGGTTGAAGTGATCCGTGGTGAGAAGTCCAGTGAAGTGGCGGTGGCCACCACCGTGGCCTACGCCAAGAAAATGGGCAAGAACCCGATCGTGGTCAACGATTGCCCGGGCTTTTTGGTCAACCGCGTGCTGTTCCCGTATTTCGGCGGCTTTGCCAAGCTGGTCAGTGCCGGTGTCGACTTCGTGCGCATCGACAAGGTCATGGAAAAGTTCGGCTGGCCAATGGGCCCGGCTTACCTGATGGACGTGGTTGGCATTGACACCGGCCACCACGGCCGTGACGTGATGGCCGAAGGCTTCCCGGACCGCATGAAGGACGACCGCCGCTCGGCCGTCGACGCGCTGTACGAGGCCAACCGCCTGGGCCAGAAGAACGGCAAGGGCTTCTACGCCTACGAAACCGACAAGCGCGGCAAGCCGAAGAAGGTCTTCGATGCCACCGTGCTCGACGTCCTCAAGCCGATCGTGTTCGAACAGCGTGAAGTCACCGACGAAGACATCATCAACTGGATGATGGTCCCGCTGTGCCTGGAGACCGTGCGCTGCCTGGAAGACGGCATTGTCGAAACCGCCGCCGAAGCCGACATGGGCTTGGTCTATGGCATTGGTTTCCCTCCCTTCCGCGGTGGTGCGCTGCGCTACATCGACTCGATCGGCGTGGCCGAATTCGTCGCACTGGCCGATCAGTACGCCGATCTGGGGCCGCTGTACCACCCGACTGCGAAGCTGCGTGAAATGGCCAAGAACGGCCAGCGCTTCTTCAACTGAGCGGTCAACGAGCTAGAGCGAGAGATTTGATATGAGCCTGAATCCAAGAGACGTGGTGATTGTCGACTTCGGTCGCACGCCAATGGGCCGCTCCAAGGGTGGCATGCACCGTAATACCCGCGCCGAAGACATGTCGGCGCACCTGATCAGCAAGCTGCTGGAGCGCAACGGCAAGGTCGACCCGAAAGAAGTCGAAGACGTGATCTGGGGCTGCGTCAACCAGACCCTGGAGCAAGGCTGGAACATCGCCCGCATGGCGTCGCTGATGACCCAGATTCCGCACACGTCTGCAGCGCAGACCGTCAGCCGCCTGTGCGGCTCTTCGATGAGCGCCTTGCACACCGCTGCCCAGGCGATCATGACCGGTAACGGCGATGTGTTCGTGGTCGGTGGCGTGGAACACATGGGCCACGTCAGCATGATGCATGGCGTGGACCCTAACCCGCACCTTTCCTTGCATGCTGCCAAGGCTTCCGGGATGATGGGCCTGACTGCAGAAATGCTCGGCAAGATGCACGGCATCACCCGGGAGCAGCAGGACCTGTTCGGCGTGCGTTCGCACCAGTTGGCCCACAAAGCCACGGTCGAAGGCAAGTTCAAGGACGAGATCATCCCGATGCAGGGCTATGACGAGAACGGATTCCTGAAGGTATTCGATTTCGACGAAACCATTCGCCCGGAGACCACCCTCGAAGGCCTGGCATCGCTCAAGCCCGCGTTCAACCCGAAAGGCGGTACTGTCACCGCCGGTACCTCGTCGCAGATCACCGACGGCGCTTCGTGCATGATCGTCATGTCTGGCCAGCGTGCAATGGACCTGGGTATCCAGCCATTGGCGGTGATTCGTTCGATGGCGGTGGCAGGTGTTGATCCGGCGATCATGGGTTATGGTCCGGTACCGTCGACCCAGAAAGCGCTCAAGCGCGCCGGGCTGACCATGGCCGACATCGACTTCATCGAGCTCAACGAAGCCTTTGCTGCACAGGCCTTGCCAGTGCTGAAAGACTTGAAAGTGCTCGACAAGATGGATGAGAAGGTTAACCTGCA
Organism: Pseudomonas sp. NMI542_15; assembly: GCF_021283425.1. Taxonomy (NCBI): domain Bacteria; kingdom Pseudomonadati; phylum Pseudomonadota; class Gammaproteobacteria; order Pseudomonadales; family Pseudomonadaceae; genus Pseudomonas; species Pseudomonas sp. NMI542_15. The sequence continues at coordinate 57,557 of NZ_JAJSRO010000027.1, read as the reverse complement.
CGGCGGCGCCATTGCTTTGGGTCACCCGTTCGGTTGCTCCGGGGCACGCATTTCGGGCACCCTGCTCAATGTCATGAAGCAGAATGGCGGTACTCTGGGGGTGGCGACCATGTGCGTCGGCCTCGGCCAAGGTATCACCACTGTCTTCGAACGCGTCTGATCGCGTTGCGGGACAGCAACCGGGGCCTTGTGCCCCGGTTTTGTTTTTACAGGTTTTATTCAAGAGGGTGGGCAACATGCAGATACAACCAGGCGTATACCGGCATTACAAAGGGCCTGAGTATCGTGTCTTCAGCGTTGCGCGGCACTCCGAGAACGAAGAGTGGATGGTGTTCTACCAATGCCTGTATGGTGATTACAGCTTCTGGGTACGCCCCCTTTTGATGTTCCAGGAGTCCGTCGAGGTTGACGGCGAGCAGGTGCCACGCTTTGCTTTGGTCAAGGCCGAAGAAGGGCTGCCTGGGTTGCTGGGCAAGTCGCACGAGTGATTGTCCGAGCTTGACCTCACACTTTTGCCACTATATATAGCGGTGCCGCGTTTGGTACCTGACGCGTTTTTCATTTTCAGATTCAGGAATACTCCGATCCATGGGCAAATCGCTGGTCATTGTGGAATCCCCGGCCAAGGCCAAGACCATCAACAAGTACCTGGGCAACCAGTACGTGGTGAAGTCGAGTATCGGCCATATCCGAGACCTCCCCACCAGCGGTTCGGCCAGCGCAAGCAAAGAGCCGGCCGCCAAGCGTGGCAAGGCCGCGGGTGAGGCTCCGGCCCTGTCGCCGAAAGAAAAGGCCCGTCGCCAGCTGGTGGCACGCATGGGCGTCGACCCGGATCACGGCTGGAAGGCCAAGTACGAGATCCTGCCTGGCAAGGAAAAGGTGATCGAAGAGCTGCGTCGCCTGGCCAAGGATGCCGACACCATCTATCTCGCAACCGACTTGGACCGCGAAGGGGAAGCCATTGCCTGGCACCTGCGCGAAGCCATCGGTGGTGACGACACACGCTACAAGCGCGTGGTGTTCAACGAAATTACCAAAAAGGCCATCCAGGAAGCCTTCTCGCAGCCAGGCGAGCTGGACATCGACCGGGTCAACGCTCAGCAGGCGCGGCGCTTCCTCGACCGTGTGGTTGGTTACATGGTTTCGCCGCTGTTGTGGGCCAAGATTGCTCGCGGCCTGTCTGCTGGCCGTGTGCAGTCGGTCGCGGTGAAGCTGGTGGTGGAGCGCGAGCGTGAAATCCGTGCATTCATCCCGCAAGAGTACTGGGAGATTCATGCCGACCTCGGTACCGCCAAGAACGCCAAGGTGCGTTTCGAGGTGGCGCGCGAGAAGGGCGAGGCCTTCAAGCCGCTGAACGAAGCCCAGGCCATGGCTGCGCTGGAGAAGCTCAAGGCTTCCAGCTACAGCGTGGTCAAGCGTGAAGACCGCCCGACCAGCAGCAAGCCGTCGGCGCCGTTCATTACCTCCACCCTGCAGCAGGCGGCCAGTAACCGCCTGGGCTTCGGGGTGAAAAAGACCATGATGATGGCCCAGCGCTTGTATGAGGCCGGCTACATCACTTACATGCGTACCGACTCGACCAACCTGTCGGTCGATGCCCTGGACATGGCGCGTAGCTACATCGAGCGCGAGTTCGGCAAGCAGTACCTGCCGGATGCGCCACTGGTTTACGGCAGCAAGGAAGGGGCCCAGGAGGCGCACGAAGCGATTCGTCCTTCCGATGTGAATACGCACCCGACCAAGCTCAGCGGCATGGAGCGCGACGCCGAGCGCCTGTACGAGCTGATCTGGCGCCAGTTCCTGGCCTGCCAGATGCCCCCGGCGCAGTACCTGTCCACCAGCGTCACCGTGGCTGCGGGCGACTTCGAGCTGCGTGCCAAGGGCCGTATCCTCAAATTTGACGGTTATACCCGCGTGCTGCCGCAACAGAGCAAGCCGGGCGAAGACGACGTGCTGCCTGAGATGGTCCAGGGCGAAGCGCTGAAGCTGATTCAGATCGACCCGAGCCAGCACTTCACCAAGCCGCCGGCGCGCTTCACCGAGGCCAGCCTGGTCAAGGAAATGGAAAAGCGCGGCATTGGTCGCCCGTCGACCTATGCGGCGATCATCTCGACCATTCAGGACCGTGGTTATGTGACCTTGCATAACCGCCGTTTCTATTCCGAGAAAATGGGCGACATCGTCACCGAGCGCCTGTCGGAAAGCTTCTCCAACCTGATGGACTACGGCTTTACCGCCGATATGGAGGAGAACCTCGACGACGTGGCCCAGGGCGAGCGTGACTGGAAAAACGTACTCGACGAGTTCTACGGCGACTTCAGCAAGAAGCTGCAGACTGCAGAGTCCAGCGAAAACGGCATGCGCGCCAACCAGCCGACCATGACCAACATTCCGTGCAAGGAATGCGGCCGGCCGATGATGATCCGCACCGCTTCCACGGGTGTTTTCCTGGGTTGTTCGGGTTACAGCCTTCCGCCAAAAGAGCGCTGCAAGGCCACCGTCAACCTGGTGCCGGGTGACGAGATTGCCGCTGATGACGAGGGTGAATCGGAATCCCGCGTGCTGCTGGGCAAGCACCGTTGCCCGATCTGCGCCACAGCGATGGACGCCTACCTGCTGGATGAGAAGCACAAGCTGCACATTTGCGGTAACAACCCCGATTGCGTTGGCTACGAGATCGAAGAGGGCAGCTACCGCATCAAGGGTTACGAAGGGCCGAGCCTGGAGTGCGACAAGTGTGGCAGCGAGATGCAGTTGAAGACCGGCCGTTTTGGCAAATTCTTCGGCTGCACCAACCCGACGTGCAAGAACACCCGCAAGCTGCTCAAGAGTGGAGAGGCGGCGCCGCCGAAGATGGACAAGGTGGACATGCCGGAGCTCAAGTGCGAAAAGGTGGACGACACCTACGTGCTGCGTGACGGTGCTTCGGGGTTGTTCCTGGCTGCCAGTCAGTTCCCGAAAAACCGTGAAACCCGTGCGCCGCTGGTGCTTGAAATTGTGCCGCACAAGCACGAGATCGATCCGAAGTACCACTTCCTCTGCGATGCGCCACAGAAAGATCCAGAAGGCCGCCCGGCAGTTATCCGCTACAGCCGCAAGACCAAGGAGCAGTACGTGCAGTCCGAGGTCGATGGCAAGCCGACCGGCTGGAAGGCCTTCTACGACGGCAATGCCTGGAAGGTTGAAGACAAGCGCTGATCTTTCGGTGCTTTAATTGGGGCCGCTTTGCGCCCCTTCGCGGCACAAGGCCGCTTCTGCAAGGAATCGCGTTCTCTTGCAGGAGGGCCTTGTGCCGCGAAGGGGCGCAAAGCGGCCCCAATCATTTATGATGCATGTATTCGCCTTGCAGCCTGATGGGAGGGCAAAGAAATGGCCCAGGAAACCTACACTCGCACCAACCAGAAACTGTTCTTCGCCGGCCTCGCTCTGGAGTCCATGGCCAAGGCTGAACAAAGCCAGGCCATGAATGCACAGGGCCTGGTTCAGGCTGAACGCGAATCGGCGCTGTTCCACCTGTATGGCGCGCTGCTGGGCCTGTGCCATGAAATCGGGGTGTTCTACCGCCTGCCGGTGGTTGCAACTGTCGAGCAAGCGCTGGCCGACGACGCGCTGAATGGCATCGCTATCCCGGAAGTGGCCGAGCTGCTTGAGCTTGCCCGTCAGCGCGAAACCTGGCTGGCGCAAATGCTGGGTGCTTATGCCGATTTGTTCCGACCACCGGTCGCCAGGAAAGCGCCGAAAACCGATGTCACGCAGCCTCTGATCCAGGCCGTCAATCTCGATGAGCCCGAGCATCCTGCGCTATCGCGTACCGAGCTGGAAAGCTGGCGCAACAACCTCAAGGGTTTGGTGAGACGTTTCCGCGATGCGTTGAGTGAGTGCTGATAGCCGTTACGGCTGGTACAATACGGACCTTTCGCGGAGAACTGCCATTTATGTCTACGTCTTTTCTGGAAATTGTCGAGTTGCCTGATGGCCGCATCGAACTGCGTCGCGCTGAGGATGAGGGCTCTCTGGTAACCCTGGATTTCTCGGAAGACGCCAAGGTGTTCCTGCAGGGCCAGCATGTAGAAGTGGCCAAGGCCATGCTTAGCGTGGGCGTGCAGATGGCCGGCCGCCTCATGGATGGTGAGCTCGAACGTGATGAAGGGCCGCGTGTGCTGCACTGACCGTGCAGCAGCCAGCAGGGTTTTCGAATGACAGGCAAAGCCTGAGCATCAGCCGAGGCGGATGTTCAGGCTTTGTGCGTTTCCGACACTGGCGGCGCGCAGCAATTGCTGGCGAGCGGTGGCGTTGACGTTGCCCAGCCAACTGACCACCGTGTGACTGCGGCCCAGGCGCAAAGCTTCGCAGGCCAGTTGCAGCGGGGTTTGATTGCCACGAGGTTGCAGCAGCAAGATGCGTTCACGGTTGAGGCCGGCATCGCGCAGCCAGGCCTGGGTCAGGCTCGACGGCGGGGCGATCAGGGTCAGCCAGCGGGCCGCGTCCTCTTCGCTCAGTTCGCGCAGTACCGGTGCCAGCAGGCTTTGGCAGTGACCTGGCGCGCCGCGCAGCGACAATTCGCTGAACAGTTCAGGCTGGTTGTGCTTGCGCGCCAGTTCGCTGGCTTTCAGGCCAGGTAGCACGGGCTGGGCGAGAAATGCTTCGAACAGGGGCAACTGGGCTTGCTCGGGTGCGTGAATGAACTGCTGCATGACGCCTCCTGGATCAGCGGCGAATGACGCCGACGCTCAAACCCTCAATCACCAGTTCCTGTTCTTTCAGGTCGACTTCGATGGGGGCGAATTCGGGGTTTTCGGCAAGCAGCCAGACCTTGCTGCCTTCACGCTTGAAGCGTTTGACGGTCACTTCGTCGCCGATGCGGGCGACGACAATCTGGCCGTTGCGGGCTTCGCGGCAGGTGTGAACTGCCAGCAGGTCGCCGTCGAAGATACCGACGTCCTTCATGCTCATGCCGTGTACGCGCAGCAAATAGTCGGCCTGGGGGTGGAAGAAGGCGGGGTTGATATTGCAGGATTGCTCAATGTGCTGTTCGGCAAGAATCGGCGCACCGGCAGCAACCCGGCCGATGATAGGCAGGCCGCTTTCTTCTGCCTTGGTTTCCAGGCCGGGAATGCGGATGCCACGGGAGGCGCCCGGGGTCATCTCGATTGCGCCCTTGCGGGCGAGGGCCTTGAGGTGCTCCTCGGCGGCGTTGGGCGATTTGAAGCCCAGCTCCTGAGCGATCTCGGCGCGTGTCGGCGGGAAGCCGTTGTCTTCGAGGCAGCGCTTGATGAACGCGAGAATTTCGGCTTGGCGTGGCGTCAGTTTCAACATGGTGAGCGCTCTGTCTTTTTGTACAGTGACTGGGATTATATACAGTACTGGATGCGCTGCAAGCCAAAAGGCGCATTAAACCTGAACGCTGGCACTTGCAGCACGCCGCCTGGGGCTTTTAAATGGCGACCGCCCGGTCACCGAGCCTTGACAGAAGCAGGACTGAAACGTATGTTTCAAACACCTGTTTGTCTGGCGGAGTACGCGGAGTAGTCATGGCCCAATCGGAAACCGTTGAACGCATTCTCGATGCTGCCGAGCAGCTGTTCGCGGAAAGGGGGTTTGCCGAAACCTCATTGCGGCTGATTACCAGCAAGGCCGGGGTGAACCTGGCGGCCGTCAACTATCATTTCGGCTCCAAGAAAGCGTTGATCCAGGCGGTGTTCTCGCGCTTCCTCGGGCCGTTCTGCGCCAGCCTGGAGCGCGAGCTGGAGCGTCGCCAGGCCAAGCCGGAGCACAAGCCCAGCCTCGAAGAGCTGCTGGAGATGCTGGTGGAGCAGGCGTTGGTCGTGCAACCTCGCAGCAACAACGATCTGTCGATCTTCATGCGCCTGCTGGGCCTGGCATTCAGCCAGAGCCAAGGCCACCTGCGGCGTTACCTGGAAGACATGTACGGCAAGGTGTTCCGCCGCTACATGCTGCTGGTCAACGAGGCTGCGCCGCGTATTCCACCACTGGAACTGTTCTGGCGCGTGCACTTCATGCTCGGCGCCGCCGCCTTCAGCATGTCCGGCATCAAGGCGCTGCGTGCGATCGCCGAGACTGACTTTGGCATCAACACCTCGATCGAGCAGGTGATGCGCCTGATGGTACCGTTCCTGGCTGCAGGCATGCGTGCCGACAGCGGCGTCACCGACGAAGCCATGGCCACGGCGCAGCTGCGACCACGCAGCAAAGCTACCGCTATTACCGCCAAGGCCTGAAGGCTGGGCGGGGCAGGGCGCTTCGGCTAAGCTAGCGCCATGCCCGATCTCGACCTGCTGCACATTTCCCTTGCCGACCAATGCCTGTATGGCTTTGCCTGTGGCCAGCTGCGCGTGCGCGTGCCGGTTTCCACGTCGCGCAACGGTGCGGGCGAGCGCTACGGTTCGGGTTGCACACCGCGTGGCCTGCATCAAGTGCGGGCAAAAATTGGCGCGGGCCTGCCGCTTGCTGCAGTGCTGGTCGGGCGGCGCTGGGCGGGTGAGGTGTGGTCGCCGGTATTGCACGCGCAATACCCGGGCCGTGACTGGATACTCACCCGCATCCTCTGGCTCAGCGGCTGTGAGCCGGGGCTTAACCGCCTGGGCGCGGTCGACACCTTCCGCCGCTACATCTACCTGCACGGCACCCCGGATACGGAACCCATGGGCGTAGCGTTGTCCCATGGCTGCATACGCCTGCGCAACACTGACTTGCTAAGCCTGTTCGAGCGGGTGCCGGCCCATTGCCCGGTGCGTATCGAACAGGCCGCCTGCCCCCAGTGGGCCTCTCTTTGTCTTCAATGAAGGATTACCCATGACCGTCAGCCTGCAAGGCTCCCTGATGGTGGATATCGCCGGTAAATGGCTGACCGCCGAAGACCGTCACTTGCTGCGCCAACCCGAAGTGGCCGGCCTGATCATTTTTGCCCGCAACATCGACAGCCCGCGCCAGGTGCGTGAGCTGTGCGCATCGATCCGCGCCATACGCCCTGACCTTATTCTGGCGGTAGACCAGGAGGGCGGCCGCGTGCAGCGCCTGCGCCAGGGTTTCGTGCGCCTGCCAGCCATGCGTGCGCTGGCCGACAATGACAACGCCGAGTACCTGGCGGAGCAGTGCGGTTGGCTGATGGCGACCGAGGTGCTGGCGGTTGGCCTGGACCTCAGCTTTGCACCCGTGCTGGACCTGGACCACCAGCGCAGCGCCGTTGTCGGCAGCCGTGCCTTCGAGGGCGACCCCCTGCGTGCCACGCAACTTGCGGGGGCGTTCATCCGCGGTATGAATGCGGCGGGCATGGCTGCCTGTGGCAAGCACTTCCCCGGCCATGGCTGGGCCGAGGCTGACTCGCATGTGGCCATTCCCACCGATGAGCGCAGCCTTGAGCAATTACGCCAGGCCGACCTGGTGCCGTTCACGCGCCTGAGCGGCCAGCTGGCGGCGGTGATGCCGGCGCATGTCATCTACCCGCAGGTTGACAACCAGCCAGCCGGTTTTTCGCGGCGCTGGCTGCAGGACATCCTTCGCGGCGAGCTGGGCTTTGACGGGGTGATCTTCAGTGATGACTTGTCGATGGCCGGTGCGCATGTGGTGGGTGATGCGGCCAGCCGTATCGAGGCAGCGTTGAGCGCCGGCTGTGACATGGGCCTGGTGTGCAATGACCGGGCGGCAGCGGAGCTGGCACTGAGTGCGGCGCAACGTATGAAGGTCAAGCCATCGCCGCGGATTGCGCGGATGCGCGGGCAAGGGTTTGCGCGGACCGATTATCGCCAGCAGCCGCGCTGGCTGGAGGCGTTGGGGGCGTTGAAGGAAGCTCAGCTGGTCGATTGACTGCCTCGGCCGCTTCGCGGGCATGCCCGCTCCCACAGGTACTGCGCATGCCAGATAGCGGTGCGGTCACTGTGGGAGCGGGTTCACCCGCGAAGAGGCCAGCTTGGGCAGTGAAAGTTGATGGTTTACCGCCCACGCTTGCCTGGCAATGGCGCAAACAGTGCCTCGATTTCTTCATCGCCCATGCGCCATTGCCCAGCCTGCCCGCCATCCAGCAAGCTGGCTGCCAATGCCGCTTTCTCCTGCTGCAACATCTGGATCTTCTCTTCCACCGTACCCCGGGTAATCAGCTTGAACACGAACACTGGCTTGTCCTGGCCAATCCGGTACGCCCGGTCGGTGGCCTGGTTTTCGCTGGCCGGGTTCCACCAGGGGTCGTAGTGGATCACCGTGTCTGCGGCCGTCAGGTTCAAGCCCACCCCGCCTGCCTTCAAGCTGATCAGGAACACTTCGCTGTCACCCTGCTGGAACTGCCGCACTGGCGTGCGCCGGTCGCGCGTGTCGCCGGTCAGCAAGCTATAGCGGATCTTGCGTTTCTGCAGCTCCTGCTCGATAAGTGCCAGCATCGAGGTGAACTGCGAGAACAGCAGTACCCGGCGCCCTTCGCTGAGCAGCTCCTCGAGCATTTCCAGCAGCGCGCCCAGCTTGCCCTTGTCGGCCTGGTTCCCATGGCTTTCCACCCCTTTTACCAGGCGCAGGTCGCAGCACACCTGGCGCAGCTTGAGCAGGGCGTCGAGGATGACGATCTGGCTGCGCGCGGCGCCATTGCGAGCGATTTCGTCGCGGACTTTCTGGTCCATGGCCACTCGCACGGCCTCGTAGGTGTCGCGCTGGGCGTCGCTGAGCTCGACCCAGTGCACCATCTCGGTCTTGGCGGGCAACTCGGTGGCCACCTGCTCCTTGGTGCGGCGCAGCAGGAAGGGGCGAATACGCGTGACCAGGTGGGCCAGGCGCTCAGCGTCGCCATGGCGCTCTATCGGGACGCGGTAGTCCTGGTTGAACCGTTTGAGGTCGCCCAGCCAGCCGGGCATGAGGAAGTGGAAGATCGACCACAGCTCGCCCAGGTTGTTTTCCATCGGCGTGCCGGTGAGGCACAGGCGCTGGCCGGCCTGTAGCTCGCAGACGGCGAGGGCGGCCTTGCTGGTGCTGCTCTTGATGTTCTGTGCCTCGTCCAGCACCAGCATGTGCCAGGCTTGGGCGCGCAGGTGTTCCAGGTCGCGTGGCATCAGGGCGTAAGTGGTCAGGACCAGGTCGTATTCGTGCAATCGGGTGAAATGCTTGCTGCGCCCTGGGCCATGCAGTGCCAGTACGCGCAGGTCAGGGGCGAAACGCTGGGCTTCGTCCAACCAGTTGGGTATCAGGCTGGTGGGCATGACCGCCAGGGCCGGTGCGCCCAAGCGCCCGGAGTCCTTTTCCAGCAGCAGGTGCGCCAGGGTCTGCAGGGTCTTGCCCAGGCCCATGTCGTCGCCGAGGATGCCGCCGGTACCCATCCCGCGCAGTGCCTGCAGCCAGTTCAGGCCCTGCTGCTGATACGGCCGCAAGTTGGCCCGCAGCCCGGCGGGGGGTGGCACTTGCAGCTCGCGGGCATCGCGCAGGCGGCGGCCCAGATCGCGAACGTGCTCGCCCCCTTCCCAGTGCAAGGGCAGGCCCTCGATTTCGTTCAGGCGCGCGGCGTCGGCGCGCTCCATGCGCAGGCTCGGGCCAGCGGTGTCTTCGTGCAGGTACAGCTCACCCAGGGTGCCCATCACGGCCTTGATGCGGCCGTAGGGCAGGGCCACGCGCAATGCCGGTGTGTCCAGGCGGCCGCGGTTGAGGTCGATCAGCAGGTGTTCATCGTCACTGCGCCGGGCCAGTTCGCTGGGGCGCAGCAGCTCTGGGCTGCTGCGCAGCAGTTGCAACACGATGGGCAACAGGCTGTGACGCTGGCCATCGACCACAATGCCCAGCTCCAGGTCGAACCATTCATGGCCGGGCGCCTCGTCGATGGTCGCATACCAGTCGTCCACCTCCTGCAAGTTGAAGGCGAAATCGCGGTGTATGTCGATGTTCCAGCCGGCTTCGCGCAGGCGCGGCAGACCTTCGCGTGCAAAGCGCAGCCAGGCTTCGTCGTCGGGCAACTGATACATTTCGCCGGCACTGTCGGGCAGGGCCTTGCTCTGCCGAGTGGCGGGTTTGAAGCCCAGGTCGCGTAACGCATTGCGCAGGGCTAGCTCGGCTTGCGGCTGTCGGCGAATTCGCTGGCTGGTGCTGCCCGCCAGGCGGGTCAGCGGCTTCTCGTCGGTGCCGCTGACCTGCAAACCGTCATAGTTGAATGCCAATGCGGCGCGGTGTTGCATTTGCCGTTGCATGCGACCGGTTTTCGGCATGTAGGCGGTGTATTCAAGGCTGCCGAGCGCAAGAATGGGCTTGGGCTGGATGTGATCGAGCAACTGCTCCTGCACTGGCGTCGGCGTCGGCACCTTGTGGCTGAGGGCATTGAGTTTATGGCTGAGGGGTACGACCAGGTGCTCGGGTACATCGGGGGCAATAGTCAGCTGCACGGCGACATGCGGATCCAGGCTGTGCTCAACCTTGCCCACTTCACTGGTCAGCAGATCGAAGTAGTAAAGTGGCAGCAGCGGGATGACGCAGCGCAGCATTTCCTCGCCGCTGTACCACAGTCCCCGGTAGTTTCCGTTGTCCAGGCGTACCCAGCGGAACTCGGCATGGCGCACCGGGCCTTGATGAAGCGGTGGGAAGCCGACATCGTAAAACATGCGCCCGGTTTCGAGTGCGCGCTGGAACAACTCGCCACCTTCCTGGCCCTTCAGTTTATAGCCGCGGTCCTGGCCGCCGCCCTGATTCAGGGCCGAGAGCAGGCGCAGAATGCGGGTGTCTTCTTCCGTCACGAAGCGCGGTGGCTCGTAGAGAAAGTCGTACAGTGACTGGACGCGGCTGAAGCGTATGCCGTCCTCGGTTCGCGTGCCCTTGCGTACCAGCAGGGCGCAGCCGGCATCATCGGTGAGGTCGAGCTGGTAGCACACCATGCGTCCGCGTTTGTCTTCGGCTGCGTTGGGCTTGGGCGGGGCCTGCTCCAGGCCGCTCAACCAGTGCTGCAGTTCCGCGGACAACGTTGCCGGGTCGGCTTGCGTGGCCTCATGATTGGACCAAGGGTCGCTTATGCAGAACAGTGCAGCGGCGCAATGCTTGCAGTTTTGCCCTACAGGGCAATCGCATTCACCGTGCACATGGCAACGGCCGCCGGCTACGTGCAACTCGATGCTTTGCCGATAGTGGTTGTCGCCACTCCCTTGGCAATTGGCCGTGATGGTCGGCCCATAGAAGCCTTCCAGTTCGACCCTGCCTTCCTCGGCATAGCGCTCACCGCGTTGCAGGGCAGCTTTGCTGAACGATTGGGTCCAGTTCGGATAAGCGTTCACCATCTCGGCGGCATCTTGCTTCATCGGATTACTGCTCCATCATCTCCGGGTCCATCACCGGCATTTTCGGCGTACCCGGTGGTGTCACCTTCAGCAGCACCGCCAGGTGCCCGCCGTCGAGGAAGGTCAGCTGGCCGGCCTTGACGTTGCTGTTGTTCTGCCTGAACTGCTCGCTTTGCAGCACGCTGCCGTTGCCGTCCAGCTGGTTGACCCAGAAGTTGGCCTCGACCGAGATGAAGCGGCCTTGCGCGATGCTCAGGTTGCCTTCGATAGGGAAGTGGCCGAACTGTTCGGCGCCTTCGCCCAGGGCAATGCGGCCAGGTTCGCTGCCGACCTGCTGCTGCCAGGCCTTGTGCATCAATACGGTGTAGTCGGCGGTGGCTTCCAGGCGGGTGGCTTCGTCTTCCAGCGCCAGTGGGCGCTCTGCGTCTTTTGCCAGGCGTGGGGCGCCAGCGCTCCAGTCTTCCGGGGCGAACGGGCTGGTGAAGGCGGGCACGCTGTTCTGCCGCACCAGAATCATTTCTACCTGATACAGGCCTTCGGCGAAGGCGGCTGGCGCGAACAGCGCCAGCAGCAGGGTCAGGCAACGGATGGCACGCATGGATCTTCCTTAGGCAGGCTGTGGGGTCAGGCGCTCGAACAGCGCCTCCAGGGTGTTGAAACGTTCGTCGGGGCGTTCCATCGGCACAAGGAAGCGGAACTGGGTAGCGCCTTCGAACTTGTAGCGTTTGGGCTGGCCCTGGATCAGCTTGATCAGGGTCAGCGGGTCGACCGGGGTTTCGGCTTCGAACTCGAGCTTGCCACCATTGGGGCCAGCATCGACTTTCTTGATGCCGAGCTTTTCCGCCTGCAGCTTGAGCGAAGTCAGGCGCATCAGGTTCTTGGTCGGTTCTGGCAGCAGACCGAAGCGGTCGATCATTTCCACTTGCAGGTCCTTGAGGCCTTCTTCGTCGGCGGCCGAAGCAATGCGCTTGTACAGGATCAGCCGTGCATGCACGTCAGGCAGGTAGTCCTCGGGGATCAGTGCGGGCAGGCGCAGGTTGATCTCCGGGCCGCCGCCAAGCGGTTGCTCCAGATTTGGCTGGGTACCCTTGCGGATCGCCTTGACCGCGCGTTCGAGCATTTCCATGTACAGGGTGAAGCCCACCGCCTGGATCTGACCGCTCTGGCCTTCGCCCAGCAGCTCGCCCGCACCGCGGATTTCCAGGTCGTTGGTGGCCAGCACAAAGCCAGCACCCAGGTCCTGGGTGTTGGCGATGGCTTCCAGGCGTTTTTCAGCGTCGGCGCTGACTTTCTGCCGGGTTGGGGTCAGCAGGTAGGCGTAGGCCTGGTGGTGGCTACGGCCGACCCGGCCACGCAGCTGGTGCAGCTGGGCCAGGCCAAACTTGTCGGCGCGCTCGATGACGATGGTATTGGCGCTAGGCACGTCGATGCCGGTTTCGATGATGGTCGACGCCACCAGCACGTTGAAGCGCTTGTGGTAGAAATCGCTCATCACCTGTTCCAGCTCGCGTTCGCGCATTTGCCCGTGGCCGATGCCGATACGTGCCTCGGGCACCAGTTCGGCAAGGTCGGCGGCGCATTTTTCGATGGTTTTCACATCGTTGTGCAGGTAGTACACCTGGCCACCGCGCAGCAGTTCGCGCAGCAGTGCCTCCTTGACCGTGCTCTTGTTCTGCTCCATGACAAAGGTGCGCACCGACAGGCGGCGCGCTGGCGGCGTGGCGATGATCGACAGGTCGCGCATGCCGGCCACTGCCATGTTCAACGTGCGCGGGATCGGCGTAGCGGTCAGGGTGAGGATGTCGACCTCGCTGCGCAGTGCCTTGAGCTGCTCTTTCTGGCGTACACCAAAGCGGTGCTCTTCGTCGATGATGGCCAGGCCCAGGTCCTTGAAGCGCACATCGTCCTGCAGCAGCTTGTGGGTGCCGATGAGGATGTCGATCTTGCCTTCGGCCAGGTCGGCGGCGGCGGCGGCCACTTCCTTGGCCGACTTGAAGCGGCTCATGACCTCCACGGTCACCGGCCAGTCGGCAAAGCGGTCGCGGAAGCTGTTGTAGTGTTGCTGGGCGAGCAGGGTAGTGGGCACCAGCACGGCGACCTGGCGGCCACTGTGCACGGCGATGAACGCCGCCCGCATGGCCACTTCTGTCTTGCCGAAGCCGACGTCGCCACACACCAGGCGGTCCATTGGCTTGGGCGCGAGCATGTCAGCCCGCACCGCCTCGATGGCCGTTTGCTGGTCCGGGGTTTCTTCGAACGGGAAGCCGGCGCTGAACGTGGCGTAGTCGGCGGACGGGTCGGCAAACGCATACCCTTTGCGCGCGGCCCGGCGGGCATAGATGTCGAGCAGTTCGGCGGCCACGTCGCGCACCTGTTCGGCGGCCTTGCGCTTGGCCTTCTGCCAGGCTTCCGAGCCCAGCCGGTGCAGCGGTGCCAGGGCATCATCGCTGCCGGTGTAGCGGGCGATCAGGTGCAGGTTGGCCACCGGCACGTACAGCTTGGCGTTCTCGGCGTATTCCAGGGTAAGGAATTCGGCAGCCTGGCCTTCGATTTCCAGGGTGGCCAGGCCCAGGTAGCGGCCCACGCCATGGTCAATGTGTACCACCGGTGCGCCTTCGCGCAGCTCGGTGAGGTTCTTGATGACCGCGTCGTTGGCGGTTTCGCCACGCTTGTCGCGGCGGCGGCGCTGCATCACGCGCTGGCCGAACAGCGGGCTTTCCGCGACCAGGGCCAGGCCTGGGTCGTCCAGCAGCAAGCCGTCATCCAGCGGGGCGATGGTGATCGCCAGGCGCTCGCTTCCGGTGATGAAGTCGGCCCAGCCGTCGACAGTGTGCGGCCGCAGTTTCAATCGTTCGAGCAGCTCCAGCAACACTTCGCGGCGGCCGGCCGATTCGGCGGTGAACAGCACGCGGCCGGGGAACTGGTCGAGGAAGTTGGCCAGCTCGGCCAGCGGCTGGTTGGCCTTGGCCTCGATCGCCAGGTTGGGCAGGGCGCGCGCCGGGAAGCGCTCGCGGCCCGCGCCCGGTTCGATGTCTTCGCTGCTGACCACCACTCGCGGCCACTGCTTGAGCCGGGCGAAGCAGTCCTCCACTGGCATGAACAGCTCGGCAGGCGGCAGCAGCGGCCGGCTGAGGTCGCCACGGCGGTCTTCATAACGGCCGCGCACGTCGTTCCAGAAGTGTTCGGCGGCCTGTTCCACGCCAGGCAGCGAAAACACCTGGGTGTCGGCCGGCAGATAGTCGAACAGGGTGGACGTTTCTTCGAAGAACAACGGCAGGTAGTACTCGATGCCGGCCGGGATGATGCCGCTGGCCAGGTCCTGGAAGATCGCACTGCGGCGGAAATCGACGTCGAAGCGTTCACGGAAGCGTGCCTTGAAGCGGGTCACTTCCTCTTTTTGCATCGGAAATTCGCGTGCCGGCAGCAGGCGCACCGAATCCACCTTGTCGATCGAGCGCTGGGTCTCGGGGTCGAAGGTGCGCAGTGTCTCGATCTCGTCATCGAACAGGTCGATGCGGTAGGGCAGCTTGCTGCCCATCGGGAACAGGTCGATCAGCGCGCCGCGCACGGCGAACTCGCCATGCTCGTAGACGGTGTCGACGCAACGATAGCCACTGGCCTCCAGGCGTGTGCGCATCTGCTCCACGTCGATGGTCTGGCCCACGTCCAGCACCAGGCTGCTGCCCAGCAGGAAGCGGGTGGGCGCCAGGCGGTGCAGGGCGGTGGTGACCGGCACCACGAGGATGCCATGGCTCAGTTCCGGCAGGCGGTACAGGCTTGCGATGCGCTGGGAAATGATGTCCTGGTGTGGCGAGAACAGGTCGTAGGGCAGGGTTTCCCAGTCGGGGAATGGCAGCACCGGCAGGTCCGGGGCGAAGAAGCGCAGCTCCTGCTCCAGACGGTCGGCGGCCTGGCTGTCGGCTGTCAGCAGCAGGGTGAAGCGGCCAGCGTTGCTGGCGGCCTCGGCGATGGCAAGGCTGAGGGCGGCACCGGGCAGGTTACCCCAGGTTTGTTTGCCGGCCGTGGCCGACATGTGCGGTAGGCGCAGAACTGACACGGGAGATTGCACTCCAAGCGTTGCGGCAAAGACACCGATTGTACCGGTGACCGTGCCGGCTGTCAGGCTCGAAAGGGCGTGAACGCTGGCTTGCGTGACTGCGACAGGCGCTCATTGCCGGTTCCGCGTCGGGGCGTCATAATGTAGCCCCTTTTTTCTGTCCCTACATGTGGAAGGTTCCCGTGACTCAGAAGCCCGACCAGTGTCTTGGTGAGTGGATTGATCGTGAAGCTCTGGCTGAAGCGATGATCCCGCTTATCGGTCAGCTCTACCGCAACAACAACGTGGTGAGCTCGATTTATGGCCGTAGCCTGATCAACCGTTCGGTTATCTCGATCCTCAAGGCGCACCGCTTTGCGCGTCATCGTCAAGCCGACGAAACCGAGCTGTCCGTCCACGAGACATTCCCCCTGCTCAAGGCCATGAGCGAGCTGAAACTGGGCGCCGCTTCGGTCGACCTGGGCAAGCTGGCCAACAAATTCAAGCAGGAAGGCAATGGCCGTACTGCCGAGCAGTTCGTCCGTGAAGAACTGGCCGACGTGGTTGGCCAGCAGAACGCTTCGGCGCGCAAAGGCACCGACGTTGTCCTGTACGGCTTCGGCCGCATCGGCCGCCTGCTGGCGCGTATCCTGATCGAGAAGACCGGTGGTGGCGACGGCCTGCGCCTGCGCGCCATTGTCGTGCGCAAAGGCGCCGAGAACGACCTGGTCAAGCGTGCCAGCCTGCTGCGTCGTGACTCGGTTCACGGCCCGTTCGACGGCACCATCACCATCGACGAAGCCAACAACACCATCACTGCCAACGGCAACCTGATCCAGGTTATCTACGCCAAGAGCCCGAGCGAAGTCGACTACACCCAGTACGGCATCGAAAACGCGTTGATCGTCGACAACACCGGGGTATGGCGTGATGCCGACGGCCTGGGCCAGCACCTGGCCTGCCCGGGCGCTGCCCGCGTGATCCTCACCGCACCTGGCAAGGGCGCGCTGAAGAACATCGTGCACGGCATCAACCACGGTGACATTGCTGCCGATGACAAGATCATCTCGGCGGCCTCCTGCACCACCAACGCCATCGTGCCGGTGCTCAAGGCTGTCAACGACAAGTACGGCATCGTCAACGGCCACGTCGAAACCGTTCACTCGTTCACCAACGACCAGAACCTGATCGACAACTTCCACAAGGGCAGCCGCCGTGGTCGTGCCGCGCCGCTGAACATGGTCATCACCGAAACCGGCGCAGCCACTGCTGCCGCCAAGGCGCTGCCAGTGCTGAAGGGCAAGCTGACCGGCAACGCCATTCGCGTACCGACGCCGAACGTTTCGATGGCCATCCTGAACCTGAACCTGGAAAAGGCCACCAACCGCGACGAAATCAACGAGTACCTGCGCCAGACCGCCATGCACTCGGAACTGCACAAGCAGATCGACTACGTCAGCTCGCAGGAAGTGGTTTCGACCGACTTCGTTGGCTCGCGCCACGCCGGTGTGGTTGACGCTGAAGCCACCATCGCCAACGACAACCGCGTTGTCCT
Source organism: Pseudomonas sp. NMI542_15 (assembly GCF_021283425.1). Lineage (NCBI taxonomy): Bacteria > Pseudomonadati > Pseudomonadota > Gammaproteobacteria > Pseudomonadales > Pseudomonadaceae > Pseudomonas > Pseudomonas sp. NMI542_15. The sequence continues at coordinate 40,720 of NZ_JAJSRO010000027.1, read as the reverse complement.
GTACGTCTGGTACGACAACGAATTCGGTTACAGCTGCCAGGTGGTTCGCGTGATGGAAGACATGGCCGGTGTGAACCCGCCAGCGTTTCCACGCTGATTCGCTTGTAAGGCAATGAAAAAACGGGAACCTTCGGGTTCCCGTTTTTTTTGCTTGCCGTGGGTTGTGTGGTGCCTGTGAGATCGAGCGCCGCCCGCGCGGCGCTCGATATGCGCCATACCCCAAAGCCCAAGCCAAGCACCCAGGAACCGAACCTTGCGCACAGCCTTACTGTTCATTTTCCTGCTGCTCACCGCCTGCAACCAGGGCCCCACCCTTGAGCGCCTGGGCGGCCCGACCATGGGTAGCAGCTACAGCATCCAGTACGTTCGCGAGCCTGGCGGCCCGGCGCCGGCCCAGGTGCAGGCAGCGGTCGAAACCATTCTTGGTGAAATCGACCGGCACTATTCGACCTACCGCGGCGACTCTACCGTCAGCCGTTTCAACCAGTTGCCCGCCAACCAGTGCCTGGCCCTGCCACCCGACATGCTTGAACTGGTTGCCCTTGGCCAGCACCTGGCCGAGCAGAGTGAGGGTGCCTTTGACCTCACCGTTGAACCCTTGCTTGACCTGTGGGGTTTCGGCCCCCAGGCCCGCCATGAGCGGGTACCCGACCCGCAAGCCGTGGCCCAGGTTCGTCAGCGTGTGGGTTACCGGCACTTGCATATCGAAGGCCAGGCCCTGTGCAAGGACGCCCCGGTGCAGCTCGACTTCAATAGCATCGCCGCCGGCCATGCCGTGGACTTGATCGCTGCGCGCCTGCGCGCCATGGGTATAGCCAGTTTTGTCGCCGAAGCCACTGGCGAGCTCAAGGCGGTTGGCCGCAAGCCCGATGGCAGTCCCTGGCGCATCGCCCTGGAGTTGCCCCGTGAAGACCGCCAGATCGCCCGGCAGATCATTGCAGTCAATGAGCTTTCAGTCTCAACCTCGGGTGACTATCGGCACTATTTCGAGGAGAATGGCCGGCGTTATTCGCACACCTTCGATGCCCGCCTCGGGCGCCCCGTGCAGCACGACCTGGCTGCAGTCACCGTACTGGACGCCTCGGCGTTGCAGGCCGACGGCTATTCGACACTGCTGCTGATCCTTGGCCCTGAGCGTGGCTGGGATTTTGCCGTGGCGCACGGCTTGGCCGCGGTATTGGTGACTCGGGCCGAGGGTGGCTTCGTCTCTCGAGCTACGCCCGCATTCGAACGGGCGGTGAAAGGCGATTGAAAGCGCAGGCAGGGATGATGGCCGCCAGGGAATGGGTGAACCAAATGTAGTGCGGGCAAAATTGGCCTACGACGCGACCAAGGGTTAATGTGCGCGGCGTTCAGGCTTGATTAGACTGCACCCGAATTTTCTCATGACGCCCCGGCGGCATGATCGCGTCCCGCGAGCGACCGTGGCTTGCGGGCCAGTTCTGAAGGAGTACGCATGGCTGTCTACAACTACGACGTAGTGGTGCTGGGTTCCGGCCCGGCCGGTGAAGGCGCGGCAATGAACGCCGCCAAAGCAGGGCGCAAGGTAGCGATGGTCGATGACCGTCGCCAGGTCGGTGGCAACTGCACGCACCTGGGTACCATCCCGTCCAAGGCACTGCGTCACTCGGTGCGGCAGATCATGCAGTTCAACACCAACCCGATGTTCCGGGCGATCGGTGAGCCGCGCTGGTTCTCGTTCCCGGACGTGCTGAAAAGCGCCGAGAAGGTGATTTCCAAGCAAGTTGCATCGCGCACCGGCTACTACGCCCGCAACCGTGTTGATGTGTTCGTCGGCACCGGCAGCTTTGCCGACGAGCAAACCGTTGAAGTGGTGTGCCCGAACGGTGTAGTTGAAAAGCTCAACGCCAAGCACATCATCATCGCCACCGGCTCGCGCCCTTACCGCCCGGCCGACATCGACTTCCACCATCCGCGGGTCTACGACAGCGATACCATCCTCAGCCTCAGCCACACCCCGCGCAAGCTGATTGTGTACGGCGCCGGTGTGATCGGTTGCGAATACGCGTCGATCTTCAGCGGCCTGGGCGTGCTGGTAGAGCTGGTGGATAACCGTGGCCAACTGTTGAGCTTCCTGGATTCGGAAATTTCCCAGGCACTGAGCTACCACTTCAGCAACAACAACATCACCGTGCGCCACAACGAAGAGTATGAGCGTGTCGAAGGCCTGGACAACGGGGTGATCCTGCACCTGAAGTCGGGCAAGAAGATCAAGGCCGACGCCTTGCTGTGGTGCAACGGCCGGACCGGCAACACCGACAAGCTGGGCCTGGAGAACATCGGCATCAAGGTCAACAGCCGTGGCCAGATCGAGGTCGACGAGGCTTATCGCACTACCGTGCCGAACATCTACGGCGCCGGTGACGTGATCGGCTGGCCGAGCCTGGCCAGTGCCGCCCATGACCAGGGGCGTTCTGCGGCTGGCAGCATCGTCGACAATGGCAGCTGGCGCTTCGTCAATGACGTACCGACCGGTATCTACACCATTCCGGAAATCAGCTCGATCGGCAAGAACGAGCAGGAACTGACCCAGGCCAAGGTGCCGTACGAAGTGGGCAAGGCCTTCTTCAAGAGCATGGCGCGTGCGCAGATCGCCGGCGAGCCGCAGGGCATGCTGAAGATCCTGTTCCACCGTGAAACCCTGGAAATCCTCGGCGTGCACTGCTTCGGCTACCAGGCTTCGGAGATCGTCCATATCGGCCAGGCGATCATGAACCAGCCGGGTGAGCAGAACAACCTGAAGTACTTCGTCAACACCACGTTCAACTACCCGACCATGGCCGAAGCCTATCGGGTAGCTGCCTACGATGGCCTGAACCGGCTTTTTTGAGCGGCTCCGACCGGTGGCCTGAGCCGGTCGGAGAGACCGATTTCAACCCTACCCGAGGGTGGTCTTGGCCAAACCGGGAAAGTCTGTAATCAGGCTGTCCACGCCAAAGTCCGCGAGCCGGCGCATCAGTGCCGGCTCGTTGACCGTCCACACCGATACGTGCAAACCCTGGCCCTGCGCTTTAAGCAGGCGCTCGGGGGTGCACAGTGTCCAGTTCAATGCCAGCAGTTCACAGCCGTAGTTCTGCGCCACCTTCAACGGGTCGAGCCAGGCGTACTCGGCGACCAGCCCGCGTTTCACGTCTGGCACCAGCTCCAGGGCGGCGCCCAGCACTTCGCGTGAGCTGGAGGTGATGGTGACCTTGTCCAGCAGGCCATGCTGCTGGGCCAATTCGCGAATTGCCAACACGGTGGTGGCAGCACGGGTGCGCGAGGCGCTTTTTACCTCAAGCTGCCAGTGCTCGAACGGGCATTTTTCGAACAGCTCTTCCAGTTTCGGTATAGGGCAGGGCTGCACGTGGCCCGGGCCGCCTTTGCGCGCATCGATCTTCATCAAGTCGGCGGCCGGGTGGTCGACCACCTTGCCGCGTCGGCCAGTGGTGCGCTTGAGGGTGGGGTCGTGGATCACCATCAGCTCGTTGTCGGCCGACAGGTGCAGGTCCAGTTCGCAGCGGGTGACGCCGTGGGACAGGCACTGGCGGAAGCTGTGCAGTGTGTTCTCGGGTGCTTCGCCCTTGGCGCCGCGATGGCCGTAGATCAGGGTCACGTTCGTTCCTTCAAATCAGAGAAAAACAGGGTCATGGGGCGGGATCGTTCTGTTCCAGCTGCTGGCGCCGCTGTTGTTGCTGGCGCTGCAGGATATAGCGAGCCAGCAGTTGACGCTGGGCGTCGGTCATGTCGATGAATTCGGTACCGACTTCGAAGCCGCCCGCGGGGCGCGGGTCGCAATGGGTGACCTTGCCGCGCAGCAGCAAACCGTGGGCGCGGGGCATCAGCACCATCTTCACTTTCACCCGGGTGCCAGGGGCAACCTGCGTGGCCTGGGCGAATTCGATACCGCCTTCGGAAAGCACGACCGGCACCGGCTGGCCTACTTCGCCGAGCAGGGTCTGGGCGACGACTGCACTGAGCAGGTCGAGGCGTTTGTTCTGCGCCCGCAGGAAGGCCGCGAGTGTGCGGTCCTTGTCGCTCAACTGACGCAGCAGGTGCTGCGACTCGAAGTCGGACAGGTGCAGCTCGCTCAGCAGGTTGAACAGCGGAGAATCATCTTGCAATACATCTGGCTCAAGGGCTTCGGCCGCACTGAGGGGGCTGATTTGAAGTGCGATCCGGTCTTCGATGCGGTAGTATTCGCGGCGATCTTCTTCGTCTAATGTCGTCATGGCGAACCCAAGGTAGCGGCGGTGGTCCGAGTGTAAAGCCGCCGTAGGCGCCTCGCCACAAGGACGTTCCCTTTCATCCGAACAAGCCCCGACATGTTCAGACCTCTTTTCGCATTCATAGGCACGCGTTATACCCGTGCCAAACGCCGTAACCACTTCGTCTCGTTCATTTCCCTGACCTCGATGATCGGCCTCGCCCTGGGCGTGGTGGTGATGATCGTGGTGCTGTCGGTGATGAACGGCTTCGACCACGAGATGCGCACCCGCGTGCTGGGCATGATCCCGCATGCCACGCTGGAGAGCGGCCAGCCCATTGCCGACTGGCCGGCCCTTGCCCAACAAGTAAAGCAGAATCCGCAGGTGGTGGCGGTTGCGCCGTTCACCCAGATGCAGGGGCTGCTGACCCATGACGGCAAGGTGCAGAAGGTGCTGCTCAACGGCATCGACCCGGCCCGCGAGCGCGAGGTGTCGATCATCGACAACTTTGTCCTGCAAGGCCGCCTCGACCAGCTGGCGCCGGGTGAGTGGGGCATCATGATCGGCGACAAGGCTGCGGCCAAGCTGGGGGTGGGCATTGGCGACAAACTCACCTTCGTCGCCCCCGAGGTCAGCGTGACGCCGGCCGGCATGTTCCCGCGCATGAAACGCTTCACCGTGGTTGGCACCTTTCACGTCGGCGCAGGCGAGATCGACGGTTACCTGGGGCTGACCAACATCAGCGACCTTTCCCGCCTGCACCGCTGGAAGCCCGACCAGGTGCAGGGCCTGCGCCTGAAGTTCGACGACCTGTTCCAGGCGCCGCGCGTGGCCTGGAGCATCGCACAGCAGCTGGGCGACCAGGAGTTCTACAGCCGTGACTGGACCCGCACCCACGGCAACCTGTACCAGGCCATCCGCATGGAAAAGGCCATGATCGGCCTGCTGTTGCTGCTGATCGTGGCGGTGGCGGCGTTCAACATCATTTCTACCCTGGTGATGGTGGTCAACGACAAGCGCGGCGACATTGCCATCTTGCGCACGCTGGGCGCCACGCCCGGCCAGATCATGCTCATCTTCATGGTCCAGGGCACGGTGATCGGGGTGATCGGTACCCTGATCGGCGCCGTGGTCGGGATCGTTGCTGCGCTGAACGTGAGTGCGGCGATCGCCGGCATCGAGAAGCTGATCGGGCACAAGTTCCTGAACGCCGACGTGTACTTCATCGATTACCTGCCGTCGCAGATCCAGTCCCAGGACGTGTACATGGTCTGTGGTGCGGCGCTGGTCCTGAGTTTCTTCGCCACCCTGTACCCGGCCTGGCGTGCGGCCCGCACCCAGCCTGCAGAGGCGCTACGTTATGAGTGAGTCGCGCATGAGTGATAAAGCCGTTCTGAGTTGCCGCAACCTGGGCAAGTCTTACGACGAAGGCCCGGAATCGGTGAAGGTGCTATCCGGGCTCAACCTTGAGCTGCATGCCGGGGAGCGGGTGGCCATTGTCGGTAGCTCCGGTTCGGGCAAGAGTACCTTGCTCAACCTGTTGGGCGGCCTTGATCGGCCCACACAAGGCAGCGTATGGCTGGCTGGCGAAGAGCTGTCGGCCCTGGGTGAACGTGCCCGTGGCCTGCTGCGCAACCGTGAGCTGGGCTTTGTCTACCAGTTCCACCACCTGTTGCCGGAATTCACCGCCATCGAGAACGTGTGCATGCCGCTGCTGATCGGCCGCACGCCCATCCCTGAGGCCCGGGAACGTGCCGAGGCGCTGCTCAAGCGGGTGGGCCTGGGCCACCGCCTGAACCACAAGCCGGCCGAATTGTCTGGCGGTGAGCGCCAGCGGGTGGCGATTGCCCGGGCACTCGTCAACCGCCCCGGCCTGGTGATGCTCGATGAGCCTACCGGCAACCTCGACCACCATACCGCACAAGGCATCCAGGAACTGATGCAGGAGCTGTCCAGTTCGTCGCGCACGGCGTTCCTGGTGGTGACCCATGACCTCAACCTGGCGCGGCAGATGGACCGTGTATTGAAGCTCGACGACGGCCACCTGGTGGCGATCTGATCGACTGCTCGGGGTGGCAGGTGCCGCCCCGTTTTCCTGTTTTCATTGGGTGATTTCGTACATGTTCAGACCCTTGCCCATCTTCATCGGCGCGCGCTACACCCGAGCCAAGCGGCGCAACCACTTCATCTCGTTCATCTCGATGACCTCGATGATCGGCCTGTCGCTGGGCGTGCTGGCGATGATCGTGGTGCTGTCGGTGATGAACGGCTTCCAGCGCGAAATGAGCTCGCGCATTCTCGGCCTGGTACCGCATGCCGCCATCCTCGGCGTGCAGCCGCTGGACGACTGGCACAAGGTGGCCGACGCAGCCTTGCAGAACCCGGCGGTGATGGCGGCTGCACCGATTACCGAAATGGAGGGCATGCTGTCGTACAAGGGTGCGATGCAGCCGATCCAGGTGGGCGGTATCGACCCGGCCGAAGAGGGCAAGGTCTCGATCGTTGGCCAGCACATTGTCCAGGGCCGCCTGCAGGACCTGCAGCCGGGTGAGTTCGGTGTGGTCATTGGTGAATTGACCGCACGGCGCTTCCGCCTGAACACCGGCGACAAGCTGACCCTGATCGTGCCGGAAATCAGCAAGGAGCCGGGTGGCATTACCCCGCGCATGCAGCGCCTGACCGTGGTCGGTATCTTCAAGGTCGGTGCCGAGCTGGATGGTTCGCAAGCCTACATCCACGTCGCCGATGCCGGCGAGATGCAACGTTGGGCACCGGGCCAGGTGCAGGGCGTGCGCCTGAAGCTGCATGACCTGTATGCCGCGCCGCAGGTGTCCAAGGCGATTGCAGCCGGGCTGGGTGACGCCTACCGCGCCGATGACTGGTCGCACACCCAGGGCAGCCTGTTCAGCGCCATGAAGATGGAAAAGACCATGATCGGCCTGCTGTTGATGATGATCATCGCCGTGGCGGCCTTCAATATCATTGCCACCTTGGTAATGGTGGTGAACGACAAGGGGCCGGACATTGCCATTCTGCGGACCTTGGGCGCCACGCCTGCGCAGATCATGGGCACGTTCATGGTCCAGGGCAGCCTGATTGGTGTTGTCGGGACGCTGATCGGCGGCGTGCTGGGCGTGATTGCGGCGTTCAATGTCAGCCAGATCGTGGGTTGGCTGGAGCGGGTGAGCGGGCAACACATCTTTACTTCGGATGTGTACTTCGTCAGCAGCTTGCCGTCGCAATTGCAGTGGGGCGATGTGGTGATGATCTGCACGGCGGGGTTGGTGATGAGCTTCCTGGCGACCATTTACCCGGCTTATCGGGCGTCGCAGGTGCAGCCGGCGATTGGCCTGGCGGTTTGAGGTAGGTTCCAGGGCCTTATCGCCGGCAAGCCAGCTCCCACAGGTGCCGCGCAGGCTCTCGGCTTGATGCGTACCTGTGGGAGCTGGCTTGCCGGCGATGGGCCGCGAAGCGGCTCCATTTTCACCGATCCTGGCTGAACTCGATCACGAACCGTGTCCACCCATCTTCACATTCCGCCCGAATGCCCCCGCCATGGGCCTGCACGATCGACCGGGTAATCGCCAAGCCCAACCCAGCATGCTCGCTACTGCCTTCGCGCCGTGCCGGGTCCACACGGTAAAAGCGGTCGAACAACCGCGGCAAAGCAGTTGGCTCGATGGCCGGCCCGGTATTGGCCACGCTGATTCTCGGCCCAGGCGCCAGCGTCACCCTTAGCTGCCCGCCCGCCGGGGTAAAGCGCATGGCGTTATCCAGCAGGTTGGACAGCGCCCGGCGCAGCATATGCCGGTCACCGTGCAACACGGCCTCCCCCTCGCGCAGCATCTGCACATTGTTGTCTTCGGCCAGCGGCGCGTAGTACTCCAGCAGCGCATCCACCTCGTCATGCAACGCCAAAGGCGCTTGCCCCGGTACCAGCAAGCCGTGATCGGCTTTGGCCAGGAACAACATGTCGTTGATCATTTGCGCCATCCACTGCAGTTCTTCCAGGTTGCCATGCAGCGCTTCGCGGTACTCCTCAAGGCTGCGTGGGCGGGTGAGGGTAACCTGGGTATGAGTTAGCAGATTGGACAGCGGCGTGCGCAACTCGTGGGCTATGTCGGCAGAAAATGCCGACAGGCGCTGGAAGGCATCGTCCAGGCGCTGCAGCATGGCGTTCATGCTGGTGGCCAGTTCGGCCAGCTCTTCGGGCATTTGCGCCACCGGCAGGCGTGTGGTGAGCGAGCGTGCCGACACGCTGGCGGCCACTTGGCCCATCTGCCGTAACGGGCGCAGGCCGCTGCGTACCGCCCAGGCGCCGAGCAGCGCGGTGGCCAGCGCTGAAAGGCCGACCGTCAGCCAGATCAGGCGTTGCATGCCCTGCAGGAAATGCTGGTGGTGGGTGATGTCGAGGTACAGGGCCAGTTGTGGCGACTGCACGGCGCCCTGCGCCAGGTGCACAGCCAGGCTGCGGTAGTCGGTGCCTTGTGCATGCAGGGTGGCCAGCCCGGCGGGCAGCGGTGCCTGCGGTAGCCCGGTGCGGCTTTCGAACCAGGTGGTGCCGTCGCTGCCGCTGATGCGCAGGGCCAGGTCGGCCTGGTGGCTCAGCTCATCGCGCAGGGCGGGCAGGCGTGCCTGCAGCTCGGTTGGGGTGGCGATGCCGGCCAGTTGCGTACGGAACAGTGACAGGCGCGAGTCCAGCAGTTGCTGGTCGAGTTCGACGAAGTGCTGCTCGCTGGCCCGGCTGAACAACACGCCGGCGCCCAGCGAAACGGCGGCGGTGCAGGCGGCAAACAACAGGGCCAGACGGCTGCCGAGGGAAACCCTGCGCATCATTCCGTGCGCTCTTCGAGCACATAGCCCATGCCACGTACGGTGTGGATCAGCTTGTTGGGGTGCGGGTCGTCGATTTTCAGGCGCAGGCGGCGGATCGCCACTTCGATCACGTTGGTGTCGCTGTCGAAATTCATGTCCCACACCTGCGAGGCGATCAGCGATTTTGGCAATACCTCGCCTTGGCGGCGCAGCAGCAGTTCGAGCAGGGCGAACTCCTTGGCGGTCAGGTCGATACGCTGGCCGGCGCGCTCGGCGCGGCGGCGGATCAAGTCCAGGCGCAGGTCGGCCAGGTTCAGGGTGGTGTCCTGGCTGGGGCTGGTGCCGCGGCGCAACAGGCTGCGCACCCGGGCCAGCAGTTCGGAAAAGGCGAACGGCTTGACCAGATAGTCGTCGGCGCCCAGCTCCAGGCCATGCACGCGGTCCTCGACGGCATCGCGGGCGGTGAGGAACAGTACTGGCGTATCCAGGCCGGCCTGGCGCACGGCCTGGAGGATCTGCCAGCCGTCACGTCCAGGCAACATTACGTCGAGGATCAGCAGGTCGTGGTCGCCGGTCAGGGCCAGGAACTGGCCGGTTTCGCCATCGGTGGCCAGCTCAGTGGCGAAGCCGGCCTCGCTCAAGCCCTGGCTGAGGTACTGGCCGGTGCGGGCCTGGTCTTCGACGATCAGCAGTTTCATGCACTGTCCATAATCTGAAAGTTTGTGCCTGCCCTGTGGAAGCGGGTGATGTAGTGGCTGAAATGATACGTGACGAAGCGCAGGCACGCCCAAGCTGACAAAGTTGTAATCTCCCTGTCAGGTAGCTGCCAGTCGCCCGTGACTAAGGTGGCCTCATCCTGTTGTACATTTCCGGAGTCATCATGAAACGCCTGTTCATCGCCGCCCTTGCCTTGGCCAGCCTGCCGACCTTTGCCGGCGAGGCGCAAACTTTCGCCTTTGGCGAGCCGGCCCCGGCGAACAAAGCCACCCGCACGGTCAACGTGGTGCTCAAGGACATCGCCTTCGAGCCCAGAAACCTGCAGGTAAAAGCCGGCGAGACGGTGCGCTTCGTGCTGGTCAACGAGGGCAAGCTGCCGCATGAATTCAACCTGGGTGACAAGGCCATGCATGCCGAGCACCAGAAGGAAATGGTCGCCATGCAAGGCAAGCTGTTCACCGAGGCCATGAACCACGAAGGCATGGACCACGGCCAGATGATGGGTCACGGCGGCGGCCATGGCCACGGTGGCGGCAACACGGTGCTGGTCATGCCAGGCCAGCGCGCCGAGCTGACCTGGACCTTCCGCAAGTCGGCGCCCATCGAGTTCGCCTGCAACGTGCCGGGGCATTATCAGGCTGGCATGGTCGGGGCGTTGACCATCGAGTGACTTGCGCTCCAAGGCAGGGTGCAAAACCGGTAGACTAGGGGCAATTTCGAACCTCTAGGTCAGTTTCCATGCATCCTGCTGCCGAACACTCGCCGCTGGGCAAGTCCAGCGAATACATTGCCACCTACTCCCCGGAGCAGCTCTTCCCGATCCCGCGTACCGCCAAGTGGGCTGAGCTGGGCGTCACTGCACAGACCTTGCCCTGGCAGGGCGTGGATTACTGGAACTGCTTCGAATTGAGCTGGCTGCTGCCGTCGGGCAAACCGGTGGTGGCGATCGGCGAGTTCGCCATCCCGGCCGATTCGCCGAACATTATCGAGTCCAAGTCGTTCAAGCTGTACCTCAACTCGCTGAACCAGACGGTGTTCGCCTCGCTGGGTGAATTGCAGGCCTGCCTGGAGAAAGACCTGTCTGCCGCGGCCGGCAAGCCGGTGGGGGTGAAGGTACGTACCTTGGCTGAAGTCGAGGGCCAAGGCGTGGAGGCCTTGCCTGGGCTGTGCATCGATGCGCTGGACGTTGCCATCAGCAACTACGAGCAGCCGCAGCCTGAGCTGCTGCGCTGCACCCCGGAGCGAGTGGTAGAAGAAACCTTGCACAGCCACCTGCTGAAGTCCAACTGCCCCGTTACCGGCCAGCCGGACTGGGGCAGCGTGGTGGTCGAGTACAAGGGCAGGGCGCTGGACCACGCCAGCCTGCTGACCTATCTGATCAGCTTCCGCCAGCATGCCGACTTCCATGAGCAGTGCGTAGAACGCATTTATCTGGACTTGAAGAACCTGCTGCAGCCCGAGCACCTGACGGTGTATGCGCGGTATGTGCGCCGGGGTGGGCTGGATATCAACCCGTACCGTAGCACTGGGGCGATCAGCCCGAAGAATGTGCGTCTGGTGCGTCAGTAACTCTGACAGGACTGGGGCCGTTTCTCGGCCCATTCGCGGGGCAAGCCCGCTCCCACAGGTGCCGCGCTGCCCTCAAGTGCAACGAATAGCCTGTGGGAGCGGGCTTGTTCCGCGAATGGAGCGCGAAGCGGCCCTTGCTGTATCAGATACCCATGCTGTGCAGCGAGTTGGCAATGCTGCGCAGGGTGGCGGTAAGGTCTGGGTGGTCAGCCTCGAAGCGTTCGATTGCCAGGTTCACGCCATCCACCAGATTGTTGTCTGGCGTGGCTTCCTCCAGTTTCAGTTGCGCCTCGATCTGGCGCGCTTCTTCGTGCAGCGCAGCCAGTTCGTCTTCCGAAAGCGGTACGTTGCGGTCCAGTTGCTCGCGCAGGCTGTTCAGGCGCTTTTGCAATTCGCGGGCAGGCATGGGTAGTTCTCCATCAATGGCTTGGCAAACCATGGACCTTAGCGAAGCGGCAAAGGTTCTGGTCTGCCTTCAGCGTAATCCACCTGAAGCTGCTTTGCATGATCCGCATCAAGGGTGCTGTATCAAGGTTTTTCACCTTTGCGCCGGCGCTGGGTGATGTCCTGCAGGCAGGTATCCAGCGCTTCCAGGTGGTCGATGACCGAGTGCACCCCCAGGCCGAACAGTTCCAGCGTCGCCTTGCCACGGGCCGCGTCCTGTTGCTGTGAGGTCATGGCTTGCCATTGCCGAGAGCTGCGCTCGCAGAATGGGCTGCAGGCGGCCAGGCCAACTGTCCACAAGCCGGCGTTAAGGCCGGACTGCAGCAGTTGTGGGTTGCCGCTGACCAGTACGCAGCCGTCCAGGCGTTCGCTTTCCAGGGTCATCAACGCCTGCCAGCAGGCGTTGGGCGCCGGCCAGCGTACGCCGTTTACCGAATGCCCCGGCAGCCAGTCGGGCAGTACGTGTGCCAGGCGCTTGCTTTGGGTGGCGCTGAGGTCATCCAGCCAGATGCACGGCACCTGGTGCTGGCGCAGGCTGGCGAGGGTAGCCAGGGCGCCGGGGGCGGGCGAGGGGGCGCTACCATTGGCCGCCTGCACCAGGCAGCCGCGCAAGCCGAACAGCACAGCAGTGAAGGCGGGTGCAGCGTCCATGGCAACTTCCCCCAAATAGTCCGCAGGCTATTCGTTGATTGTTACCGCCCTGTGACATCGGCCCTTGTGCAACAGTTGTTCACAAAATATTGAACAAACATGTGTAAAGCTGTTTATCAGCCCGCAAGCCTCTATACTGCCGCCTTACCAGCAGCGCGACCCGTTGCGCTTGCGGCCGAGAAATTCGATGGAGAGACATCTATGCGTAGGATCGGTGCCAGTGTGATCGAACGAGTCACCCAGGCCTGTGTCTGCGCCAGCATGCTGCTGGCGCCCGTGGCAGCCACCCAGGCAGCCACCGAGGAAGATCCCTGGGAAGCGGTCAACCGGCCGATCTTCCGCTTCAACGATACCCTCGACACCTATGCCCTCAAGCCGTTGGCCAAGGGCTATCAGGCTGTCACGCCGCAGTTCCTTGAAGATGGCATCCACAACATCTTCCGCAACCTGGGCGACGTGACCAACCTGGCCAACGACGTGCTGCAGTTCAAGCCTCATGCGGCGGGTGTGGACACTGCGCGGCTGATCGTCAACACCACCTTCGGCCTGGGCGGTTTCTTCGATGTGGGGACCAAGATGGGCCTGCAGCGCAATGACGAGGACTTCGGGCAGACCTTGGGTTACTGGGGTGTGCCGAGCGGCCCTTACGTGGTCATCCCGCTGCTGGGGCCAAGCACGGTGCGTGATGGCGTGGCCAAGTACCCCGACAGCTACACCAAGCCTTACCGCTACATCGACCATGTGCCGACGCGCAACTCGATATTCGCCCTGGACGTGATCGACACGCGTGCCGACCTGCTGTCCGCCGAGAAGCTGATTCAGGGTGACAAGTACATCTTCATTCGTAACGCCTACCTGCAGAACCGCGAGTTCAAGGTCAAGGATGGCGAAGTCGAAGACGACTTCTGATCTGTGAACAGGGGCCGCAATCGGCCCCTGTTCAATGCATGGCCAGCACGCGCAACCCGAACTTCTGCTGCCCACCCGGCTGGTCGGCAATCCATACCACCTCAGTGCTGGCGTGCAGCCCTTTCAACGCCGGGTGGTCGGAATCGATGCGCACCTCAATCTGATCGCCCACCTGGAAGCGTTGCGGGGCCTGCACCTGCATGCCGCTGCTGGACAGGTCCAGGCACACGGCGGAAATCACCTGGCCTTCATGCAGCAGGCTCACCGCAGTGTCGATGCGCATGCGGATGAAATCGCGTTTTTCACTATGGCTGGAGGGCGTGTGGGGCATGCTGCATCCTTCCCATTGGGGTGCGCTAGTCGACTTTCTTATAACTCCCGGTGATTTGCCCTGTAAAGAGCGGCGAGGTCGACCGTTGCATGCTTGAAACGCCTGCCGGATGGGAGTACCGTCTGCGCCTTACAAGGTACCTTTGACAGTTGCCGGGCAGGTGTTCTTGTCCTACAACTCAAGTAGAGTGTGACCACCAAGAATTCCCGTAGCTGGCCGTCTGCTTTGCCGACACCGCTGCACCAACCCAAATCGGCGCCGTTCGCCCACATGCAGAAAACCAGTGCAACGCTGCTGATTATCGATGATGACGACGTGGTCCGTGCGAGCCTCGCCGCCTATCTCGAAGACAGTGGCTTCAGCGTCCTCCAGGCCGGTAATGGCCAGCAGGGGCTTCAGGTCTTCGAAGAACACCAGCCCGACCTTGTGATCTGCGATTTGCGCATGCCGCAGATGGGCGGCCTCGAACTGATCCGTCAGGTCAGCGAGCGTGCGCCGCAGTTACCGGTGATCGTGGTGTCTGGTGCCGGCGTCATGAGCGATGCGGTGGAAGCGTTGCGCCTGGGCGCCGCCGACTACCTGATCAAGCCGCTGGAAGACCTGGCCGTCCTTGAGCATTCGGTGCGCCGTGCCCTCGACCGCTCGCGTCTGGTGCTGGAAAACCAGCGCTACCGCGACAAGCTCGAAGCGGCCAACCGCGAGCTGGAGGCCAGCCTGCACCTGTTGCAGGAGGACCAGACCGCCGGTCGCCAGGTGCAGATGAACATGCTGCCGGAAAGCCCCTGGGTAGCTGGCGAGTTCGCGTTCGAGCACCAGATCATCCCGTCGTTGTACCTGTCGGGTGATTTTGTCGATTACTTCCGCGTGGACGAGCGGCGCATCGCCTTCTACCTCGCTGATGTTTCCGGGCATGGCGCCTCGTCGGCCTTTGTCACCGTCCTGTTGAAATTCATGACCACGCGACTCATGTTTGAGCTCAAGCGCAGCAAAATGCGCGAGTTCAAGCCGTCCGAAGTGCTCAGTCACATCAACCGCGGCCTGATCAACAGCAAGCTGGGCAAGCACGTCACCATGGTCGGCGGGGTGATCGACGAAGAGTCTGGTCTGTTGACCTACGCGGTGGGTGGGCATTTGCCGCTGCCAGTGCTGCATACCCCGGCGCACACCCGTTACCTGGAAGGCCGGGGCCTGCCGGTGGGGCTGTTCGACGAGGCCACTTATCAGGATCTGGTTGTTGAGCTGCCACCGCAGTTCAGCCTTAGCCTGATGTCCGATGGCATTCTGGACCTTTTGCCGGGTGATACGCTCAAAGATAAAGAAGCCGCCTTGCCGGAGATCGTCAGGGCAGCAGGTGGCAGCCTGGATGGGCTGCGTCAACGATTCGGATTAGCTACGCTTGGGGATATGCCGGATGATATCGCCCTATTGGTGTTAAGCAGGAACCTTCAATGAGTACCGGTAGAATCCAGTTCGCCGAGCAGAGCGGCACCTTCGTACTGAAGTTCGTCGGTGAAGTGCGCCTGACCCTGTGTTCGGCCTTGGATGCGACGATCGAGAAAATTTTCACTGCGTTGAACTTCTCGGCGATTGTCATCGACCTCACCGAAACCGAGAGTATCGACAGCACTACCTTGGGCCTGCTGGCCAAGCTGTCGATCCTGTCGCGGCAGAAGGTCGGCCTGTTGCCGACCGTGGTCACCACCAACCCGGACATTTCCCGGCTGTTGCAGTCGATGGGCTTCGATCAAGTGTTCAACATTGTCGATCGCCCGATTCCTTGCCCTGAGTGCCTGACCGACCTGCCGTCGCAGGACCAGAACGAAGACGTGGTGCGTTCCAAGGTACTGGAGGCGCACAAGATCCTCATGGGCCTGAACGACTCCAACCGCGAAGCCTTCCATGACCTGGTCAATGCGCTGGAGCGGACCTGATCGTTAACCTGCGCCGGCCCATTCGCGGGCTTGCCCGCTCCCACAGGTGCTGCGTAGTTTTCAAGCGGTACACCGCCCCTGTGGGAGCGGGCAAGCCCGCGAAAGGGCCGGCACAGGCAGCAGAATTTCTCGAGCAGACTATTTTCCGCCAATAAACTCGGTAGCCTCACCCCCACCCGCATCCAGCTGATACACCCGTGCCGGCCGCCCCTGCTCATCAAAGAACACCTGCCCCAACCCCGCACCGTTCCACAACCGCTCCCCGGCCTTGCTGTGGCTCGGCGTACGTGGCACTACTTCCATCTCCCGACGCTTGGTAAACCAGTTCAGCGGCGAGCGTGGCGCATACAGCCAGCGGTTGAGCCGGTCGAGCACGTCGAGCAGGCGCCGGGGGAACTCGTTCTTGATTCCGCTGCTGGTCACCTGCCACAAATGCGGGCTGCGCTGGCGGTGGCGGATCATTACTTCATAGACAAACGAGTAGTGCACATCCCCGGACAGCACCACGTAGTGGCCCGGCGTACGCGAGTGGCGGAAGATGTTGAGGATGACCTGCGCCGCACCGCGGTGGGCCATCCAGTTTTCGGCATCCACCAAAAGCGGATACCCCAGCCAGCTGAACACCTTCTGCACGGTCTCGATCAGCTTTACGCCAAAAATCGGCGCAGGCGAGACGATGACCGCTGATGGGTGGTCGAGCAGCGCGTGCTGCAATTCGCTAAGCGCTTCCCAGTCGAGCAGGCCGGATGGCTTGGCCAGGTTGCTTTCGCTGCGCCAGCGCCGGGTACGAGTGTCCAGCACCAGCAAGGGTGGGTTTGTTGGCAAGCTGAATTGCCAGCCCTGAAAGCGCAGCAGATCGCCGATCAGTTCATCGCGGGTTTGGCTGTTCGACGCCTGGCATTGCCTGACCAGTGGCTTGCAGCCGTCCGGATCGTTGCCCCAGGCTTGGCACAGCAGGTAGCCGAGCAGGGCATTGCCGATGATCCGCCGTGAAAACGGGTGGCCGTAGGCGGTTTCTTCCCATTGTGCCGAGAGGTTCCAGTCATCGGTGATGTCGTGGTCGTCGAAGATCATCAGACAGGGCAGGTGGGCCATCACCCGCGCCACCTGGCCGAGGTTCTCGGCAAACGCCTGAATCAGCGGCAGCTCCTGCCGGTAACGCGCCTGGCGCTGGTCGCTGAGCCCGTCGGGCATGACCATGTCCACCCACTGCCAAGGCACGGGTGACCAGACCAGCAGGTACATGGCCATGACTTCGGCGAACGTCACCAGGTGGTTGTCGGCATTGCTGGACGAAAAGATCGGCTTGCGCTTGCCGCCGAAAAAGCGCTCGCGCAGGGTGTCGTTCGTTTCCTGCGCCGGCAACAGGTCGGCGCGGTGGTAGTAGCTGGCCGGGTGCTGGTACAGCGCCTGGCTATCAGGCACCACTGCGCCATCCAGTTGCTCGTCGAACAGGCCCAGGCGCTCGATCAGGCGATGGATAGCACGCAGCATCGGGCCGGCAACATCGTCGGCGTACACCTGGTCGCCGGTCATCAGTAGCACGGCCGGGCGATCTTCGGGTTGCTTGCAGGCTTGCAGCAAGCGGTCGGCGCACAGCAGGCCATCGATGGCGGGGTGGTGGGGCTTGCGGCAGGAGCCGTGCAGCAAGTGGTCGAGCCGATCGCGCAGCACCAGGCTTGGGCGCTGGGTGCCGGGGTAGAGCAGATGCGGCCCCCATCCAGCGATGCCCTGGCCATTGATCAGCAGGTCATAGTCGAGCTGCTGGTTGCGGGGTAGGGCATTGTCGAAGTGGATATCCAGCAGGTGGATGAAGGCGTGCTGGCCGACCGGGACGACCTGGCAATCCACCGTGGCCTCGCTTGCCGGGAGGATGAATTCGGGTTGCAGCGGTTGGGTAGCGACCAGCCAGATGGCCAGGCGCTGGGGTTCCAGGCGGCGCAGTACCGGGCCGGCGAGTACGAGGGGCAAGGGGGTAGAGGAGGTCATCGACAGCTCGGGTGGCTTATCGGGCCCCTTCGCGGGTAAACCCGCTCCCACAAGTACAGCGCCAATTTCAGGCCTGCGGGTATGCGTGTGGGAGCGGGTTTACCCGCGAAGAGGCCCTGGAATTCAATTCACAACTAAAGCTTGGCAAAACAAAAACGGGCGGAAAATGCTGAACACTTCCCGCCCATCAGGCAAACCGGATATGTATCAGGCTTTTTCAGCCATCAACTTCTCCAGCTTCTCCTGGTCCCGGGCAAACTGGCGGATGCCTTCGGCCAGCTTTTCGGTGCCCATGGCATCTTCGTTCATCGCCCAGCGGAACTGGCTTTCACTCAACTGCTGCTTGGCCTCACCGGCATTGCCCGGCTTGAGCACGCGCGGCAGTTCACCCTGATCGTCGCTCAGTTGCTGCAGCAGTTCGGGGCTGATGGTCAGGCGGTCGCAGCCGGCCAGTTGTTCGATCTGGCCGAGGTTGCGGAAGCTGGCGCCCATCACCACGGTGTTGTAACCATTGGCCTTGTAGTAGTTGTAGATGCGCGTCACCGATTGCACGCCAGGGTCCTCGGCGCCCACGTAATCCGTGCCGGTGCTCTTTTTGTACCAGTCGTAGATACGACCCACGAACGGCGAAATCAGGAACACCCCGGCATCGGCACAGGCCTGGGCTTGGGCGAAGGAGAACAGCAGGGTGAGGTTGGTCTGGATGCCTTCCTTCTCCAGCTGCTCGGCAGCGCGGATGCCTTCCCAAGTGGAGGCCAGCTTGATCAGCACGCGGTCTTTGGAGACCCCGGCTGCGTCATACAGGCCGATCAGCTGGCGGGCTTTGTTCAGCAGCGCCGGTTCATCGAACGACAGGCGTGCATCCACCTCGGTCGAGATACGCCCGGGAATGACCTTGAGAATGCCCGAGCCCACGGCCACCGCGAACTTGTCGCAGGCCAGGTCGACATCGCCCTTGGCATCGGCCTTCACCTGCTTGAGCAGGTCGGCGTAGCCCGGGATGGCGGCAGCCTTGAGCAGCAGCGACGGGTTGGTGGTGGCATCGACCGGCTTCAGGCGGGTGATGGCATCCAGGTCCCCGGTGTCGGCGACCACGGTGGTGAACTGCTTCAGTTGTTCCAGCTTGGAAGTCATGGGCGTGCTCTGTCCTGTGCATTTACTCGACATTACCCGAGCCCCGACAGCCGCTCAAGGGCCTGTAGAAGCGGGCTTGCCCACGAAGGGCCGTACGTAAGGTGAAGATTCGAGTGCCCGGCTGCCTTGAGGTTCCACATACTCGTCTGAGCGGCCTTGTGTCGCGACAGGGCGCTCCTACAACGGCCGTGTCGCGTGCATGGGTAGTATCACCGTCCTTGCAGCAACTCCACCGCCTGGTCAAACACTGCCAGCGGCTGCGCCGCCTTGTGAATGTCTGCCGACAGCAACTGACGGAAGCGCCGCGCCCCCTTGAACCCTTGGGCCAGCCCCAGAATATGCCGGGTAACGTGGTGCATCGCGCCGCCACTTTCCATGTGCGCCACAATATAGGGCCGCAATTGCGCCAGCACTTCGCTACGGCTGACCACCGGCGCATCGCTGCCAAACAGCCGCTGGTCCACCTCGGCCAGCAGGTAAGGGTTGTGATACGCCTCACGCCCGAGCATTACGCCATCGAAGGTTTCAAGGTGTGCCTGGCATTCTTCCAGGGTCTTGATCCCGCCGTTGAGCACGATCTCCAGGTCCGGGAAGTCTGCCTTCAACTGCGCTGCTACTTCATAGCGCAGGGGCGGAACCTCGCGGTTCTCCTTCGGCGACAGTCCTTCCAGAATCGCGATGCGCGCATGCACGGTAAAACTCCGGCAGCCGGCTTCGCGCACCTGGCCGACGAAGTCGCAGAGTTCGGCATAGCTGTCGCGGCCATTGATGCCGATGCGGTGCTTGACCGTCACCGGTGTCGACACCGCATCACGCATGGCTTTCACGCAATCGGCCACCAATGCCGGGTGAGCCATCAGGCAGGCACCGATCATGTTGTTCTGCACCCGGTCGCTCGGGCAGCCGACATTGAGGTTGACCTCGTCGTAGCCCGCGTCCTCGGCCAGGCGTGCGCAGGCGGCCAAATCGGCGGGCACGCTACCGCCCAGTTGCAGGGCCAGCGGGTGCTCGGAGGCATCGTGGCGCAGGAAACGGTGGGCGTCGTTGTGCAGCAGGGCACCGGTGGTGACCATTTCGGTGTAGAGCAGGGTTTGCTTGGAGAGCAGGCGCAGGAAGAAGCGGCAGTGGCGGTCTGTCCAGTCCATCATAGGTGCAACGCTGAAGCGGCGTGACGGCTCAGGGCGCGTGGTTGTTGGGCTAGAGCCTGTATTAGCGGTCATATCGTTCAACGTTTTCGGTACCGAATGCTGGATTTTAGGGCGTAGCAGCAAATTGCAGGGGCGGCATTAGCAAATGCTGGCAACAAAAAGGATCTGCGTTTGCCCGGGGTGTCGGCTAGTTTACCAAGAGAGCTTGGTATCCGTCTGGAAACAGGCCGAGTGTTCCGTCTGAGGCCCAATACACGCGTGTAGACGTTAGCTATATGTGTCGGAACCGTCGCCGTGTCCCGATTTGTCTCCGCTGACAATGATGTTGTCCTTGCGCTAGGGCGCATCAAGCGGGCAGGCCAAGGCGCACGACCTCGGCACTGCCTACCGACCCGCCGCCGATACCCAGTTCGTCCGGCGCCAGCAGCGCTGGCTAGATAGACCCTGTCCCCGGCGTGGTGGCGCCGGGGCTTCGTGAGGTGCCAGGCAATTCCCTAGAAGCTGTACTTCACATTGACCATCAGGTTACGCGGCGCCCCCCAGAAAACCGTCCCGTAGTTGCCAATGCCACTGTAGTAGTGCTTGTCGAACAGGTTGTTGACGTTAAGGGTTGCCTTCAGATTGCGGGTAAAGTCATAGCCACCCACCAACCCCACCAGCGCATAGGACTTCTGTTCAAACTTGGCAGCCGGGTCGTCGATCGCGTACCAGTCCTCATCGCTTGGCTTGAAGAAGGTCGCACTCTGCCAATACGCATTGCCGCCCACGGTGAACTTGTGCCAATCGCCCTGCAGGCGGTAGTTGGTCGCCAGCTTGAGCAGATGCTGCGGTTGGTTGGTTGCCACGCGCTGGTCATCAGCATCGTGGGATTCGGCGAAGGTGTAGCCCGCCATCACTTGCAGGTCCTTCATCAGCTCGCCGTTTACTTCCAGCTCGACGCCGCGGGTGGTGACGCCTTGCGCCGCCCGGTAGGCGCTGCCGCCACTTGGCGTGGTGCCGCCGGTGAGCACAGCGAAGTTGTCCTGCTTCAGCTCGAACAGGGCCAGGCTGGCATTCAGGCGGTTTTCGAAGTAGGCGCCTTTGATACCGATTTCATAGCTTGCACCGGTAAGTGGGTCGATAGGCTTGCCGTCCGCGCCGAGGCTATACGCCTGGGGTTTGAACACGTCGGTGTAGCTGGCATACACGGTGTGGTACCGGTCCAGGTCGTAGGTGACGCCAGCGTAAGGCACGATTTCGCTGGAGTTGGTGGCGCTGGCCGGGAGGCGGCGACCGATGGCGTTGATCGTGTCGATGTCCCATTTGTAGTCGACGATCCGTGCCCCCAGGATAACGGCCAGCGCGTCGGTAGGTTTCAGGATGGTTGCCGCAAAGCCCACCTTCTGCCGCGCCTCGATATCGAAGGTGGACCACCATTCGAAGTTGGTTGGGGTATCGCCGTAGCCGTCCCACTGGAATACATCGTCGATGACGCCATTGGTCACACCATCATCACGCTTGGAGGTTGATTTGGTGTGGGCGATGCTGTAGCCGAACACGGCTTCATGCACGCGCCCACCCAGCGAGAACGGGCCGCGAGCATACAGGTCCAGGCCTTTTTCCTTGCTGGTGGTGTTGAATTTGCTCGCGGTGCCGTTGTTGTTCACGGCGCCGGTTTCGGGGTCGATGTTGCCGCCGACAAAGCCATGAGAAATGCTGCCGTCTGCCTGAATCGCCTCGCTGCTGATGCCCGAGATCAGCTCGCGCGAGCGGTAATCACGGCTGCTGAGTACGCCCTTGAGTACCCAGTCGTTATCGAAGGTGTGGGCAAGTTCTGCAAAGGCGCGCTGGGTTTCCTGATTGCGCCAGGTCCAGCGGTCGGCGGCGTTGGTATCACGGTCGAACTTGACCGTACGGCCATCGAGAAAGAACGCGGGCAGTGCGCCGGTGGTGCTGCCGTTGTCGTAGTTTTTCTGCACGTCGTAGCCAAGCGTGAACAAGGTGTTCTCGCTGAGGCCGGCTTCCAGCACGCCATAGAAGGTGTTCTGCTCGCCGGTCAGGTACTCGACGTAACTGTGCCGGGATTGGGTGCCAGCGACCATGCGGCCACGGACATTACCGCTGTCGGTCAACGGGCCGGCAAGGTCGAAGTCGGCCTGGTATTTGTCCCAGGACCCGGCGCCTGCGCCGATACGGCCCTGCAGTGCGGCAGTGGGGCGCTTGCGCACCAGGTTGATGACCCCAGAGGGGTTGCCGGCGCCGTTGACCAGGCCGGTTGCGCCCTTCAGTACTTCGACCCGGTCATAGACCAGGCTGTTGCCGATGCTGTAGTTGTCGCGCAATGAGCCGCCGTCGGAGGACAGGCTGGGCACGCCATCGAACTGGTAGTTATCCAGCTTGAAACCGCGCGAGTAGAAGGTAAAGGCTTCGGAGCTTTCCTGGTTGACCGTGACACCGGGCGTTTGCTTCAGCACTTCGGAAACACTTTGCAGGTTCTGGTCGTCCATCTGTTGGCGGGTGACCACGCTGATCGACTGCGGGGTTTTGCGCAGGCTCAGGTTCAGGCGTGTGGCGGCGGCCGTTTCGCCGGTGGTGTAGGAGCCGCTTCCCTCGGTGGTCAGGCCCAAACCTTCACCCGTGATGCTGGTTGCGCCCAGTTGCAGTGCCGAACCAGCATCAACCTGGCTCACCAGCACATAGTCGTTGCCCACCCGCTGGGCCTGCAGCCCACTACCGGCCAGCAGTAGGGCAAACCCCTGTTCGATATTGAAGCGGCCGTGCAGCCCGCTGCTCTGCCGACCCTGGGTCAGCGCCGCATCGAACGACAGCAGCACCCCGGCCTCGCGGGCGAAGCGGTTCAAAGTCGTCATCAACGGCCCTGGGGCGATATCGTAGACGCGGCTGGCCTGTTGCGCTTGGGCCTGGGCGCTCGTCGACAGCAGCGGGGCCAGCAGCCCGGTATGCAGTGCGATGGCGCTGCCAAGCAGCAGGGACGTGAGGTGTTTTCGGCGCGGGTATGGGCAGCTTGTTGTTATAGGCATGACAGCTCCTTCAAATGCCTGTTTGGGCGGTTTGCAGGAGAGCTCGAACGAGAGAGGCCAATCCGACAATGCGGCTGATAATATTTTCACCCGACGCCATTACGTGGCAGGCATCAGCCTGACCCAGTAGCGCGTCCAGGTGCTGATCTTCAGTTGTAGCGCCTCGGCGATCGCCACCAGGGCGCGGTCGGTGTCGTCCAGTGGATACACCCCAGCCAGGCGCAGCCCGGCCACGTCGTCACTGCAACTCAGCACGCCGGGGCGGTAGCGCTGCAGTTCGGCCAAGGCGCGGCGCAGCGGCCAGCCGTCGAGCACCAGCTGCCCCTCGCGCCACGCGGTGCGAGCCAGGTCGGCTGGGCGTGGCTCGGGCAGCGGGCCGTTGTCGAAGGCCAGGGCCATCCCTGCGTCAACCCGCACCTCGCGGGCGCTCGCAGCGTTGCGCACCGCAACGGCGTGTTCGATAACGGACAGCTCGGTGCAGTCGGCACGCAGGCGCACGGTGAAATCAGTGCCCAGGGCACGCATCTCGCCATGCACCGTGCGCACGCGCAGCGGACGCGGGTCGCTGGCAGTGCGTATGGCGATTTCTCCCTCGACCAGGACGATCAGGCGTTGCTCTGTGCTATAGCGGATATCGACGACAGAGGCGGTATTGAGCGTCAGCCGCGTGCCGTCCTGCAGGGTCAGGCTGCGGCGTTCGCCGGTCGCCGTACGCACATCGGCCAACCAGACAGGGGCGTTGCGGTAGCCCGTCCAGGCTACCCCAGCCAGCCCCATACCCAGCACCAGCGTCTTGAGCACCGTACGCCGTCCCGTCCCGATCTGGCCTGCGGCAAGGGTGTGCCTTGCCAGCGGGCCATGCACGCCGGCCAGGCCTGCCTGCAACTGCTCCAGGCGCCCCCAGGCCCAACCGTGCAAGGGTGACTGCTCGAGCCAGGCTTGCCACTGTGCCCGGTTTTGCGGGCAGTCAGGTGCGGCGAGAAAGCGCGCATGCCAGTGTGCCGCTTCGCGCAGGGCCTGGCGCTGGTCGGAGGGGCTCACAGTTGCGCATCGAAAGCGAACAGCAGGCAACGTTCGGTGGCCTTGGCCATGTACTTCGTCACCGAACTGACAGACACACCGAGGCGCTGTGCGACCTCTGGGTAGGTCAGGCCATCCAGTTGCACGTACAGGAAGGTATCGCGCACTTTCTGGCCCAGCCCGTCGAGCATGGCGTTCAATTGCATCAAGGTTTCCAGCATCAGCAGGCGCTGCTCGGGCGAGCACTCTTCGAGTACCGGCTGGCTGCCGAGGAACTCCAAGTAGGCTTGCTCAAGGTTGCGTCGGCGCAGCTGGTCGATCATCACCCGCCGCGCTACGGTGGCCAGAAAGCTGCGAGGCTCTGCCAACGGCTGGCGTAGCGCGCTGCTGATCAGACGCAGAAAGGTGTCCTGGGTAATATCGGCCGCCCGGTCTGCATTACCCAGGCGCCGGCGAATCCAGCCTTGCAGCCATTGGCTGTGGTCGCGGTACAGGGCATGCATCTCATCATGCCGGGCTGATGCGGGCGGCTGCGGGTAGGGCACCTGGATCTTCCTGATTATAAAGTGCGGATAAGAATTGATCGCAATTATAGGGCTGTCAGGATGCTTTGCAATGTCAGTGATTTTGAGGAGCTGAGCTGCAGGGCCCGTACCAAGGGGCAGCAGAATCAACGTGCAGGTGTTGCTGCTTCTTGGGCAGGAATGGCGTATCAAGCGTGCCCAGGGCTATCGAAACCCAGTCGGCAAACTCACCTTCGGAGCGTGACCAGAACAAGGTCGAGCCGCACTCTACGCAAAATTCCCGCATCACCCTCGGCGAAGACGCATAGGTCTTGATACTGGTGGCGCCACGAAGGATGCGCAGCATGCTGCGCGGAACACTGCCGTATGAAGCGAATGCTGCCCCGTGCCCTTTGCGGCATTGGCTGCAATGGCAGTGGCTCACAGCTTTTGGCGGGGTAAGCAGCAGGTAACTGACCGCTGCGCACAAGCAGCTTCCTTGGTATGCCTCTTTCACTGGCGCTTCCGTGCAGGTGGAAAACGCCAGCGTAACCGCCCCGGCGGGATCAGTCGACCGTGGCACGCCTGCACACCTGCTTCGGTGTCCGCACGGTATCGATAACGAGCATGCAAAATTATTTTTCAGCCGGTGCATCCAGAACGGCACCCGATGGGTAGTTCTTATCAGGCAGTCGATGATTGCCTGACCCCAGACCCTTACGGAGTTCGCCCCATGATCATCAAGCCCGCTTTCTCCCTGCTCGCTGCCTGCCTCGTACTTGCATCTGGCGCCGCCCATGCCCAGTCAGGCGTCCCGGACGCAATCAAGGTTCCCGACGGCCACGCCATCATGCTGGAAACCGTCGGTGTCGGTGAGATCACCTACGAATGCCGCGACAAGGCCAGTGCGCCAGGCCAGATGGAGTGGGTTTTCGTTGGCCCCAAGGCGGTCCTGAACGATCGTAGCGGCAAGCCTGTGGGTGACTATTTTGGTCCTCCGGCCACCTGGCAGGCCAAGGACGGTTCGAAAGTGACCGGTACCCAGCTTGCCGTAGCCCCGGCCGCCAAAGGGGACATTCCGTATCAACTGGTCAAGGCCAACCCTGCCGAGGGCAAGGGTGCAATGCAAGGGGTCAGTTATATCCAGCGGCTGGCGACGCGCGGGGGAGTAGCGCCTTCGATGGACTGCACAGCGCAGAGCAAAGGGGCGCAGCAGGTCGTCAAGTACCAGGCGGACTACGTGTTCTGGTCAGCCAAATGATCAGGGCTTGAGCAGCACACCAGCGATTGATCATCTACGCTGCTGGAGGTGCCCCAAGCTGGTAAGCCAGGGCACCGTCCAGGTTTCATGACGAAGGAACGACCCCATTTTGAATTCGCCTGTGCTTCCCTTTGATTTCGAGGGCTGTCTTGCTGCTTGTGCTCAAGGAGACCGCCACGCCTTGCAGGCGCTCTATGAGCAGGAGGGGGGCCGTTTACTGGGTGTGGCGCGGCGCATTGCCCGCGACCAGGCGAGCGCGGAGGATATCGTTCACGATGCCTTTGTCCGTATCTGGACACATGCAGCCAGCTATGACCCATCGCGCGGGTCTGCCCGGGGCTGGGTCTACAGCATCACCCGTCACCTGGCGCTGAACTGCGTGCGAGACAGCCGCTGGGAAACCGAGCTGGACGAGCCTGGCATGATCGCAACTGCAAGCCCGGAATTGGACGACCTGCAACTGTGGTCAGGCTCGGCGAAAATCTATCGCTGCCTTGAGCGACTGCAACCCGCTCCCCGGCGCTGCATCCTGCACGCGTATGTGGACGGTTGCAGCAATGCCGAAATCGCAACCCTGCTGGGGGCGCCGCTGGGCACTGTGAAGGCATGGATCAAGCGAAGCCTGAAGGCCCTGCGAGAGTGCATGACATGAAGCCGACCCCTGGTGATGACAGCGCCGAGCAGCTGGACGACCTTGCAGCCGAGTACGTACTGGGCACCTTGAGCGGCGAACAGCGTGCTGCCATGCAGGTGCGGTTGGCGTCGGAGCCGGCCGTACGTGCCGCAGTGGACGCATGGGAGGCCCGCCTGCTCGAACTGGCTACGCGGGTTGAGCCCGTCACGCCAAGCCGCCGCCTGTGGGGCAGAATCGAGCGAAGCCTGGCGCAGGCCAACCCGCCCAGGCGCCAACGGCCTGCCGGTTGGCAGCGACTTGGACTGTGGCAGGGGCTGAGCGCTGCGGGGCTTGCGGCGAGCTTGCTGCTGGCCTTTGCGCTATTGACCAAGGCGCCACCTGTGACCACCTACATGGTGGTGCTGGTAGCGCCGTCGGGCCAGGCCCCGGGGTGGGTCGTGCAAGCCAACGATGCGAGCATGATCGAACTGATCCCGCTTGGCCTGGACGATGTGCCCGAAGGCATGACCTTGCAGTTCTGGACCAAGGGCGAGCAGTGGCGCGCACCTGTTTCGTTGGGGCTGGTCAAACCTGGCGAGCAGTACCGCGTGCCGTTGAGGCGTTTGCCTGAGCTTGAACCCAACCAGTTGTTCGAGCTGACCCTTGAGAAGGCGGGGGGCTCACCCACGGGTGCACCAACGGGCCCAGTGAAGTTCATTGGCCGCGCGGTGAAGGTAATATAAGCCAGACAGGGCACAGGTGATACGCAGTGGCTTGGCCGACCGATGATTCCAGGTTTAAAGTCAACTCAAGGTCGCTAGCATTTTCCAGGTGGGCTACGAGGATAGGTGAACTGGCGAAGATCAGCGGGCGCGCTGATCCTGCAACAGCTCTCCATGGCCGTGCGTACTCGCCAGTATCGGAGATGGATAGAAAAGGCTTCGCGTAATGGCCTGGGAGACGCAGGGTGAGGCTGCGATAGGAATCTCCCCGATGGCCTCAAAATGCGACTGACCGACGATGCTCAGCCGTTGCCACCACCCTGCCGCGCTTGAGCACCATAAGCCGTGTCGGCAGGTCGAGAATGACATCGGCCACAGCACGGCAATCCATCATCACCAGGTCGGCATCATTGCCCACCGCCAAACCGTAGTGTTTCAAGCCCAAGGCTTTGGCAGGGTTTGTCGTGAGCATCGACAACACGGTGGCTTGATCATCCGCGCCGCCCAAGTGGCACGCGGGAATGGCCATTTGTGCAATGTGCAGCAGGTCGCCTGTGCCATACGGGGTGAAGGCGTTCCGGATGTTGTTGGTGGCCAGGCAAACCGTCACACCGCCGTCGCGCAGCGCACGTACAGGTGTCAGGGTGCGCCTTACATTGTGACTGTCACCCCGGGCTCCCAGGTGCAGGTCGGTGGCAGGCAGGCACATCACGCTGATGTCGGCCTCGCGTAGCAACGCAATGACCTGCGCCTGTCGCGCAGGCGAGACGGCGGCCAGGCTGGTCAGATGCCCCACGCAGACCCGCCCCTGGTAGCCTTCGGCAATGGTTCGACGTGCCACGTATTCAATGGTCATGTGCTCGGCGTCATCGGCGAAATCCTGGTGCAAGTCGATGTCTTTGCCATAGCGCTTGGCCAAATCAAAGACGAAATCAATGTGCTCCAGCGGTGACTCGTCGTTGTAGGGAATGCCGCCCACTACATCGGCCCCCATCTCCATTGCCTGGGTCATCATGGCCTGCATGCCAGGCAGCTTGAGAATGCCTTCTTGCGGAAAGGCTACGACCTGGATGTCGATCACCTCGCGGAACTGCTCGCGCAACTCCAGCACCACTTCGAGCCCCGTGAAGCCCTGGGCGGGGTCGAATTCGGCGTGGGCACGCACGTGCGTGGTACCGGCCTGCACCAGTGCGCGCAGTACCTGGATCGAACGTTCGCGGATATCTTCACGGGTCAGTGTGGGCTTCAGTTCGGCAGTGACGGCTATCGCTTCCTTCAAGGTGCCGGAGCGATTGGCTTTGCGCTGCATGACGTAAGCTTTTTCAAGGTGCAGGTGGCCTTCGACAAACCCGGCAACCAGCACTTTGCCGTGGCCTTGCACTTCGTGCTCTGCCGTGGTGTCGATGTGTTGCGCGATCTCGGCGATTTTGCCTGCTCGCACAGCCACATCTACCAGTGGCTGGGCATCGTCAATGCGTACACTTCGAAATATCAGGTCCATCAACTTCAGTCCTCATAGTGAGTGCTGTTGCGCTACGAAGGCCGGGCTCAATTATTCGAGCAACCATTGCCCATCACGCGGTACTCAAGCACATGCTCTTTGCCTTGGGAGTCTTCGTACGTCATGCGAGCAGGCACTACCTGGCAAACATCCGGCACTTCGCTTATGGAAATGACGCGAGCGATATCGAGGTGCTGGCCATAGCTGTACTGTTCAACCGGCAGCGGGTCGACCTGTTGCTCAACGCCGGCAGCCATGGCCACGTTGCACAGCCCGCTTAGTATCAATGCGAACAACGCTTTCAATTTGATCACCTTCAGGTTGTGGTTCGGCCGCAAAATTGCGGCCGAACCCATGTGTCAGCCAAATCAGAACGGTTTGGTGGGCAGGTATTTGCCATCCAGGGTGATTACCGCGCGCGAGCCACCCTCGGGGTCTTCGACTTTCTTGATGTCCAGCTTGAAATTGATGGCACTGATGATGCCGTCGCCGAACTTTTCATGAACAAGCGCCTTCAAGGTGGTGCCGTACACTTGCAACATCTCGTAAAAGCGGTAGATGGTGGGGTCGGTCGGGATACCGTTTTGAATGCTGCCGCGCAGTGGCACTGTCTGCAGCAGTGCGATGGCGTCCGCGTCGAGGCCGAGCTTGTCGCCCACCACCTGGGCAGCGCTCGCTGGCAGCGGGTGCTGGCCCAACAGTGCAGCGGTGACGAACGCTTCGGACAAGCCGGTACCCTCGGTGATCTGGGAGAACGACAGGTCTTTGCGGGCTTTGGCCAGAAGGATGACTTCGCTCAGGGCAAGGCGGGCGTTCTGGTTGATTTGCGATTGGATCATGGTGTTTCTCCTTGGTTGAAAGATGTTCAGGCAACACGCTTGGGTTGATGGGAAACGGCGTGTACTTCGGGGTTGTGGGCGAGGGATACGAAGGTGCCGGTACTGCCATCGAAGGCCTCGATCAGCCCGCTTTCGATGTCGTAGATCCAGCCATGCAATGTCACGCGGCCTTCTTCCAGGGCCAGGCGCACCGAGGGGTGGGTCTGGATGTTGGCAAGCTGGGCGATCACGTTTTCGCGCACCATGGCTTCGACCTTGGCCTGCGGGCCGAAATGGTTGCGGGCTTCGTTTACCACGCGGGCCGAGTCGGCGTAGCGCAGCCAACCGGCCACTGCGGGCATGTGGTCCAGGCATTTGCAGGTGGCGATGGCCGTCATGGCACCGCAGTCGGAGTGGCCGCAGATGACGATGTCAGAAATCTGCAAGGCCGCCACGGCGTATTCGACCGAGGCCGATACACCTCCAGGCTCGGGGCCGTAGGACGGCACGATGTTGCCTGCATTGCGGATGACGAACAGGTCTCCGGGTTCGCGCTGGGTGACCAGCTCGGGCACCAGGCGGCTGTCGGAGCATGAGATGAACAGTGCACGTGGGCTTTGCTGGCTGGCCAAATCCTTGAACAGTTTGACGCGCTCGGGGTAGGCCTCTTTCTGGAACTTCAGAAACCCGTCGATGATGTCTTTCATGGTTGACTCCTTGAATGACGCGATGTGTTGAAGCAAAGGTTACGCAGCCCCTTCAATAAGGTAAAAGTCTGATTTATGATCTAGTCCATCAGATAATCTTATAGGTGCGTTCATGCTTGCCCGGCACATCCAGTACTTCATCGCAGTGGCAAATCACCGCAGTTTCACGCGCGCCGCAGCGGCCTTGCATGTGTCTCAGCCGGCCTTGTCGCAGCAGGTCCGGCAGCTGGAAGAGAGTCTTGGCACACTGTTGTTCGATCGCTCTGGCCGGACCACGCGCTTGACGGATGCCGGCGAGGTTTACCTGCGTTATGCCAAGCGAGCTGCGCAGGAACTGCAGGAAGCAAAACGAGCGATTGATGACCTCGGCGATCTGAGTCGCGGGTCACTTCGGGTGGGGGTAACACCAACATTCACCAGCTACCTCGTTGGCCCGCTGGTTGAAGCGTTCTATGGGCGGTACCCGAACATCACGCTGGTGGTGCGTGAGATCGCTCAAGAGGCGATGGAAGAACTGTTGTTGGCCGACGAGGTTGATGTGGGCATTGCGTTCGACAACGGCCATCATCTGGACCTGGAGGCCCAAGCGCTACTGGTCGAAACCCTCGCGCTGGTGGTCGGCAAGCATCATCCTCTAGCCACGACGGGCAGTATTGGCCTGGAGGCGTTGAACTCAGAATCGTTGATACTCTTGAGCGCCGAATTCGCCACGCGTGAGCAGATCGACAGCTACTGCCGCCAACACAACATTCGCCCTCACGTACAAGTGGAAGCCAATACCATCAGTGCGCTTATCGAAGTGGTCAGCAGGACCACGCTCTCGACCTTGTTGCCGGCCACCATCGCCCAGGCTCACGAGCAGCTGGTCGCTATCGAGCTAGACCCGCAGCGCCTGCAACGCACTGCTGTTCTGATGCAACGAAAAGGGGTTTACCAAACGGCAGCAGCCAGGGCCTTTGTCGAATTGGCGATGAAAGTGGCCAAGCAACTTGAGTCGCCAGGCCGCTCCGTTCAGCGGATGTAAAAGGGTGCCGTTGGCCGCTATCGACCCTTGAAAATGCTGAAAAATAATCCGGCATGGCGTCAGGCGCGGGCATTCTGTTCCACGTCGCAGCCGCTTCGTTAGGGTTGCGCCTTCTGATGCAAACCGCGGTGGCCGCTTTCTCGGTGATCAAGCTCTGCCGGCTATCTGCTCTGGCTCGGGGAAAGCGGCGGAGCTTCGAATGAGCCCCGCGTTGTCATCAAGATACTGAAGGATCGTTGGCCAGCTTCGCATGGGTGGCCAGTTCTTCAGTGATGAAGGCCGAAATCATTGCCCGGTAGACCTGCTCTACGACCTCAGCCGAGGTACCATTCTCGGCAGCCATTTCACGAACCTTTCTTATCACTTGCTCGACCCGAGCAGGCGCACGCACATCATCGGTGGTTTTCTTGAAGGCAGCCGCTTGGGTCACAAGCCGGCCCCGTTTGGCGAGAAGCGAAACAAGGTTGCGGTCGATTTCATCGATCCCTTGGCGGACTTCGTCCAGAGAGGTGCAACGTACGTCCATTTGCCTGACTTCCTTTTCATGAGCCTACGTTTGGTTAGGGCAGGCAGTTGCTGGTGGTTTGGGGCTGTATTGTAGCCTCTGGTGAATGTCCGCAACGGGCCGGTTAGCGCCTCTGGATTGGGTTGACCATCCTTGTCCTACCTCACATGGAGGACAAGCCATGAACGCCATTACGACCAGCAACCATCAGCCTTGGAACAAAGCAAAATTGGTCGGGCAGAAAGCTCCGCTCCGACTGAAAGATATCTGGGCCATTCGGGTAAGGCTCCAAATCGCGGAGGAAACTCGTGATTTAGCCCTTTTCGATCTGGCCATCGATAGCCAAGCTACGAGCCTGCGATCTGACCAAGCTTCGCGTACGCGACGTTGCTCATGGGGAGCACGTGTCATCGCGGGCGATAGTGATTCAGCAGAAAACCCAACGTCCCGTACAGTTTGAAATTACAGAGCAAACGCGGCTGGCCCTACAGGCCTGGATACATCAAGCCCAACTCCACAGCGAGGATTGTCTTTTCCCAAGCCGGCTACACGCCTCAGCGCATCTCTCCAACCGGCAGTACGCCCGAATCGTCAAAGCGTGGATAAAGTCTATTGGGCTAGATCCTGCTATGTACGGCACCCACACGATGAGACGTACAAAGGCATCGCTGATCTATTGCAGGACAAAGAACCTGAGAGCAGTTCAGCTCCTGCTCGGCCATACAAAGCTTGAAAGCACGGTGCGATACCTGGGCATTGAAGTCGATGACGCATTGGAGATGGCAGAGCAGACGGAGGTCTGACAGCGTCCAGCGACGGTCGAGGAATGACCGTCGCGATTCGACCCATATCTGCCGCTCACGGACGGTCACGTCCGGCCCGGGAAGTATCTATCCGTGAGCTTTCTTAACCACTTCAAGCTTACATGCGCCCTTTGCACGGCAGCCATTTTTCAGGCCGCGATTGTCAGTAATCTTAGTTGCGCGAGAGTAAGTCAGGCGATTTACCGGCTGCCATCTGATAGTCGAAACTCTACTGTGAGGTGACTGACTTCGTGAACAGGTTTGAGCCGCTCACGAATGCTGTCGGCGTTCGCAGTGGCGTCGCCAAGGACGCTGACGATGGCAGCATGGGCTTGTGGCCCAACCCGCCAGACGTGCAGGTCCGTAATGGAGGCATCTCCCGGCTTCTCAACCAGTTCGCGAATTTCCTCGGCAACGTGCATATCTGTCTGGTCCAGCAGTACCCCAGCTGTAATCCCCATCAAGCTCCAGGCCCAACGTGCGATGACAATGGCGCCTACGATGCCCATGGCCGGGTCCAGCCACACCCAGCCGAGATATCGCCCGGCGAGCAGTGCAATTATGGCCAGCACCGAAGTGAGTGCG
The DNA here is from genome assembly GCF_021283425.1 of Pseudomonas sp. NMI542_15. Classification (NCBI taxonomy): domain Bacteria; kingdom Pseudomonadati; phylum Pseudomonadota; class Gammaproteobacteria; order Pseudomonadales; family Pseudomonadaceae; genus Pseudomonas; species Pseudomonas sp. NMI542_15. The sequence continues at coordinate 7,792 of NZ_JAJSRO010000027.1, read as the reverse complement.
TCAGCGATGACATGGACGTAGGCCGACTTCAGGTTGTTGTCATGGCCGTGATGGGCATGGCCGTGATCATCATGATCGTGCCCATGACTGTGCCCGTGACCCAGCAACAGCGCACTGACGAGGTTGACGACCAGGCCGACAACTGCGATGAGCGTAGCAGTACCGAACTGAACATCTGTTGGCTGCAAGAGGCGCATGACAGACTCAACTGCGATGCCCAGGGCGACCAGGCCGAGAATCAGTGCCGAAGCGAACCCGCCCAGGTCACCAACCTTGCCGGTGCCGAAACTGTAGCGCTGGCTGGATGCATGACGTCTTGCGTATCCGTAAGCGACTGCGGCGATGCCCAGCGCCCCGGCGTGGGTTGCCATGTGAAAGCCGTCGGCGAGCAACGCCATCGAGCCTGTGAGATAGCCGGCGGTGATCTCGCCAATCATCATCACAACAGTCAGGGCCACAACCCAAAGCGTACGCTTGGCATTTTCGTCGTGGGCCGAGCCAAGGAACATGTGGTCGTGTGTGTGGTTGATGTTGATGCTGTTCATGGACGTGTTCACTTGGAGTAGCGTCGGATGGCTTCCAGTAGCTCTTCGACACCCTTGCTACGCTCTTCTTCGCTGAGTGCTGGGTTAGCGACATGCTCCCGTGCATGGTCCTCGATGATTTCCTCCATCAAGCCATTGATGGCTCCGCGAGTAGCGGCAACAAGGTGAAGTGTTTTGGCGCAATCGTGGTCTGATTCCAATGCCCGTTCAACGGCTTGGATTTGCCCGGCGATGCGTTTTACGCGCTTGAGAAGATCGTCTTTGTTTGCTGCGATATGACCCATGGGATACCCCCTATACCTATCTACGCCTATGATAGGCATACCCCCTATACCTATGCAAGGTCGTTGCCCGAAACCCCAGGCAGGTAAAGTCAGATAAGAGCTAGAGGGAACGGGTATCTGTTTGTACCGACAGCTGTTCTCCGCAAAGGGCAGCTTCGGGTCGATAGCAGTCTGCGATCGGCTGACTTCAACCCTGAGCGGGCACCATCTGCATCGGGGCCGCTTCGCGCCCCATCGCCGACAAGCCCGGCTCCCACTGGTACAGTGCTGGCCTGAAAGCTGGTGACACCCCTGCGAAAGCCAGAGGCCAGCACAGTACTTCCAGGTCACCGACGCCGTCAGGTTGCTCGGGGCGCTGTAACTGGCAGGCGTGAACCAGGCATGCCAGTCGTGCATCTATTGTCGCGTCTATTTCAGAAGCTGTACCGGGCAGTGACAGTGAAGTTACGCAGATCACCATAGACGTCGTACGGGCTCCAGGTGTTGTTGCTGGCGATTCCCTGGTAGTACTTCTTGTCAAACACGTTGTTCACGTTCAACCGCGTGTCGAGCTTCTCGCTAACCTTGTAGCCCACCATCAACCCGTATACCGCGTAAGCACCTTGGTCGATGTGATAATTGCCGAACGCATTGGAACCTTTGTTGAAGATGCTGCTCTGGGCATAGACGTTGCCGCCGACACGCCATTTGTGCAACTCGCCCGGCAAGGTGTAGGTGGTGCTGAGCTTGAACAGGTGTTCGGGCAGGTCGGTGTCGAACTTCGTGCCCTCTTTGGTTTTGTCGGCGTCCTTGCGGTATTGGGTCTGCGAGTAGGTGTAGCCAGCGCCCACCTGCCAGTTCGGGGTCAATGCCCCCATCAACTCCAGGTCGATACCCTGGGTACGCACCTTGCCGGAGGCTTCGTAGCAGGTAAAGTTGGTGCAACCGGCCTGGTCGGTAGTTTCCGCCGCGCGATTTTCCTGATCGATCTGGAAGACAGCCACGCTGGCATTGAGCGCGCCGTCGAAGTACTCACCCTTGATACCTATTTCGTAGTTCTTGCCTTCGATCGGGCGGATGATCGAGGCATCTCGGGCCAGTTCCGACTGGGGCATGAAGATATCGGTGTAGCTTGCGTAGACCGAGTGATGGTCATCGAGGTCGTAGATCACGCCGGCGTAACGGGTAACGTTACGGGTTACCTTGTAGTCGGCATTGGTGTAGTAGCCATCATTGATCTCGCTGTACACCGACTGGTTGTCATACCAGTCCAAACGCGCGCCAACGATCAGCTTGAGCGGGTCGGCCAGGTTGATCCGGGTGGTGGCATAAACCCCTTCCTGCTCGACGTGCTCGCTGAGGGTGTAGATGTCGGCCACAGAAGGCTTGCTCACACCACTTGGGTTGACGCTGAACAGATCGTCGACCGGCAGGAACACGGTACCGCCGTGGGCGCTGGTCTTGACTTCACGCTTGCTGGCACCGACCACCAGCTCATGCTGGCGCTCGAGCAACTTGAACGGGCCACTGGCGTACACATCGTAGGTGGACTGGTCATAGTCACGCCGCTGGTTGAACACCCGCTGGCGGAGAACTTCTGCAGCCGGCGTGCCGGTGCGCTCGAACACCGCCCCTTGCATGGCAAAGTCCGACCAGCTCTTGGAAGCGGCCAGGTGCAGGCGCCAGTCGTTGCCAAAGCGGTGGTCGAGCTCGGCGAAAGCCGTGGTGTTGTCGATGTCCTGATAGCTCCAGTCGTAACCAACGTTAGTGGAGCGGGAGTAACCGACGTGGCTGCCATCACGGTTGACCGGCAGGCCACCCCAGTTGATGTTGTTATTGTCGTTCTGGTTGGAGGCACCCAGGCTCAGGGTGGTGCTGTCGGTCAGGTCGAACTCGGTGATGCCATAGAACAGGCCACGCTCGCGACCCGCGTAGTCCTGGTAGCTGTCCTTGTCGTGGTAGGCGCCCACGAAACGCCCGCGCACGCTGGCGCTGTCACTGAGCGGGCCACTGAGGTCCAGCTCGCCGCGGTAGTTGTCCCAACTGCCGGCGGAACCTGTGACGCTGCCCTGGAACTGCTGGGTGGGCCGTTTGCGCACCATGTTGATCGCCGCCGACGGGTTGCCTGCACCCTGCATCATGCCCGTGGCACCGCGCACGATTTCGACCCGGTCATTCGGGGCCATATCGGCTGCGGCGACCCAGTCGGCGTTGTAGGTTGTCGGCAAGCCGTCGAACATCAGGTTGGTGACGGGAAAGCCACGCGAGAAATACTCGCTGTTGGCTGGGCGTGCTGCCGACATCCGCAGGCCGGGGGTGGCCTGCACCACGTCATCGAGGCTGCGCATGGCCTGGTCGTCCATCCGTTGCCGGGTGATGACCGTTACCGACTGTGGCGTTTCGCGTATGGACAAAGGCAGCTTGGTGGCGCTCTGCATGGCGCTGGAGGTGTATGAACCAGTGCCTTCGGTGGTACTGCCAAGAGCCTGCCCGGTGATGCTGGTGGCCCCCAGCACCACCGCGCCATCGCCACCGTCAACCAGCAAATAGATGCCGTTGGCCTGGCGCACTGCCTGCAGGTTGCTACCAGCAAGCAGCGTGGCAAAACCGCCCGCGACGCTGTAGCTGCCCCTGAGCCCAGCGGAGCGGCGGCCCTCGGTACTGGCACCGTCGAACGACAGTGTAACGCCCGCGGCGCTGGCGAATTGACCCAAGGTTTCGGTCAGCGAACCCGGTGCAATATCGTAGCTGCGGGTTTGCTCCTGGGCCGCCGATGCGGCAACGGCATTGCCCCCTGCCATGTACATTGCGCCCAAAGCCAGGTGTACGGCCAATGCCAATGCTGGATGCGACTGTCGCGTGTTGCTCATGTTTCCCTCCCCAGGAACATTCGATTGAACATGTGGGAGGAAAAGCCGAACGAGCTGCCAGCAAAGTGCAAGGTGGCGAACATTTTTTTCCGCGTGCGGCGGTCAGCTGCCTGGCAACACGGTCACCCAGTAACGCGTGCGCCGATGCACCTTGAGCGGGAATGCACTTTCCAGCGCGGTCAGCGCCAGGTCGGTGTCGGCGATCGGGAACGCGCCGGAGATCTTCATGCGCGCTACGCCAGGGTCGCAGCTCAACAAGCCGGGCCGGTAGCGCGACAAATCCGCCAACAGCTCAACCAGCGGGGTGTCGATGGCCACGACGCTGCCTTGCGCCCAGGCAGCGACGCTGGCGTCATTGGCACGCAGCGGGCCAATGCCCTGGGCGTTGAACGTTGCGCGCTGGCCGGCTACCAGGCGCATTTCGTAAAACCTGCCGACAGAAACCTCGACAGCTTTCTCCAGCACGGCCACTTCGCTGCGGTGGTCGTCGACACTGACCTGAAACTGCGTGCCTAGGGCGAACACACGGCCATCGCGGGTGTCGACCATGAACGGCCGGGCAGCGTGATCGCGTGCAGTGGTGATCAGCACCTGGCCGCGCCGCAACAGCAAACGCCGTTGCTGGCCATCGAAAAACGCGTCCACCGCCGTGTCGGTGTCCATCAGCATCCGACTGCCATCGGCGAGTTGCACCGTGCGCTGATCACCGACACCCGTACGATAGTCGGCGGCCCAGACCTGCCGGGTTTCGCTGCGCCAGCCGACACCACCGAGCACACCACCACCCAACAGCACGGCCAGCCCATACAATACCTGGCGGCGGGCCTGCCCTGCGCCGAGCAAGGTCGAAGCGGCGAGGCGCCCAGGCAAGCCGGCAAAGCGGTCGCTGACCGCCAGCATCCTCTGCCACGCCTCACGGTGCAGCGGGTCGCTGTCGTACCAGCCCTGCCAGCGCGCTTGCTCCTCTGTGCTGGCCGACTGGGTGGACAACTGCGCATACCAGCGTGCCGCCTCGCGAACGGCCTGGCGCGGGGCAGGCCCTCGAGTTGCGCCAGCACGAACACCTCGCGCACCTTGGCGCCGAGGCCGGCGAGCATTCGGTCGAGCTCGATCAGGGTTTCGAACACCATCACCTGGGCTTCGGAGCTGGGCACGTGGGTCTCAGGCAAAGCGGCCAGTGCTTCGAGGTAAGCCTGCTCCAACGAGCGACGGCGATACAGGTCGATCATCAAGCCTTTGGCCACCTTCGACAGGTAGTGCCGGGGGGCGCGGATCTCATCGGCGGTACGCGCCTTGAGTACCTTGAGGAACGTATCCTGCACCAGGTCCGCAGCATCGCAGTGGTTGCCCATACGCTTGCGCAACCAGCCGAGCAGCCAAGGGCTGTGTTCGACGTAGAGCGTGCCGACGGAGGCAGAAACAGACGAGTCGGCCGACATGGAGGCTATCTCAAATAGGAATTTCTCTTATTATTGTTTGTGAGCGTGAGGACTGGCAATACCTGTGGCTGCGGGTTTACCCGCAAAGCAGGCGGTGCGGTGGATGGCACCGGCTGTGCAGGTGTTCGCGGCTGAACCCGCTCCCACAAAGTGGGCTGCCCCCAAGAAAGAGCAGACGGGGCTCTGAAGCGTATGGCGACCGGCGCTTCCTTGCAGATGAGGGCGCGTCATTCAACCTGTCAGCTGACCAGGGCGGTGCAGTTGACCGCATCGCCCATTGCCGTAGAATCGCGCGCCCCAATTTCAACAAGCATGGCGAGAGGGAGCTTCAATGCAACGGGTGATGATCATTGGTCAGCCGGGTTCTGGGAAAAGTACCCTGGCGCGCAAGCTGGGCGAGCGCACGGGCTTGCCGGTCGTGCATATCGACACGATTCATTGGCAGCCAGGCTGGGTGGAGCGGAGCCGGGACGAGAAGACGCGTCTATGCCACGAGGTCGAGGCTCGTGAGCGCTGGATCTTCGAAGGCGGCCATTCGGCCACATGGAGCAACCGCCTGGCCCGCGCTGACATGGTGATATGGATCGATCGCTCGGCGCCGCTTCGATTCTGGCGCGTGCTCCTCAGAACGATGCTGAACCGCGGTCGGTCCCGGCCAGACTTGCCGGATGACTGCCCGGAACTGCTGGCCAACCTGCCGGAGTTTTTCAGGTTCATGTGGCGGACGAAAACCTCGTCTCGCAAGGCAATGAAGCGATTCGTGGCGACGGTGCCGTCGGGGTGTCGCGTGGTCTGCCTGCGGTCCAATCGGGAGACCGAGATTTTTCTCGCAAGCATGGGCACGCAGCCTGATGGGGTTGTGCAAGGTCATTAGATGGCGGCGGGCGCCTGCCGAAACGGCGCATTAGAACGTTCTTACCTGCCCAAGGATGGCCCATGGCGCTGACCAGCAAGATCACGACCCACAACCCCGCATGGCCGCAACGGTACGAAGCGGACAAACTGCTGCTCGCCTTGGCATTCGGCGATGAGCTTGTCGCCATGCACCATGTAGGCAGCACAGCTGTCCCGCAACTTGCAGCCAAGCCTGAAATCGATGTGCTGATCGAGGTTTCGGAGCATCGCAATGAGGCAGCGCGGGACGAGGTTCTGCTGACGCTGGGGTATGTACGCGGCAGTGACCTGTCGCAAGGGCACCATTTCTACCGCCGCAATGTTGGCGAGGTGCGAACCCACAAGATCCACATTTGCAGGTGTGGCCATCAATCAGTCATCCAGATGCTGACGTTCAGAGATCTGCTCAGGAACGACAGCTTACTTCGGCAGCGATATCAAGACCTAAAGATTGAGCTGGAAGCCACCAATACCGGCGGTATGGCTGAGTATCTGGAAAAGAAGGGGCCGTTCATTATCGCGGCGTTGCTTGAGGGGGATAACAGGCGACGGTGATGGTCCGCTAGGGGGCGACAGCTGCCGGTCGCGCACGACCGCTTTCGACCCATAGCTGCCCTTGGCGGAGGGCAGCTAACGGCCAAAAGCGGTCAGTGACAATATTCGCAAAGTCTGCCGCTCAGCTTCCCGAAGACCGATCTCGACTATTCGTTAGGTACAGCACCATCGCTGCGCGAGCCGCATCTTTGACTGCTGCTCCGCGCAGTGCTGCAATGGGGTCACGTTATCCGCATAGGATGTTGCTCCATGCGAGTGAATCTCCAAACACTCCCGACGCGATACCTTCAGCCTCAACCAAGGTGATATTCGCGCCTTTATCAGCCAGGTGTTACGCCAGCGAAGCGCCCACGATGCCGGCACTAATGACAACGACTCGTTTGTCCAGAGCATTTCCCATATCAACCTTCACTCTGTAGACCTGAAGGCGGTTTCAGTGTCTGCCTCTGGTCGATTTCTGCTTGTCGTAAGGGGCAGCAGTTGTCGTCTAGAAAGCAGATGTAAATTTGTCTGAAGTGGCGAAATAGCTGCCAAAATCATCGTGTTAAAACGCCGCCTGAAATGGCAGCAAGATAAGCGCGTGAGTGTTGTTGGCACTGGAGGGTAGCGAAAAATCGTTCAGCTACTACGGTAAGCGTCATCAACGACTATAGTCATTGGTGAGCCAGAGCGAATCTGACCATTCCCCTGCCAACCTGGCCTAATCCAATTCCGCGATTACACGGCGGATCTTCTTGTGTTCCTTGATGCGGAACGTGAACGTTTCGCTGCCGAAATCACTCAGGCTCAGGCTGAGATCGAGGCAGCGTTGTCTTTTTTTGAACCCCTTGATGGTGGATGGAGTTATCCCACCGGGCACGTCGCATCCCACTGAGCACGTCCCAACCACCCATCTATCAAGGTTCAAGCAATGAATACTTTAGAGTTCGATGATGCACAAAAAACCAATGGCGACCTGGTTCAGGGGCCGCTGCCGGCCGGCACTGTCGCGCCCGACTTCACTCTTCACGCAACCCCTGATCAACAGTTGTCGCTGCGTGAGCTAAAGGGAAATCCCGTGATATTGGCGTTTTATCCCGCTGACTGGACTTCGGTGTGTGGTGACCAACTGACTTTGTACAACCAGTTGCTACCCACATTCAGAGAATAGGCGGCCTCAGGTTCCAAGTGCAACAGTCAGTTGATAATGTTGAGCCGATTGGTTGCCAGCAGTTGCAGATGATCCG
>NZ_JAJSRO010000026.1:0-86832 GCF_021283425.1 Pseudomonas sp. NMI542_15 | reverse complement strand
TCGGCCTGGTCGCCGACGTTCAGCGGCAAGGCACCGAAAACACTGCCAGCGGACACCCGCTGCAGGCCGTTGACGCGAATATCGGAGATGGTGAAGGACTCGGCGTGAACTTCAGCGATCATCAGTGCGGACATGACCGCAGTTAGCAGCAGACGTTTCATGAAGTCCTTTTATTCCAACTGGCAATAAACAACCTGCCGCGAAAAAGCGGCAGGTTCGCAATTGAGCGAAGCTTTATAGTCGACCCAGATCGTTGATCAGGGCGAGCAACATCACCCCTATGACCAAACTGATACCGATCTGGACCCCCCAACCTTGCACCCGATCCGACAGCGGACGACCGCGCGCCCACTCGACCAGGTAAAACAGCAAATGCCCCCCATCCAGTACCGGGATGGGCAGCAAGTTAAGAACCCCCAGGCTTATGCTCAGGTAGGCCAGGAAATTCAGGAAATCCCCCACGCCGGACTGGGCTGAAGCGCCCGCCACTTTAGCAATGGTTATCGGTCCACTCAAGTTTTTTACCGAGAGCTCCCCGAACAGCATTTTCTTCAGCGATTCGAGGGTCAGCACGCTCATGCTCCAGGTGCGTGACAAGCCCTCACCCACCGCTTCAAGCGGGCCGTAGCTGATTTCGCGGAGCATGCTGGCAGGCCATTCGCCACCTTTTACTCCGGCACCCAGATAACCACCGGCAGCCTTGCCCTCCCCCTTGCGCGCCAGGGTTACCCGCACGTCCAGGGCCGCACCGTCACGCTCGACACGCACTACCACATTGGCAGCCGGGCGGGCACGCACACTGTCGACCACCTGCTGCCATTGCGTCACGGCAACACCGTCGATGCTCAGCAGCTTGTCACCCGTCCTGAGGCCCGCAGCGGCAGCCGGCCCCTTCGGATCGATCTCGGCCAGCACCGGCTCAATCGCCGGCCGCCAAGGGTGCAGCCCCAGGGACTGGATAGGGTCCGGCTCGTCAGCGCCCTTTAGCCAGCTGTCCAGCTTGACCGGCAGCTGGCGCTCGGCAGACGCGCCTTCGTCGCGCACCCCAACCTGCAAGGTGCCGCTCTCGCCAAGGCGACGAACAAGCTGCAAATTGACCGCCGACCAACCGCTGGTCGGCTTGCCGTCGATAGAGACGATTTCCTGACCTGCGGTCAGCCCGGCCGATGCAGCCAGGCTGCCAGCATCGACTGCACCGATCACCGGCCGCACTTGCTGGGTACCCATCATTGCCAGCACCCAGAAGAACAGGATGGCCAGCAGGAAGTTGGCGATCGGGCCCGCCGCGACGATCGCGATACGCTGGCCCACGGGCTTTCGGTTGAACGACTGATCAGCCAGCGCTGGCGGTACATCACCCTCGCGCTCGTCGAGCATCTTCACGTAGCCACCCAGCGGGATGGCGGCGACCACAAACTCGGTGCCATGGCGATCGTGCCAGCGCAACAGCGGTGTGCCGAAGCCCACCGAGAAGCGCAGCACCTTGACGCCGCAGCGGCGCGCCACCCAGAAGTGGCCGAATTCGTGGAAGGTGACCAGCACACCCAAAGCCACAAGGGTGCCGATAATCATGTAGAGCGCTGTCATGTCCATCTCCGAATGATGTTCAGCGGGCCGGCTGTATGCCAGCCCCCTCAGAAACCTGGGTGGGTTTGCATCAGCGACCGTGACGCCTCAGCCACTCACGGGAAAGCTCCCGGGCACGCTGGTCGGCGGCGAACACCGCGTCCAGCGACGGCAGCGGCACGACGGGCTCCTGATCGAGCACCTGTTCGATCATACCCGCGATCTCCGGAAAGCGGATACGCCGCTCAAGAAATGCTTCGACCGCCACCTCATTGGCTGCATTGAGTACGGCGGGTGCGCTGTTGCCCGCCTCGGCAGCCTGCCGCGCCAGGCGCAGGCAAGGGAAGCGCTGTTCGTCGGGCGCATGGAAATCCAGACGGGCGATGGCGAACAGGTCGAGCGGGGCCACCCCGGAATCGATACGTTCAGGCCACGCCAGGGCATTGGCGATCGGCGTACGCATGTCCGGATTACCCAACTGCGCCAGCACCGAACCGTCCACATAATCGACCAGGGAGTGAATGACACTCTGTGGGTGCACCACCACCTCGACCTTGGCCGGAGGGGCATCGAACAACCAGCAGGCCTCGATCAGCTCGAGCCCCTTGTTCATCATGCTGGCCGAATCCACGGAAATCTTGCGCCCCATCGACCAGTTGGGATGCGCACAGGCCTGCTCCGGCGTCACATCCAGCAAAGCTTCGACCGGCGTTTCACGGAACGGGCCACCGGAAGCCGTCAGCAGTATCCGGCGCACGCCAACCGCGCTCAGGCCACGCGCGTAGTCGCCGGGCATGCACTGGAAGATCGCGTTGTGCTCGCTATCGATCGGCAACAGCACGGCACTGCTGCGCCGCACGGCCTCGATGAACAGCGCACCGGACATTACCAAGGCTTCCTTGTTGGCCAGCAGCACCTTCTTGCCCGCCTCGACGGCAGCCAAGGTGGGGCGCAGGCCGGCAGCGCCGACAATCGCTGCCATCACCGCATCCACTTCCGCTGCCGAAGCCACCTGACAAAGCCCGGCCTCACCTTCCAGCACCTCGGTGGTGCAGCCGGCAGCCGCCAGGTTTTCGCGCAGTCGCACAGCTGCTTCGGCACTCGGCACTACTGCGAAGGCCGGGCGATGGCGCATGCACAGGGCCAGCAACTCGTCGATGCGCGAATAACCGCTGAGGGCGAACACCTGATAGCGATCGGGGTGGCGCGCGATCACATCCAGCGTGCTCAGACCGATGGAGCCGGTGGCCCCGAGTACGGTAATACGTTGCGGACGGCTCACATCACACCCCATTCGGCAGCCCACAACAACACGGCAAAAATCGGGATCGCCGCAGTAAGGCTGTCAATGCGGTCGAGTACACCACCATGGCCGGGCAGCAGATTACTGCTGTCCTTGATACCGGAGCGGCGTTTGAACATGCTCTCTGTCAGGTCACCGACCACCGAGGACATGACCAGCAGCGCGGCACCCAGCAGGCCCAGCAGGATCTGACCGAAACCCCAGTCACGACTGATGCCAACCGCCAACGTAATCGCAAGGCTCACCGCCAGGCCGCCATACACGCCTTCCCAGCTCTTGCCTGGGCTGACCTGCGGGGCCAGCTTGCGCTTGCCGAAGGCCCTGCCAGAGAAGTAAGCGCCAATGTCGGCGGCCCACACCAGCACCATGACCGACAGGATCAGCCAATTGCCCAGCGGCCAGTGCTTGAGCAACACCAGCCCCTGCCAGGCAGGCAGCAATACCAGCAGGCCGATCAGCAACCGGCAGGCGGCACTGGCCCACAGCTCGCTGCTACGCGGGTAGGTAAGCACCAGCCAGGTGGCCAGCCCCCACCAGATCACTGCAGCACCCAGCACCCAGGGCGCCAGCTCCGGAAGGATGTACAGCAACATCAGCGCTCCGGCGACCACCGCGGCATAGGCGATACGCAGCGGCTGGGCCATCAACCCGGCCAGACGTGCCCACTCCCAGGCGCCAAGGGTCACCACGAAGCCGATGAACAGGGCGAAATCCCCGCCGTTGAGCAGGAAGAAGCCACCCAGCGCGATCGGCAGCAGGATCAGCGCAGTCATGATGCGTTGTTTAAGCATTAAGCACGAGCTCCAGCCTCGACCTGCTCGCTGGTCTTACCGAAGCGGCGCTGGCGCGAAGCGAAATCGGCCAGGGCATTGCGCATGGCCTCGTGTTTGAAGTCCGGCCAGTACAGGTCGGAGAAATACAGCTCGGCGTAGGCCAGCTGCCACAACAGGAAATTGCTGATGCGGTGCTCGCCACCGGTGCGAATGCACAGGTCCGGCAGCGGTAGCTCGCCGGTTGCCAGGCATGTCTGCAGCAGGCCCGGGGTAATGTCTTCCGGGCGCAGGTGCCCGGCTTGCACTTCCCGCGCCAGCCGCTGAGCGGCCTGAGCGATGTCCCACTGGCCACCGTAGTTGGCCGCAATCTGCAGGATGAAGCGGTTGTTGCCGGCGGTCAGCGCCTCGGCCTCGCGCATGGCAGCTTGCAGTTCGGGATGGAAACGCGAACGGTCACCGATGATGCGCAAGCTGATGTTGTTCTCGTTGAGGCGCTTCGCCTCGCGGCGCAGGGCCGAGAAGAACAGCTCCATCAGCGCACCGACCTCTTCGGCGGGGCGCTGCCAGTTTTCGCTGGAGAACGCGAACAGGGTCAGTACCTCGACCCCGGACTTGGCACACACTTCGATGACCGCGCGAACGGCGTCTACACCCGCCTTGTGCCCGGCAACGCCGGGCAGCAGGCGTTTTTTCGCCCAGCGGTTGTTGCCATCCATGATGATCGCGACGTGACGCGGCACCGAGGACGGCGCCACTGGCTTGGTCTTTTCCATTAAGAAACCCCGGCCTTAGACGGCCATCAGGTCCTTTTCCTTGGCTTTGAAGGCAGCATCGACTTCGGCAACGAACTTGTCGGTCAGCTTCTGGATCTCGTCAGCGGCGCGACGTTCTTCGTCTTCGCTGATTTCCTTGTCCTTGGTCAGCTTCTTCAGGTCGGCAAGGGCGTCGCGGCGTACGTTGCGCACGGCAACCTTGGCATCCTCGCACACGCCACTGGCCTGCTTGGTATAGCCCTTGCGGGTTTCCTCGGTCAGGGCTGGCATTGGCACACGAATGGTAGTGCCGGCGCTGGACGGGTTCAGGCCCAGGTCAGAGGTAAGAATGGCCTTTTCGATGGCAGCGCTGAGGTTTTTGTCATGAGCGACAATTTTCAGGGTGCGGGCATCTTCGACGCTGATCGCAGCCACCTGGTTCAGCGGCATTTCGCTGCCCCAGGCAGTGACCTTGACGCTATCCAGGATGCTTGGGTGGGCACGACCGGTGCGGATCGCCGCCAGGTTACGGCTCAGGGCCTCAAGGGACTTGGTCATGCGCTCCTGCGCGTCTTTCTTGATGTCGTTGATCATGCTTGGCCTTCCTCGATCAGAGTACCTTCAGCGCCACCCACCACGATGTTCAGCAGGGCGCCAGGCTTGTTCATGTTGAATACCCGCAATGGCATCCCGTGGTCGCGGCACAGGACGATTGCGGTCAGGTCCATCACACCCAGCTTGCGATCCAGGACCTCATCGTAGGTCAGGTGATCGAACTTCTCGGCGTGTGGGTCCTTGAATGGATCGGCAGTGTACACACCATCGACCTTGGTCGCCTTCAGCACGACGTCGGCATCGATTTCGATGGCGCGCAGGCAAGCGGCGGAGTCGGTGGTGAAGAACGGGTTGCCGGTACCGGCGGAGAAAATTACCACATCCCCGGAGTTGAGGTGGCGAATAGCTTTGCGGCGATCATAATGATCGGTGACGCCGACCATGGAGATGGCGGACATGACCAGGGCCGGGATGTTCGAGCGCTCCAGCGCATCGCGCATGGCCAGGCCGTTCATCACGGTGGCCAGCATACCCATGTGGTCACCGGTGACGCGGTCCATGCCGGCTGCGCTGAGTGCAGCGCCACGGAACAGGTTGCCACCGCCAATCACCAGGCCGACCTGGACACCAATCCCTACCAACTGGCCAACTTCAAGGGCCATGCGATCCAGCACCTTCGGGTCGATCCCGAAGTCTTCCGAGCCCATCAGGGCCTCGCCGCTAAGTTTGAGCAAAATGCGTTTATAGCGAGGTTGGCGACCACTCACCTGCTGAGCCATTGCGAGTCTCTCCTGCGGCGTACTTTAGAAAATTCGTGCGGGCTGTTTTCAGCCTGCTAACTGTAGCGTGGCACCGCTTTGGTGCCAGCGGCGGCGGGTTTCATAAACCCTTCGCCGTTTTGACAAAGAGGCTGCGCGCGTGAGCGGGCAGCCTCTTTGGGGCGACAGACGGGGCTGTCTTACTGCTTGGCGGCAGCTACCTGAGCGGCAACTTCAGCAGCGAAGTCGTCGACTGGCTTCTCGATGCCTTCGCCTACTTTGAAGTAGGTGAAGGAAACGATTTCAGCGCCGGCTTTCTTGGCCAGCTCGCCAACCTTGACTTCTGGGTTCATGACGAAGGCCTGCTCTTTCAGCGAAGCTTCAGCCTTGAACTTGGTGATACGGCCGTTGATCATGTTCTCAACGATGTTTTCCGGCTTGCCGGCAATCTTGTCGGCGTTCAGCTGCAGGAAGACATTCTTCTCGCGCTCGATGGCCTCGGCGGAGATTTCCGACGAATCCAGGAACTCAGGGTTCGACGCTGCAACGTGCATGGCGATGTTCTTCGCCAGCTCGACGTCACCGCCTTTCAGAACGACGACTGCGCCGATCTTGTTGCCGTGCAGGTAGGCACCGACAACGTCACCTTCAACGCGCACCAGGCGACGGATGTTGACGTTCTCGCCACACTTGGCAACCAGGGCTTCACGAGCTGCTTCACGCGAGGCGATCAGCGGAGCGGCGTCGGTCAGTTTCTGGGCGAAGGCTTCTTCAAGGCTTTCGGCAACGAAGTTCTTGAAGTCGTCTTGCAGGGCCAGGAAGTCGGTCTGCGAGTTCACTTCCAGCAGAACGGCGGATTTACCGTCGGTCTTGACGGCGATAGCGCCTTCAGCAGCGACGTTGCCAGCCTTTTTGGCGGCCTTGATGGCGCCCGAGGCACGCATGTCGTCAATGGCTTTCTCGATGTCGCCGCCAGCCTTTTCCAGGGCTTTCTTGCAATCCATCATGCCTTCGCCAGTACGCTCGCGCAGTTCTTTTACCAGCGCTGCAGTAATTGCTGCCATTTCAAAATCCTCTTGGAAAGTTTTTCAACCATTCCACCCGTTCGTCACGGGCGTTAAATTCTGCGAATCCGCTGTTGTTATCTCAGCCAACCCATAATGCGGGGCCCTTGCTGACAGCAGGATTTCAAGGTGGCAAAAAGGGGGCAAAGCCCCCTTTTTGCGTGCCAAGTAGACGCTAGCGCCTATTACTCAGCAGCAGGTGCAGCCGCTTCTTCAACATAGACTTCGGTGCCGCCAGCAACGTTGTTGCGGCCGCGGATGATGGCGTCAGCCATCGAAGTCATGTACAGCTCGATGGCGCGGATGGCGTCGTCGTTGCCTGGGATGATGTAGTCAACACCTTCCGGGCTGCTGTTGGTATCGACAACGCCGATAACCGGGATGCCCAGCTTGTTAGCTTCGGTGATAGCAATGCGCTCGTGGTCAACGTCGATCACGAACAGGGCATCAGGCAGACCGCCCATGTCCTTGATACCACCCAGGCTGCGGTCCAGCTTTTCCAGATCGCGCGAACGCATCAGGGCTTCTTTCTTGGTCAGCTTGGCAAAGGTGCCGTCTTCGGCCTGGGCTTCCAGGTCGCGCAGACGCTTGATCGAAGCGCGGATGGTCTTGTAGTTGGTCAGCATGCCGCCCAACCAGCGGTGGTCAACGTATGGCGAACCGGCACGAGCAGCTTGCTCGGCGACGATCTTGCCGGCGGAACGCTTGGTGCCGACGAACATGATCTTGTTCTTGCCCTGAGCCAGACGCTCTACGAACGCCAGGGCGTCGTTGAACATTGGCAGGGTTTTTTCCAGGTTGATGATGTGGATCTTGTTACGCGCGCCGAAAATGTACTTGCCCATTTTCGGGTTCCAGTAACGGGTCTGGTGGCCGAAGTGCACACCGGCCTTCAGCATATCGCGCATATTGACTTGGGACATGATAGTTCCTTGGTAAGTCGGGTTGGGCCTCCACGCGTCCCAATGACCAACCCGCAAATTCGAGAATCCGGGGCACCCAGGTCATCGTGTCGACACGTGTGTGGGTTTAGGCTTACGGGGTCGTCCCCGAAAGCGGCGCATGTTATACCACAGACCGCCAGCGAACGAAACCCGAATGAGGTTGCGTCTGTCAGCGGTTTTTGCAGCGCCCCGCCAAACAGGCCAGAATGCCTCCTGTAGACCGCAGCATGGCCGCCTTTATCCCGACAGAATGCCGCCCTGCTCTGCTAGAATCCGGCCTTTCCCGTTTGTTCGCGCCGCGTGCGGCGCCGTAGAGAGCCTGTAATGACCGTCAACATCAAGACCGCAGAAGACATCGAGAAGATGCGCATCGCCGGCCGCCTGGCCGCCGAGGTGCTGGAAATGATCGAGGAGCACGTCAAGCCCGGTGTTACCACCGAAGAGCTCGACCGCTTGTGCCACGACTATATCGTCAACGTCCAGCAGGCCATCCCGGCGCCGCTCAACTACAAGGGCTACCCGAAGTCGATCTGCACCTCGATCAACCATGTGGTCTGCCACGGCATCCCCAACGACAAGCCGCTCAAGGACGGTGACACGCTCAACATCGACGTCACCGTGATCAAGGACGGCTACCACGGCGATACCAGCCGCATGTTCCACGTGGGCAACGTGCCGGTGTGGGCCGAGCGCCTGTCCAAGGTTACCCAGGAGTGCATGTACAAGGCCATCGAGCTGGTCAAGCCGGGCTGCCGCCTGGGCGATATCGGCGAAGTGATCCAGAAGCACGCGGAAAAGAACGGCTTCTCGGTGGTACGCGAGTTCTGCGGCCACGGCATCGGCAAGGTGTTCCACGAAGAACCGCAGATCCTGCACTACGGCCGCGCCGGCACCGGCATGGAGCTTAAAGAAGGCATGACCTTCACCATCGAGCCGATGATCAACCAGGGCAAGGCCGACACCAAGGTGCTGGGCGACGGCTGGACCGCCATCACCAAGGACCGCAAGCTCTCGGCCCAGTGGGAACACACCCTGGTGGTGACCGCGACCGGCTATGAGATCTTCACCCTGCGCAAGGACGACACCATCCCGCGCACCTCGGCCTGACCGCACTCCCACAGGCCACCCGACGACAGGAACGTGACGCGATGCCCCAGGTGGACCCCGAGCTGTTCGACCGCGGCCAGTTCCAGGCGGAACTGGCCCTCAAGGCGAGCCCCATCGCCGCCTTCAAGAAAGCCATCCGCCAGGCCGGCGAGGTGCTCGACAAGCGTTTCCGCAGTGGCGACGATATCCGTCCACTGATCGAAGCCCGCGCCTGGCTCGTCGACAATATCCTGCAACAGGCGTGGAACCAGTTCGACTGGGGCGACCAGAATGGCATCGCCCTGGTCGCGGTGGGTGGCTACGGGCGCGGTGAGTTGCACCCGCATTCAGACATCGACCTGCTGATTTTGCTGGGCGCCGCCGAGCACGAACAATACCGCGACGCCATCGAACGCTTTCTCACCCTGCTGTGGGACATCGGCCTGGAAGTGGGCCAGAGCGTGCGCACCGTCGACGAGTGCGCCGAACAGGCCCGCGCGGACCTGACGGTGATTACCAACCTGATGGAAAGCCGCACCATCGCCGGCCCCGAGGCCCTGCGTCAGCGCATGCTGGAGGTGACCAGCACCGCGCACATGTGGCCGAGCAAAGACTTCTTCCTGGCCAAACGCGCCGAACTCAAGGCCCGTCACCACAAGTACAACGACACCGAGTACAACCTCGAACCTAACGTCAAGGGCTCGCCAGGCGGCCTGCGCGACATCCAGACGGTACTGTGGGTGGCCCGCCGCCAGTACGGCACCCTGAACCTGCACGCCCTGGCCGGCGAAGGTTTCTTGCTGGAAAGCGAGAACGAACTGCTGGCCTCGTCCCAGGATTTTCTGTGGAAGGTACGTTACGCCCTGCACATGCTGGCCGGTCGCGCCGAGGACCGCCTGCTGTTCGACCACCAGCGCAGCCTCGCCGCGCTGCTTGGGTACAGCGACGACAACCCCAAGCGGGCAATCGAGCAGTTCATGCAGCAGTACTACCGGGTGGTGATGAGCATCAGCCAGCTGTGCGACCTGATCATCCAGCACTTCGAAGAGGTCATCCTCGCCGACGAAGACAGCGGCACCACCCAACCGCTGAATGCACGCTTTCGCCTGCACGACGGCTATATCGAGGCCACCCACCCGAACGTGTTCAAGCGCACACCGTTCGCCATGCTGGAAATCTTCGTGCTGATGGCCCAGCACCCGGAAATCAAGGGCGTGCGCGCCGATACGGTGCGCCTGCTGCGTGAGCACCGCCACCTGATCGACGACACTTTCCGCACCGATATCCGCAACACCAGCCTGTTCATCGAGCTGTTCAAGTGCGAAATCGGCATCCACCGCAACCTGCGGCGGATGAACCGCTACGGCATCCTTGGCCGCTACCTGCCGGAGTTCGGCCTGATCGTCGGGCAGATGCAGCATGACCTGTTCCACATCTATACGGTCGATGCACACACCCTCAACCTCATCAAGCACCTGCGCAAGCTGCAATACACACCGGTGTCCGAGAAATTCCCGCTGGCCAGCAAGCTGATGGGGCGCCTGCCCAAGCCCGAGCTGATCTACCTTGCCGGCCTTTACCACGACATCGGCAAAGGTCGCCAGGGCGACCATTCCGAGCTGGGCGCGGTGGATGCGAAGAAGTTCTGCGAGCGACACCAGTTGCCGGCCTGGGACAGCCGGTTGATCGTCTGGCTGGTGCAGAACCACCTGGTGATGTCGACCACAGCCCAGCGCAAGGACTTGTCCGACCCGCAGGTAATCAACGACTTTGCCCTGCACGTGGGCGACGAGACGCGCCTGGACTACCTGTACGTGCTGACCGTGGCCGACATCAATGCCACCAACCCCAGCCTGTGGAACTCGTGGCGGGCCAGTCTGTTGCGCCAGCTCTACAGCGAGACCAAGCGCGCCCTGCGCCGCGGCCTGGAAAACCCGCTGGACCGCGAAGAGCAGATCCGCCAGACGCAGTCCTCAGCACTGGATATTCTGGTGCGCGAGGGTACCGACCCGGACGACGTCGAGCAGCTGTGGTCGCAACTGGGTGATGACTACTTCCTCAAGCACACCGCCGCCGACGTAGCCTGGCATACGGATGCGATCCTGCAGCAACCGGCTGATGGCGGGCCCCTGGTGCTGATCAAGGAAACCACCCAGCGGGAGTTCGAAGGCGGCACGCAGATCTTCATCTACGCCCCCGATCAGCACGATTTCTTTGCCGTGACGGTGGCGGCCATGTCGCAGCTGAACCTGAACATCCATGACGCACGGATCATCACGTCGAGCAGCCAGTTCACCCTCGACACCTACATTGTGCTGGACAACGACGGCGGCTCGATCGGCGACAACCCGCAGCGGGTCAAGCAGATTCGCGATGGCCTGACCGAAGCGCTGCGCAACCCTGAAGACTACCCGACCATCATCCAGCGCCGGGTGCCGCGCCAGCTCAAGCACTTCGACTTCCCGCCGCAGGTGACCATCCTCAACGATGCCCAGCGGCCAGTGACCATCCTCGAAATCACCGCACCCGACCGCCCGGGCCTGCTGGCCCGGCTGGGGCGCATTTTCCTGGAGTTCGACCTGTCGCTGCAGAACGCCAAGATCGCCACTCTGGGCGAACGGGTGGAAGACGTGTTCTTCATCACTGATGCCGACAACCAGCCGCTGTCCGACCCGCAGCTGTGCAGCCGCCTGCAGGAGGCCATCGTGCAGCAGCTACAAGCCGGCCAAGGTAGCGACACCAGCCCGACCCGCGTGACCATTTAACGATTAGACGATTGACGAGACCTTGCGCCGATGAACCATGCCTTGACCCAGCTTCAGCCCTACCCGTTCGAAAAGCTCCGCGCCCTGCTGGGCAGCGTGAAGCCTGCGGCGGACAAACGCGCCATCGCCCTGTCGATCGGTGAGCCGAAGCATGAATCGCCGGCGTTCGTGGCCCAGGCCATGGCCGACAACCTCGACAAGCTGGCGGTGTACCCCAGCACCATCGGCGTGCCGGCCCTGCGCCAGGCCATCGGCCAGTGGTGCGAGCAGCGTTTTGGTGTGCCGGCCGGCTGGCTGGATGCCGAGCAGCACATCCTGCCGGTCAATGGCACCCGTGAAGCGCTGTTTGCCTTCACCCAGGCGGTGGTCAACCGTGCAGATGACGGCCTGGTAATCAGCCCAAACCCGTTCTACCAGATCTACGAAGGCGCAGCACTGCTGGCCGGGGCAACACCGCACTACCTGCCCTGCCTGGAAAGCAACGGTTTCAACCCCGATTTCGATGCCGTAACGGCGGACGTGTGGAAGCGCTGCCAGATCCTGTTCCTGTGCTCGCCGGGCAACCCCACCGGTGCATTGGTGCCGATGGACACCCTGAAAAAGCTGATTGCCCTGGCTGACGAACACGACTTCGTGATCGCCGCCGACGAGTGCTACAGCGAGCTGTACTTCGACGAAGATGCGCCACCACCGGGCCTGCTGACCGCCTGCGCCGAGCTTGGCCGTAGTGATTTTGCCCGCTGCGTGGTGTTCCATAGCCTGTCCAAGCGCTCCAACCTGCCGGGCCTGCGTTCGGGCTTTGTGGCTGGCGACGCCAAGATCATCAAGCCGTTCCTGCTGTACCGCACCTACCACGGCTGTGCCATGCCGGTGCAAACCCAGCTGGCCAGCATTGCCGCGTGGCAGGACGAGGCGCATGTGCGCGAGAACCGCGACCAGTACCGCGCCAAATACGATGCCGTGCTGGACATCCTGCAGCCGGTGCTGGACGTGCAGCGCCCGGATGGCAGCTTCTACCTGTGGGCCAAGGTGCCGGGCTGCGATGCCGAATTCACCCGCGACCTGTTCGAAGCCCAGCATGTGACCGTGGTACCAGGCTCGTACCTGTCGCGTGAAGTGGAGGGTGTGAACCCAGGCGCCGGGCGCGTACGCATGGCGCTGGTTGCACCGCTGGCCGAGTGCATCGAGGCGGCAGAGCGGATTCGTGCCTTCCTGCAAAACCGCTAATTGAGCTGGGGGCGCTGTGCGCCCCATTCGCGGGACAAGCCCGCGCCCACAGGCCTCCAGCAACCTCAAATGGAGGACCTGTGGGAGCGGGCTTGTCCCGCGAATGGCAACAAGGAGATCTACTTGACCTGCCCCAGGTTGGCCTCACTCATATCCAGCTCCCCAAGCACCTGCCGCACCACCTCATCGCCCACCTGGTGCTGGCGATGCAGGTTATACAGCTCCAGCCGCTGCGCCCTCAGCGCACGCAAGCGCAAACGCCGCTCCAGCAAGTCCATCTGTTCGGCCAGGGCCTTGGCCTCGGCACTGTCGTTGTAGCTGTCCAGTTCATCCCGATACTCAGCCATCAACCGTGCCTTCAGCTCGGTCGCCAGGGTCGCCTGCGCAGCATCTTGCGGGGCATTGGCGTCGATCACCTCCTCTGCTTCCAGGGCATGAATCGCTGCCTCGGCCGTGCGCCGCCAGGCTTCCTGCACCTCCTGGTGCAAGCGTTCGTCCGGGCTCTTGGTCACCCCGCGCAGCAATATCGGCAGCGCGATGCAGGCGCTGATCAACGACAGCAGGATCACCCCGGCGGCAATGAAAATCAGCAAATCACGCTCAGGGAAGGCCTTGCCCGCCCCCATCAGCAACGGCACCGACATCACACCCGCCAGGGTCACCGCCCCGCGCACACCGCCCAAGGTCAGCAGCCAGCAGGAGCGCGCCGTAGGCATCAGCACCAGCGCCGGTTTGCCGCGCCAGCGGCGCACCACGCCGATCGACCGCCAGATGCTCTGCACCCAGATGAACCGCAGCAGGATCAGTGCAGCAAAGATCGCCACCACGTCCAGGCAGCGGTAGGCCAGGGTCGGCCACACGGTGGCTTCGTGGCTGACCACCGCCTTGATGATGTCTGGCAACTGCAGGCCCAACAGCAGGAAGATCAGGCCATTGAAGGCGAACTCCAGCAACGACCAGACGCTCCGGTTAAGCAGGCGGGTGCTGGTCTGGCGTGGCAGCAGGTCGAGCCAGCTTTGCATCATGCCGGCCGCTACCGCCGAAAGGATGCCTGAAACGCCCAGGCGCTCGGCCAGCACGTAGGCCGCGAACGGCAGCAGCAGCATGAACACCACGTGGGTGGCCGGGTCGTCCCAGCCGCGGGCGATCATCCAGGCGCGCAGGCGGCCGACCAGCCAGCTCAGGCCCACCCCCACCGCCAGACCGCCAAGCGCGACCAGCACAAAGCTGAAGCTGGCATCGGCCAGCGAAAACACCCCGGTGATCGCCGCCGCCAGGGCGAACTTGAAGGTCACCAGGCCCGATGCATCGTTCATCAGGGCCTCCCCCTGCAGCATGTGCATCAGCGGGGTGGGCAGGCGGTCCTGGGCGATGGCCGAAACCGCCACGGCATCGGTCGGCGACAGCACCGCCGCCAAGGCGAAAGCCACCGGCAGGGGGATGCTCGGCAGCAGCCAGTGAATGAAATAGCCGGCCCCGACCACAGTGAACAGCACCAACCCTACGGCCAGCGCCACCACTGGCCCGCGAATGCGCCACAACTCACGCTTGGGGATGCGCCAACCGTCGGCAAAGAGCAGGGGCGGCAAAAACAGGAACAGGAACAACTCGGGGTCCAGGGCCACATGCAGCCCCAGTGTCGGCAGGGCCAGCAAGGCACCGGCAGCGATCTGCACCAGCGGCAAGGGCAGCGGGATCATGCGGCCGACCAGCTTCGACAGGCTGACCAGCGTCAGCAGGATGAGGACGGTGTAGGCGGACTGCATCCGGGAAAGCTTCCTTTGTGAACCAGAAACGGTAGCAAGGCGAACCATCGCCATTGAAACAATATGTTAGCGGCGACCGACGGTTCGGGGCCGCTGCACGATAGTCGCAGGTGACGGCGGAATATGTAACATGATGATACTTCAGAAGGCGCAGGCCTTGATTCTTGCAGCGCCCATGAGATCGAGCGCCGCCCGCGCGGCGCTCGATCTCATGGGCGCTGCAAGGCTCAGGGCAAGTACACCCGTGGCGCTCACTGTTTCGTTCCCGCATAATCCCGCGACTGACATCGAAAGACGGAGAGATTGGGGCGACTTGTAACCCCAATGTACACAATGACCTACACGCTCTACGGCATCAAAGCCTGTGACACCATGAAAAAAGCGCGTACCTGGCTCGAAGACAAAGCCATCGCCTACGAATTTCACGATTACAAGACCCAAGGCATCGACCGCGACCGCCTGAACCGCTGGTGCGACGAACACGGCTGGGAAGTCATCCTCAACCGTGCCGGCACCACCTTCCGCAAGCTGGACGACGCCAGCAAGGCAGACCTCGACCAGGCCAAGGCCGTCGAGCTGATGCTGGCCCAGCCGTCGATGATCAAACGCCCGGTGCTGGACCTTGGCGCGCGCACCCTGGTCGGCTTCAAGCCGGACCTGTACGCCGCTGCCCTGGCCTGAGCCCCCACCCTATTTCGCACGAGGTAATCACATGTCCAATACCCTGTTCAGCCTGGCCTTCGGTGTCGGCTCCCAGAACCGCCAGGGCGCCTGGCTGGAAGTGTTCTACGCGCAACCGCTGCTCAACCCGAGCGCCGAGCTGGTTGCCGCTGTAGCCCCTGTTCTCGGTTACGAAGGTGGCAACCAGGCCATCGCCTTCAGCAACGGCCAGGCCTTGAAATTGGCCGAAGCCCTGAAAGGCGTGGATGCGACCCAGGCCGCCCTGCTGACCCGCCTGGCCGAAAGCCACAAGCCGCTGGTCGCTACCCTGCTGGCCGAAGACGCTGCCCTGACCTCCACCCCAGAGGCCTACCTCAAGCTGCACCTGTTGTCGCACCGCCTGGTCAAGCCACACGGCCTGAGCCTGGCTGGCATCTTCCCGCTGCTGCCGAACGTAGCCTGGACCAATCAGGGCGCGGTCGACCTGGCCGAACTGGCCGAGCTGCAACTGGAAGCGCGCCTGAAGGGCGAGCTGCTGGAAGTGTTCTCGGTGGACAAGTTCCCGAAGATGACCGACTACGTGGTCCCGGCCGGCGTGCGCATCGCCGATACCGCCCGTGTGCGCCTGGGCGCCTACATCGGCGAAGGCACCACCATCATGCACGAAGGCTTCGTCAACTTTAACGCGGGCACCGAAGGCCCGGGCATGATCGAAGGCCGCGTGTCCGCCGGCGTATTCGTTGGCAAAGGTTCCGACCTGGGCGGCGGTTGCTCGACCATGGGTACCCTGTCCGGTGGCGGCAACATCGTCATCAAGGTGGGCGAAGGCTGCCTGATCGGCGCCAACGCTGGTATCGGCATTCCGCTGGGCGACCGCAACACCGTTGAAGCCGGCCTGTACATCACCGCTGGCACCAAGGTGAACCTGCTGGACGAGAACAACGAGCTGGTCAAGGTGGTCAAGGCCCGCGACCTGGCCGGCCAGACTGACCTGCTGTTCCGCCGCAACTCGCTGAATGGCGCGGTAGAATGCAAGACCCACAAGTCGGCCATCGAGCTGAACGAGGCGCTGCACGCTCACAACTGAGCATGCTTGGCGTTTGAAATGTTAAGATCGGGTCTGGCACCACGCCAGACCCGATTTTCATTCCAGGCCCCGTGAACATGTTCCAGCCCTCCCCCTGGCGTGCCGACTTCCCCGCCATCGCCGCCCTGCAACGGCAGCACCAGACCTACCTGGACAGCGCCGCTACCACCCAAAAGCCGCAAGCCCTGATCGATGCCTTGAGCCATTACTACAGCCATGGCGCGGCCAACGTACACCGTGCCCAGCACCTGCCCGGTGCACTGGCGACCCAGGCTTTCGAAACCAGCCGAGACAAGGTCGCCGCCTGGTTGAATGCTGCGGACTCACGGCAGATCGTGTTCACCCACGGTGCCACCTCGGCCTTGAACCTGCTGGCCTACGGCCTTGAGCACCGCTTCGAAGCCGGTGACGAAATTGCCATCAGCGCGCTGGAGCACCATGCCAACCTGCTGCCCTGGCAACAGCTGGCACGCCGGCGCAACCTGCGCCTGGTGATACTGCCGCTGGATGCCTTTGGCCGCATCGACCTGAACCAGGCACTGCAACTGATAGGCCCGCGCACCCGGGTGCTCGCCGTCAGCCAGCTGTCCAACGTACTGGGTACCTGGCAACCGCTGCCGGCCCTGCTTTCCCATGCCCGCGCACAAGGCGCGCTGACCGTGGTCGACGGTGCCCAGGGCGTGGTGCATGGTCGCCACGATGTGCAGCAACTGGGCTGCGACTTCTATGTGTTCTCCAGCCACAAGTTGTACGGCCCGGATGGGGTTGGCGTGCTGTACGGCCACACTCGGGCGCTGGAGCTGCTGCGCCATTGGCAGTTCGGTGGCGAGATGGTGCAACTGGCCGAGTACCAGAGCGCCAGCTTTCGCCCTGCACCGCTGGGGTTCGAGGCGGGTACGCCGCCAATCGCCGGGGTGATAGGCCTGGGGGCGACCCTGGATTATTTGGCCAGCCTCGACGTCCAGGCTGTCGAAGCCCACGAAACCAGCCTGCACCAGCGCCTGCTGCGCGGCCTGGCTGACCGTGAGGGCGTGCGGGTATTGGGGGCACCGCAGGCGGCGCTGGCCAGCTTCGTCATCGAGGGCGTGCACAACGCAGATATCGCCCACCTGCTCACCGAGCAAGGGATAGCCGTGCGTGCCGGACACCACTGCGCCATGCCGCTCTTGCAAGGGCTGGGGCTGGAGGGCGCAATCCGTGTATCGCTGGGCTTGTACAACGACAGCGACGACTTGCAGCGCTTCTTCGCTGCGCTTGATCAGGGCCTGGAGTTGCTGCGATGAGCATGCCGGAACAGGCGCGCCAGGCGCTGGAAGCGTTTGAACAGGGCAAGGGCTGGGAACAGCGCGCCCGGCTGCTGATGCAGTGGGGCGACCGCCTGGAGCCGCTGGCCGAGACTGACAAGACCGAAGCCAACCGGGTGCATGGCTGCGAAAGCCTGGTGTGGCTGATGGCCGAACTCGTCGATGGGCAGTGGCGGTTCAAGGCCAGCAGCGATGCACGCTTGTTGCGCGGGCTGCTGGCGTTGTTGCTGGTGCGGGTGCAGGGGCTGACCAGTGAAGAGCTGGCCAGGCTTGATCTGCGCGAGTGGTTCACCCAACTGGGGCTAGAGCGCCAGCTGTCCCCGTCACGCAGCAATGGGCTGCATGCGGTGTTGCAGCGAATGGCGGAGTTGGCGTCCAACCACTAAATCCAAGGCATACACTGCTCCCTGTAGGAGCGAGGTGGCCTGTGCATGATTACTCAGGCTTGATCCGCTCCGAAGGCCGCCGCGCACCCGCCACCAATTTCTCGATCGCCTTGCTCGCCGCCACCATGCCAAAGGTCGCGGTCACCATCATCACTGCACCAAAGCCACCCGAGCAGTCCAGCCTTACCCCCTCCCCTACAAAGCTTTTTTGCAGGCAAACGCTGCCATCACCCTTGGGATAACGCAGCTGTTCGCTGGAGAACACGCACGGCACACCATAGTTGCGGCTGACATTGCGCGAGAAGTTGTAATCGCGGCGCAAGGTGGAGCGCACCCGCGAGGCCAGTGGGTCGTTGAAGGTCTTGTTCAGGTCGGCGATCTGGATCTGGGTCGGGTCGATCTGCCCACCAGCGCCACCCGTGGTAACGATGGCAATCTTTCGCCGCCGGCACCAGGCAATCAACGCCGCCTTGGCCATGACGCTGTCGATGCAGTCGATCACACAGTCCAGGTGCTCGTGGATATGCTCGGCCATGGTTTCACGGGTAACGAAGTCCGCTACCGCATGCACCGTGCATGCCGGGTTGATCGCACGCAAGCGTTCAGCCATGACGTCGACCTTGGGCCGCCCCACCTGGCCTTCCAGGGCATGGGCCTGGCGGTTGGTGTTGCTGACGCAGACGTCGTCCAGGTCAAACAGGCTGATTTCGCCCACGCCGCTGCGGGCCAGCGCTTCAGCCACCCAGGACCCTACCCCGCCAATACCGACCACAGCCACATGGGCCTGCCCCAGGCGCTGCAGCCCCTGGTCGCCATACAGCCGGGCAACGCCGGCGAAGCGTGGATCTTCTGTGCTCATGTTCATACCCCAAAAAACCGGCGCGCATTATATGCCAGCGGGCCCATGGCCTGCATCGTTAGGAAAGAGACTACTAACCCTGCTTTAATGTCCTATCACTTCGACACAAATGGACGACAATGTCTTCACGTAAATTCGGCCTGAACCTGGTTGTGGTGCTGGCCATCGCCGCGTTGTTCACCGGGTTCTGGGCACTGATCAACCGCCCGGTCTCCGCCCCTGCCTGGCCAGAACAGATCTCTGGCTTTTCGTATTCGCCGTTCCGCCTGGGTGAAAGCCCGCAGAAGGGCCAGTACCCCACTGACGACGAGATGCGCCAGGACCTGGAGCAGTTGAGCAAACTGACCGACAGCATCCGAATCTATACCGTGGAGGGCACCCAGGCCGACATCCCGCGCCTGGCCGAGGAGTTTGGCTTGCGGGTGACGCTGGGGATCTGGATCAGCCCGGACCTGGAACGCAACGAGCGCGAAATCGCCACGGCCATCCAGTTGGCCAACACCTCGCGCAGCGTGGTGCGGGTAGTGGTCGGCAACGAGGCGCTGTTCCGTGAAGAAGTCACCCCGGAAAACCTGATCAAATACCTGGACCGGGTACGCGCAGCCGTCAAGGTACCGGTGACCACCAGTGAACAATGGCACATCTGGAAGGAAAACCCGGAGATCGCCAAGCACGTCGACCTGATTGCCGCGCACATCCTGCCCTACTGGGAATTCGTCCCGATGAAGGATTCGGTCGAGTTCGTGCTCGACCGCGCCCGGGAGCTGAAGCACCAGTTCCCGCGCAAACCCCTGCTGTTGTCCGAGGTCGGCTGGCCGAGCAACGGCCGCATGCGCGGTGGTGCCGATGCCAGCCAGGCCGACCAGGCCATCTACCTGCGCACCTTGGTCAATACCCTCAACCGCCGTGGCTACAACTACTTTGTCATCGAAGCCTATGACCAGCCGTGGAAGGCTAGCGACGAAGGCTCGGTAGGCGCCTATTGGGGCGTGTACAACGCCGAGCGTCAGCAAAAATTCAACTTCGATGGGCCCGTGGTGGCGATCCCGCAGTGGCGAGCCCTGGCGGTGGCCTCGGTGGTGCTGGCGATGATTGCGCTGATGGTGCTGTTCATCGACGGCTCGGCCCTGCGCCAGCGCGGCCGCACATTCCTGACCTTCATCACCTTTTTGTGCGGGTCGGTACTGGTGTGGATTGCCTACGACTACAGCCAGCAGTACAGCACCTGGTTCAGCCTGACCGTGGGCGTACTGCTTGCTCTTGGCGCGCTGGGCGTGTTCATCGTGCTGCTTACCGAGGCCCATGAACTGGCCGAGGCCGTATGGATACACAAGCGCCGACGCGAGTTCCTGCCGGTACAGGCCGACAGCGCCTACCGGCCCAAGGTATCGGTGCATGTGCCGTGCTACAACGAGCCACCTGAGATGGTGAAGCAGACCCTCGACGCCCTGGCCGCGCTGGACTACCCCGACTACGAAGTGCTGGTGATCGACAACAACACCAAGGACCCGGCCGTGTGGGAGCCGCTGAAGGCTCACTGCGAGAAGCTCGGCGAGCGCTTCAAGTTTTTCCACGTCGCGCCACTGGCCGGCTTCAAGGGCGGCGCGCTCAACTACCTGATCCCGCACACGGCCAAGGACGCTGAGGTGATTGCGGTGATCGACTCGGACTACTGCGTCGACCGCAACTGGCTCAAGCACATGGTGCCGCACTTCGCCGACCCGAAAATTGCCGTGGTGCAGTCGCCGCAGGACTACCGCGACCAGCACGAAAGCGCCTTCAAGAAGCTGTGCTACAGCGAGTACAAGGGCTTCTTCCACATCGGCATGGTCACCCGCAACGACCGTGACGCAATCATCCAGCACGGCACCATGACCATGACCCGGCGCACGGTACTGGAAGAGCTGGGCTGGGCCGAATGGTGCATCTGCGAGGACGCCGAGCTGGGCCTGCGCGTGTTCGAGAAAGGCCTGTCGGCCGCCTACGCCCACAACAGCTACGGCAAGGGCCTGATGCCTGACACCTTCATCGATTTCAAGAAGCAGCGCTTCCGCTGGGCCTACGGCGCCATTCAGATCATCAAACACCACGCCAGTGCCCTGTTGCGCGGCAAGGGCAGCGAGCTGACCCGTGGCCAGCGCTACCACTTCCTGGCCGGCTGGCTGCCGTGGGTCGCCGACGGCATGAATATCTTCTTTACTATCGGTGCGCTGCTGTGGTCAGCGGCAATGATCATCGTGCCGCACCGCGTCGACCCGCCGCTGATGATCTTCGCCATCCCGCCGCTGGCGCTGTTCTTCTTCAAGGTCGGCAAGATCATTTTCCTTTACCGCCGTGCGGTGGGGGTCAACCTCAAGGACGCCTTCGCCGCAGCGCTGGCCGGCCTGGCGCTGTCGCATACCATTGCCAAGGCGGTGCTTTACGGCTTTTTCACCAGCAGCATGCCGTTTTTCCGCACGCCCAAGAATGCCGACAGCCATGGGCTGTTGGTGGCACTTTCCGAAGCGCGGGAAGAGCTGTTCATCATGTTGCTGCTGTGGGGCGCGGCGTTGGGTATCTACCTGGTGCAAGGGCTGCCGAGTTCGGACATGCGCTTCTGGGTGGCGATGTTGCTGGTGCAGTCGTTGCCTTATGTGGCAGCGCTGGTGATGGCGTTGCTGTCTTCGCTGCCCAAGCCAGTGGAGAAGGCTGCCGAAGCGCAGCAGGCGTGAGATTGCCGGGGCTGCTTTGCAGCCCATTCGCGGCACAAGGCCGCTCCCACAAGGATGACCGCAGCCCATCAGGGATGTGCATGACCTGTGGGAGCGGCCTTGTGCCGCGAATGGGCCGCAACGCGGCCCCACTGCCACATCGGTTTGATATAAGATAACGCCCCTCAGATTTCCCCGCCTTGCCTTGCCCCGGAGTCCCCCATGACGGCCCCTGCCGAGCTCTCGCCTACCCTTCAACTGGCCTGCGACCTGATCCGTCGCCCCTCGGTCACCCCTGTCGACGCCGACTGCCAGGCGCAGATGATGAAGCGCCTGGGCGCCGTGGGCTTCGCGCTCGAGCCGATGCGCATTGAAGACGTAGACAACTTCTGGGCCACCCACGGCAGCCAGGACGGCCCGGTGCTGTGCTTTGCCGGCCACACCGACGTGGTGCCCACCGGCCCGGTGCAGCAATGGCAGCACGAACCATTCGAAGCGCTGATCGACGCTGACGGCATGCTCTGCGGCCGTGGCGCCGCCGACATGAAAGGCAGCCTGGCCTCCATGGTGATCGCCAGCGAGCGCTTCGTGCACGACTACCCGAACCACCGCGGCAAGGTCGCCTTCCTGATCACCAGCGACGAGGAAGGCCCGGCCCACCACGGCACCAAGGCAGTGGTCGAGCGCCTCAAAGCACGCAACGAACGCCTGGACTGGTGCATCGTCGGCGAACCCTCCAGCACCACCCTGCTGGGTGACGTGGTCAAGAACGGCCGCCGTGGTTCGCTGGGTGCCAAGCTGACCGTGCGCGGCAAGCAGGGCCACGTGGCCTACCCGCACCTGGCACGCAACCCGATCCACCTGGCCGCCCCGGCCCTGGCGGAACTGGCAGCCGAGCACTGGGACGAAGGCAACGCGTTCTTCCCGCCGACCAGTTTCCAGATCTCCAACCTCAATTCCGGCACCGGCGCCACCAACGTGGTACCGGGCGAGCTGACCGCGCTGTTCAACTTCCGCTTCTCCACCGAGTCGACCGTCGAAGGCCTGCAGGCGCGAGTGTCGGCGATTCTCGACAAGCATGAACTGGACTGGTCGATCGACTGGGCGCTTTCAGGCCTGCCGTTCCTCACCGAACCGGGCGAACTGCTCGACGCGGTCGCACACAGCATCAAGGGCGTCACCGGCCGCGACACCCAGCCGTCTACCAGCGGGGGTACCTCCGATGGCCGCTTCATCGCCACCATGGGTACCCAAGTGGTCGAGCTTGGCCCGGTCAACGCCACCATTCACCAGGTGGACGAGCGGATTCTGGCCAGCGACCTCGACCTGCTGACCGAAATCTACTACCAGACCCTGGTTCGGTTGCTCGCCTGATGCTCGCCTGCCCTCTTTGCCAGGCGCCGCTGAGCCGGCTCGACAACAGTGTGATGTGCCCGGCCGGTCACCGCTTCGACCGAGCGCGCCAAGGTTACCTGAACCTGCTGCCGGTGCAGCACAAGAACAGCCGCGACCCGGGTGACAACCAGGCCATGGTCGAGGCCCGCCGCGACTTTCTCGACGCGGGCCACTACGCCCCTGTCGCCCACCGGCTGGCCGAGCTTGCCGCCGAGCGCCGGCCCGGCGCCTGGCTGGACATCGGCTGCGGCGAGGGCTACTACACCGCGCTGCTCGCCCAGGCGCTGCCAGCTGCCGAGGGCTATGCCCTGGACATCTCCCGCGAGGCGGTCAAGCGTGCCTGCCGCCGCGCGCCACAGGTCACCTGGATGGTCGCCAGCATGGCCCGCGTGCCGCTGGCGGACGCCAGTTGCCAGTTCATCGCCAGCGTGTTCAGCCCGCTGGACTGGGCCGAAGCCAAGCGCCTGCTCAGCCCCGGCGGCGGCCTGATGCGGGTCGGCCCGACCAGCGGCCACCTGATGGAGTTGCGTGAGGTGCTCTACGATGAAGTACGCCCTTACGCCGACGACAAGCACCTGGCCCTCGTCCCCGAAGGCATGGCCCACGCCCATAGCGAAACCCTCGAGTTCCGCTTGAACCTGGCCGTGCCCAAGGCGCGCGCCGACCTGCTCGCCATGACCCCGCACGGCTGGCGCGCCAGCGCCGAAAAACGCGCCCGGGTGATCGACCAGCCCGAGCCGTTCGAGGTTACGGTTTCCATGCGTTATGACTATTTCGTGCGCCAAGACTGAGCACACCCGGAGCCCTTATGCGCCAACCAGATATCGAGATTTACCTGAAGGACGCCGACGTCGACCACAAGCAGATTGCCCAGTGGCTCGCCCAGGCGATTGGCCCATGCAGCGACTGGCAGCAGAAAGGCCAGACATTCAAATGCAAGGTCGGTAACATTCCGGTCACCTGGTTACCCAAGGCTGTAGGGAAATGGAACAGCCTGTACCTGGAAAGCGACCAGACGCCATGGGCCGATGATGTCGCTTGCGCCCGCGCTGCATTTGCCGCACTGGGTGTGGAAGTGCGCTGCGCGCCGGGTGGCTGGGTAGAGGAAGACGGCGAAGAAGATGCCGACCGCTGGGTGCGCATAAGCGCCGACGGTGAAGAGGAAATCACCTGGCGCACAACCTGAAAATACAGCGTTGCTCGTTTCTGTAGGAGTGGGCTTGCCCGCGAACACGGGCCATGCCCGTGGCAGCCACCGTGGTGGCTGCTTCGCGGGCAAGCCCGCTCCTACGGCTTGAAACTAGAGGCTCAGAGCCCTACTACGTCTTCGGCTTGCAGGCCTTTCTGGCCCTGCACGCAGGCGTATTCCACCCGCTGCCCTTCGACCAGGGTACGATGCCCCTCACCGCGGATCGCCCGATAGTGGACGAACACATCCGCACCACCTTCGCGCTGAATGAAGCCATAACCCTTGGCATCGTTGAACCACTTTACATTCCCAGTCTCACGAGACGACATCTGAACTACTCCGGATTTTTATTGTGAAGATCGCCTTGCAGGCACGAGCTCACGGCCCCGTGCCAACGCCGCTTGCTGAAATATCCTGCAAGTGGCAGGCCGAGTATATGACACAGAACAAAAAAAATTGATGACGGTCCCGCAGTTGGCCGATTTTTGCTGAACTTACGCCGATACGGCAGACTAAATAGCTGGATACTCACCTGAAAATCACACCCAGGGCACACACCCCATGACCCGTTCCCCCCTGCGCCGCCTGATCTTCGGCGCCCTGCGTCGCCTGTTGTACCTGTGGGTGCGCTCCGAGACCATCAACCAGTCTTCCATGACCCTCAACCTCGACCGCAGCCGGCCGGTGTTCTATGCGCTGCCCTCGCCCGCGCTCACCGACCTGGCCGTGCTCGACCACGAGTGCACCAAGGCGGGGCTGCCGCGCCCGGTGCTGCCGGTGGCGGTCGGCCAACTGCAGGAGCCGGCCGGGTTCTTCTACCTGACCCCCGACCCTGACTGGCTCGGCCGCCAGGACAAAAGCGGCGCCCCGCCCACACTTGAGCGCCTGGTAGCTGCCGTCAGCCAGCATGCCGAAGAAGATGCGCAGATCATTCCGGTCAGCGTGTTCTGGGGGCAGACCCCGGCCAGCGAATCCAGCCCATGGAAGCTGTTGTTCGCCGACAGCTGGGCGGTGACCGGGCGCCTGCGCCGGCTGCTGACCGTGCTGATCCTGGGGCGCAAGACCCGGGTGCAGTTCTCCGCCCCCATCCACCTGCGCGAACTGGTGCAGCACAACAAGGGCCACGAGCGCACCGTGCGCATGGCCCAGCGCCTGATGCGCGTGCATTTTCGCAACCTCAAGACCGCCGTCATCGGCCCGGACATCTCGCACCGGCGCAACCTGGTCAAAGGCCTGATCCATGCCCCGCAGGTGCGCCAGGCCATCGCCGACGAGGCCCAACGCGAGAACCTGCCGTTGGCCAAGGCCGAAGCCCAGGCACTGCGTTATGGCAACGAGATCGCCTCGGACTACACCTACACGGTCATCCGCTTTCTCGAAGTGGTGCTCAGCTGGTTCTGGAACAAGATCTACGACGGCATCAAGGTCAACCATATCGAACAGGTTCAGGGCATAGCTCCC
Source organism: Pseudomonas sp. NMI542_15 (assembly GCF_021283425.1). Lineage (NCBI taxonomy): Bacteria > Pseudomonadati > Pseudomonadota > Gammaproteobacteria > Pseudomonadales > Pseudomonadaceae > Pseudomonas > Pseudomonas sp. NMI542_15. The sequence continues at coordinate 61,242 of NZ_JAJSRO010000026.1, read as the reverse complement.
GGCCACGAAGTGATCTACGTGCCGTGCCACCGCAGCCACATCGATTACCTGCTGTTGTCGTACCTGCTGTTCCGCAACGGCCTTACCCCGCCGCACGTGGCGGCAGGCATCAACCTCAACATGCCGGTGGTGGGTAACCTGCTGCGCCGTGGCGGTGCCTTCTTCATGCGCCGCACGTTCAAGGGCAACCCGCTGTACACCGCCGTGTTCAACGAGTACCTGCATACTCTGTACACCAAAGGTTTTCCGGTCGAGTACTTCGTCGAAGGTGGCCGCTCGCGTACCGGGCGCATGCTGCAGCCGCGTACCGGGATGCTGGCCATTACCTTGCGCAGCTTCCTGCGCTCGTCGCGCACGCCGGTGGTGTTCGTGCCGGTGTACATCGGCTACGAGCGCGTGCTCGAAGGCCGCACCTACCTGGGCGAGTTGCGCGGTGCCAGCAAAAAGAAGGAGTCGGTGTTCGACATCTTCAAGGTGTTTGGCGCGCTCAAGCAGCGCTTTGGCCAGGTCTACGTCAACTTCGGCGAACCGATCCGCCTGGCCGGGTTCCTCGATGAGCAACAGCCCGGCTGGCGTGAACAGGATCACGGCCCCCAGTACCGCCCGGCCTGGCTCAACGACGCCACCACCCGCCTGGGCGAAACCGTGGCCCGTCACCTCAACGAGGCGGCCGCCATCAACCCGGTCAACCTGGTGGCCCTGGCGCTGCTGTCCACCAGCCGCCTGGCCCTGGACGAACGCGCCCTGACCCGTGTACTCGACCTGTACCTGGCCTTGCTGCGCCAGGTGCCGTACTCGCCGCACACCACCCTGCCGGACGGCGACGGCCAGGCACTGATCGAGCACGTGCGCAGCATGAACCTGGTGGCCGAGCAGAAGGACGCCCTGGGCCGCATCCTCTACCTGGATGAAGGCAATGCGGTACTGATGACCTATTACCGCAACAACGTGCTGCACATTTTCGCCCTGCCGGCGCTGCTGGCCAGCTTCTTCCTCAGCAGCTCGCGCATGAGCCGCGAACTGCTGGGCCAGTATGTGCACGCGTTGTACCCGTACCTGCAGGCCGAACTGTTCCTGCGCTGGACGCCAGAGCAACTGGACGAGGTGATCGACCAATGGCTGGCCGCGCTGGTTGAACAAGGCCTGCTACGCCAGGACAACGACGTATACGTACGCCCGGCGCCCAGTTCGCGGCAGTTCGTGCTACTGACCCTGCTCGCCCGCACCATCACCCAGACCTTGCAGCGCTTCTACATGGCCACCTCGCTGCTGCTCAACAGCGGACAGAACAGCCTCAGCGCCGAAGGGCTGGAAGACCTGTGCGTGATGATGGCCCAGCGCCTGTCGATCCTGCATGGCCTGAATGCCCCAGAGTTTTTCGACAAGACGCTGTTCCGCCACTTCATCCAGACCCTGCTCCAGCAAGGCGTGCTGCATGCCGACGGGCAAGGCAAGCTGGGTTATCACGACAAGCTTGGCGAGCTGGCCGAGGGCGTGGCCAAGCGTGTGCTGTCGGCCGAACTGCGGCTGTCGATCCGCCAGGTGGCCCTGCACCGTGACGACGGCCTGGAAACTTCGACCCTCTGACGGTTCATCACGGGGGAAAATCCGCTAAAGTCCCTGGGGTTGGCCACAAGCCAGCCCCAAGGACACCGGAGATTCCATGAAAAAGCTCTTTATGCTGTGTTGCGCATCCCTGCTTGCAGCCTGTTCCAGCCAAACCCCATCCAACCAGGCCAGCCTGGACGGTGAAGTCTTCTACCTGCAGCGTATCGCCCTGCCGCCTGCCGCTACCCTGAGCGTGGAGCTGCAGGACGTTTCGCTGATGGACGCCCCCGCCGTGACCCTGGCCCGCCAGGCCGGCCCGGTCAAAGGCAACGTACCGCTGCCATTCCACCTCATTTACGACCCCGCCCAGGTCAAACCCGGCCACCGCTATGCGGTGAGCGCGCGCATCGAGCTGGAGGGCAAGCTGCTGTTCATCAATACCGAACACCATGGTGTCATGCTCGACGGCAGTGACCCGAAATCTGTACGCATCAAGGTCGACCAGGTTCGCTGACACCCGTATTCATCTGTTTACAAGGAAAGCTTCATGATCCGCACTTCCCTGCGTTTTTCCACCCTGTGCGCCGGCCTGCTGCTATCGGCCAGCGCACTGGCCCTGTCGCTGGGCGACCTGAGCCAGAAAGACGCCACTGGCGGCCTGAAAGATACCCTGACCCAGGGCGCGCAGCTCGCCGTCAAGCAGTTGAGCGCCCCGGGTGGCTTCAGCAACAACCCGGACGTGCGCATCGAATTGCCGGGCAAGCTGGGCAAGGCGGCCAAGGCCATGAAAATGTTCGGCAAAGGTGAACAGGTCGATGCCCTGGAAGCCAGCATGAACAAGGCCGCTGAAGCCGCCGTGCCGCAGGCACAGGCGATTTTGGTCGATGCCGTGAAGAACATGAGCGTGACCGATGCCAAAGGCATCCTCGCCGGCGGTGACGACTCGGCCACCCAGTACCTGAACAAGAGCAGCCGCGAGCAGATCCGCGCCAAGTTCCTGCCGATCGTCAAACAGGCTACCGACAAGGTTGGCCTGGCCCAGCAGTACAACAACTTCGCCGGGCAGGCGGTGGCACTGGGCGTGGTCGACGCCAAGAGCGCCAGCATCGAGAACTACGTGACCGAGAAGGCGCTGGACGGCCTGTTCGAGATGATTGGCAAGCAGGAGCAGAGCATTCGCCAGAACCCGGCGCAGGCCGCTACCAGCCTGGCCAAGAAGGTCTTCGGCGCCCTCTGATCCGCAACGCGGCCGCAGTACCCTCGTAGGCGCAGCCTTGTGCTGCGAAGAGGCCGGTGCAGCAAATGAAAATTCATCTTGCTGTCCCGGCCTCTTCGCAGCACAAGGCTGCTCCTACAGGGCGGTGAGGTCAGTCAGGTTTTCTTCACCCTGAACCACGCCGCATACAACGCCGGCAGGAACAACAGCGTCAACGCCGTAGCCACGATCAACCCCCCCATGATCGCCACCGCCATCGGCCCGTAGAACACGCTGCGTGACAACGGGATCATCGCCAGCACCGCCGCCAGCGCAGTCAGCACGATTGGCCGGAAGCGCCGCACCGTGGCTTCGATGATCGCCTGCCAGCGCTCCATCCCCGCTGCAATATCTTGCTCGATCTGGTCCACCAGAATCACCGAGTTGCGCATGATCATGCCCGCCAGGGCAATGGTGCCCAGCATGGCGACAAAGCCGAACGGCTGGCGGAACACCAGCAGGAACAGGGTCACGCCAATCAGCCCCAGCGGTGCGGTGAGGAACACCATGACCGTGCGTGAGAAGCTGCGCAGCTGGATCATCAGCAGGCTCAGCACCACCACCACGAACAGCGGCATGCCAGCGTTCACCGACTTCTGCCCACGCTCGGAGTCTTCAACCGTACCGCCCACTTCCAGCAGGTAGCCATCCGGCAGCTTGGCGCGTATCTCGTGCAGGGTCGGCTCGATCTGTTTCACCAGCGTGGCCGGTTGCTCCTTGTCGTAGATATCGGCGCGCACGGTCACCGTCGGCAGGCGGTTGCGGTGCCAGATGATGCCTTCCTCGAAGCCGTACTCCAGGGTCGCTACCTGCGACAGCGCCACGCTCTGGCCGTTGTCGGTCGGCAGTGCCAGGCTGCCGAGGTTACCCAGATCACCGCGCTCCTGCTGGGTGCCGCGCAGCAGGATCTCGATCAGCTCGTTGTCCTCGCGGTACTGGCTGACTGTGGTACCGGTCAACGAGCTTTGCAGGAAGCTGGCCAGGTGCGCGGTGCTCACGCCCAGGGCGCGGGCGCGGTCCTGGTCGATTTGGAGGAACACGGCCTTGCTGGGCTCTTCCCAATCCAGGTGCACGTTCACCACATGCGGGTTCTCGCGCACCTTGTCGGCCACTTGGCGGGCCAGCGCACGGGCCTGCTCGATGTGCTCGCCGGTGACCCGGAACTGCACCGGGTAACCCACGGGTGGGCCGTTTTCCAGGCGCGTGACCCGGGCACGCAGGTCAGGGAACTGCTGGTCTACAGTGCTGATCAGCCAGCTGCGCAGGCGCTCGCGGTCCTCCATCGACTTGGCCAGGACCACGAACTGGGCAAAGCTGGCTGCCGGCAGTTGCTGGTCCAGCGGCAGGTAGAAGCGTGGCGAACCGGTGCCCACATAGGCCACATAGTTATCGATGCCGTCCTGCTGCTTGAGCAGTGCCTCCAATTGCTTGACCCGCTCGGCAGTATTGGCCAGCGAGGCACCTTCGGCCAGCTTCAGGTCAACCATCAGCTCTGGGCGCCCGGAGGCCGGGAAGAACTGCTGGGGCACGAAGCGGAACAGCAGGATGCTGCCGACAAAGGCCGCGATGGTCAGCAGGATCACCGTCTTGCGTCGCCGTACGCACCACTCCACCACCCGCCGCACGCGCTGGTAGAACGGCGTGGCGTAAGGGTCGGGTGCGTGGCCGTCCTTGCCATGGCGCGCAGCATGCAGCTTGGCCAGGTCTGGCAGCAGGCGCTCGCCCAGATAGGGCACGAACACCACGGCCACCACCCATGAGGTCAGCAGGGCGATGGTCACCACCTGGAAGATCGAGCGGGTGTATTCGCCGGTACTGGAGGCCGCAGTGGCGATAGGTAAAAAGCCTGCCGCAGTGATCAGGGTACCGGTCAGCATCGGGAACGCAGTGCTAGTCCAGGCATAGCTGGCCGCCTTGAGCCGGTCATAACCCTGCTCCATCTTGATCGCCATCATCTCCACGGCAATGATCGCGTCGTCCACCAGCAGGCCCAGCGCCAGCACCAGGGCCCCAAGGGAAATCTTGTGCAAGCCGATGCCGAAGTAATGCATGGCAGCGAAGGTCATGGCCAGCACCAGCGGAATGGCCAACGCCACCACCAGGCCGGTGCGCAAGCCCAGCGAGAAGAAGCTCACCAGCAGCACGATGACCAGCGCCTCGACCAGCACCTGGACAAACTCGCCCACACCGGCCTTGACCGCCGCAGGCTGGTCCGAGACCTTGCGCAGCTCCATGCCGGCTGGCAGGGTGCGCGCCACCCGCTCGAACTCGTCTTCCAGGGCTTTGCCCAGGACCAGGATGTCGCCGCCGTCCTTCATCGACACGGCGAGGCCAATGGCATCTTCGCCCATGAAGCGCATGCGCGGGGCGGGTGGGTCGTTGAAGCCACGGTGCACTTCGGCCACATCGCCGATGCGGAACGTGCGGTCACCCACGCGAATGGGGAACTGGCGAATCTGCTCGACACTGTCGAAGCGCCCGCTCACCCGCAGTTGCAGGCGCTCGCTGGGCGTCTCGAAGAAGCCGGCGGTGCTTACCGCATTCTGCTCTTGCAGGGCCTGCTGCACGGCCTCGAGGGGTACGCCAAGGGTGGCCAGCTTGAGGTTGGACAGCTCGATCCAGATTTTTTCGTCCTGCAGGCCCACCAGCTCGACCTTGCCCACATCCTTGACCCGCTGCAGCCGGATCTGGATACGGTCGGCGTAGTCCTTCAGCACCGCGTAATCGAAGCCCTTGCCGGTCAGCGCATAGATATTGCCGAAGGTGGTGCCGAACTCATCGTTGAAGAACGGGCCCTGGATCTCCGGTGGCAGGGTGTGGCGAATGTCCGCGACCTTCTTGCGGATCTGGTACCACAATTCAGGTATGTCCCTGGAATGCAGCGAATCGCGAGCCATGAAGGTGACCTGCGACTCACCGGGGCGAGAGAACGAGACAATCCTCTCGTACTCGCCGGTTTCCATCAGCTTCTTTTCGATACGCTCGGTGACCTGCCGCGACACTTCCTCGGCGCTGGCGCCCGGCCACAGGGTACGGATGACCATGGCTTTGAAGGTGAATGGCGGATCCTCGCTCTGGCCGAGCTTGGTGTAGGACATGGCGCCAATGGCCGCCAGCAGGATCATCAGGAACAGGACGATCTGGCGGTTGCGCAGCGCCCAGGCAGAAAGGTTGAAACCCATCGGGACTTACTCCTTGGCCGTCAGGTTCACTACACGGTTGCTGCGGTCCACAGGGCGGATTTCCTGGCCCTCACGCAGTACATGGCCACCGGCGGCGACCACCCAGTCCTCTGGGGCAAGGCCTTCGAGTACGGGCACACTGTCGCTGCCATACGCCCCCAGGCGCACCACGGCCCGCTCCAGGCGGCTGTCCTTGTTGACCCGCCACACATAGGCCTGGCCGTTTTCCGCAGTCACCGCTGACAGTGGCACCGCCAACGGGATCACGCCCTCATGCGCGATGAACACCCGGGCGCTCTGGCCCAGCTCCGCCGGCGTGGCGGCCGAGGTGAAGGCAATGCGCGCAGCGAAGGTGCGCGAGCGTGGGTCGGCGGCCGGTGACAGCTCGCGGATACGCCCCTCGAAGCGCGCTTGCGGATGTGACCACAGCTCCACACTGACCGATTGCCCCACGGCAAAGCGGGCGAACTGCTGCTCCGGCAGGCTGATGAGCACTTCTCGCTCGCCATCCGTGGCCAGGGTGAACACGGTTTGCCCGGCCGCAACCACCTGGCCTACTTCAACCTGACGCTTGGCTACCACCCCGGCCTGGGGCGCACGCAGTACGGCATAGTCGGCCTGGTTGCCCGCCACATCGAACTCGGCCTTGGCCTGCTTCAGCCGGGCAAGGCCGGCGCGGTAGAGGTTTTCAGCATTGTCGAACTGCGAGTGGCTGACCATCTGCCGCTCCAGCAGCTTCTGGTAGCGATCACGCTCGGCGCGCACCAACGCCAGGTTCGCCTCGGCACCCGCCAGCTGGGCACGGTTGGCTTCAAGCTGCAGACGCACGTCCTGCGGGTCCAGTTCGGCCAGCGGCTGGTCGGCCTTGACCCGCTGCCCCTCCTCCACCAGGCGCTTGCTGACCTTGCCGCCAATGCGGAAGGCCAGCTCCGGCTCGAAGCGCGCACGCACTTCACCAGGGTAACTGTCGGCAGCGGCTTCGGCCGGCTGCGGCTGCACCACCAGCGCCGGACGCGGCGCGGCAGGCGGGGTGGCTTCCTGTCCGCATGCCGTCAGTAACAACGCGGCAACGGCGGGCAAGGCGATGGACAAGGCATGGCGCAACATGATGAATCCTTTCGCGGAGGGCACTTCGAATATGTGTACTGACGGGTATATTAAGTCACGGAACTGCTGCCGAGAAGCCAGCATCGATAAGAAATTCACTTAAACGATGGCGACGATCACTGCTGTCTACCTCTCCAGCCGGTAAGATGGGAGCTTGATCAACCAGATGCAGACCACAATGTCCAACGACGCACCCATCGGCCCGGGCCGGCCCAAGGACCTGGCCAAGCGCGAGGCGATTCTCGAAGCGGCAAAGTCGCTGTTCCTCAGCCTTGGTTATGCCAACACCAGCATGGATGCGGTCGCTGCGGCGGCAGGTGTTTCAAAACTCACCGTGTACAGCCACTTCACCGACAAGCAGACCCTGTTCTGCTCGGCGGTCATGGCCACTTGTCAGCTACAGCTGCCCGACCTGTTGTTCGAGTACCCCGAAGGGGCGCCGGTGGAGGAGGTACTGCTGACCATTGCCCGTGGTTTCCAGGCATTGATCAGTAGCGATGAGGCGGTGAAGCTCAGCCGCCTGATCATGGCCCAAGGCAGCCTGGACCCAAGCTTTGGCGAATACTTTTACGAAGCCGGGCCCAAGCGCGTGCTGGCAGCGATGGAAGCGCTGCTGCGGGGTGCAGATGAGCGGGGGTTGTTGCGCATCGACAACCCGCTGCATGCGGCCGAGCACTTCTTTTGCCTGGTCAAGGGGGCGCCGGATTACCGCTTGCTGCTGGGGTGCGCGGCGCCGCTGGAGGGGGACGAAGCCGAGACGCATGTGCGCGAGGTGGTGGGGGTGTTTTTGCGGGCGTTCAAACCCTGAGCGCTGCCAGGCAGAGAACAGTGGTCATTGTGAGAGCGGGCTTGGCCCGTGAATGGGGCCACGCGGTGCATGGCACCGGCTTCGCCGGTGTTCGCGGGACAAGCCCGCTCCCACAGTAATCGCGCAACGTTTCAAAATTCAAGCAAGCCAGTTGCTCTCACAATGACCGCGCTAGCCGGCCAGTTGGGGGAAAATCAGGCCTTCAAGGCTTTCTTCGGGTAAATGTCATACCGGCTCGACTTGCCTTCCAGGCTATGGCTGGGCTTGGGCCCGTCGATGATCGGTGCCTTGCGCGGGCGCTTCACCACCACCCGGTGGCTGGCCAACGCCAGGGCAGCTTCGAGTAGCGCTGGGGCATCCAGGTCGTCGCCCACCAAAGGCCGGAACACGCGCATTTCCTTTTTCACCAGTGCGCTCTTGTCGCGGTGCGGGAACATCGGGTCGAGGTAAATCACCTGCGGCGCCTCGCCTTCCCAGGTGTGCATGCGCTCGATGGCATTGCCGGTCAGCAGGCGCATGCGCCCGACAATCGGGCCCACTTCGTCGTCCGAACGCGCCCGCGCCAGGCCATCTTCCAGCAGCGCAGCAATCAGCGGCTGGCGTTCGATCAGGGTCATCTGGCAGCCCAGGCTGGCCAGCACAAACGCATCTTTGCCAAGCCCTGCCGTGGCATCCAGCACTTGTGGCCGCACGCCTTGGGCAATGCCCACGGCCTTGGCGATCATCTGCCCGTTGCCACCCCCAAACTGGCGCCGGTGGGCGGCCTGGCCCTCGACAAAGTCCACCCGCACCGGCCCCGGTGCCTGCGGCCCCAGCTGCTGGATCTGCAAACCCTCGGCGCCCACCTGCACGGCGAAGCCGGCGCTCTCGTCCTGTAGCGGCAGGCTCAGGCGTTCAGCCCACACCTTGGCCTGCTCCGCATACTCAGCCGACATCGCCTCGACCCTGATACCCGTGCCTTGCTCTTCCATCGTCCACACCTAAAAAATCAAACCAAGCCTTAATGAATCAGCAGCCACGGCCGATACAGGCAATATCCCGCTATTCTGCCAGAGCACAACGCGCGCGACTGCCATGTCAGATACTCTTCCTATCGGCTTGACCTATTTGTCGCCTGTCGGCAACTACAGTCAGCACAACACCCAGGCACTCGGGGGCGTCAGCCACCTGTGGCAGGATTTCTTTGCCCGGGCCATGGCCGAGCAGCAGGAAGAGCCCGCAGACAGCGTCAGCCAATCGTTCGTGCAGTACGACCAGGACAGCGGCGAACCCATCGGCGGCGCTCGAGCACTGGCGCTGATCGACGCCCAGCGCGCCTGCCCGGTGCACGACACCGAGGTAGCACCGCCCGAGCCGCTGTTTCTGCCCAAGGCCGAGCTTGAAGCCAACCTGCTGCCGCCTGCGCCTGAGCCGTTCAGTGCCATGGAGCTGATCGAACAACAGCGCCAGCTCGACACCAGCAACAGCTGGATGCGCCCGGTGGTGATGAACCAGGGCCAACCGATTCCAGAGCCCGGCCCAGGCCCTGCCCCGCGGTCGTTGTTCCTGCCCATTGCCGAGTTCGAGACCAACCTGCTGGACCCGGCCCCGGAGCCGTTCGACGACGCCACTTTGGCCAGGCAGCAGAATGACCTGGAATTCGACATCCACTGGGCACGCCCGGTGGTGCTGAACAACGTGCGCGCGCACGCCTGAGGTTAGCGGCACACCTGCCAGCGGCCCATGTCCAGATGAAAGTGATTGTGGTGTGCTGCATTGTAGGCCGGCCCCAGTACTGTGCTGAAGCTCTCGCAAGCCGCCTGCTGCACCTGCCGTAAAAATTCGGCCTTCTGCCCACCCGCCTGCCAGTCACGCGCCAGGACGATACGCTGGCCGTCCTGCATGCGAAAACCGCTGATGTCCAGCGCATTGGCGGTCGCGTGCTGACTCAGGCGCCCCTGCTTGCGGTGATAGACATTGCGGCAGGCGAAGCTGCCCAAGTGATCGACCTGCGCAACGGCTTGGCCCAGCACCCGCTGCGCCACGGGCTGCAAACCATGGTTTTCGAACAGTGCATAGGCTACCGCCAGCGGGCAACTGGCCAGAAAACTGCTGCTTAGCCGTGCCTGGCCGCCCTCGATACGCCAAACGTTGCGCAACGGGCAGTTGGCCGAAGCCGGGCTGTCGGCTTGCGCCCGGTAGCGCAGCTGGCTGGTTTCCAGTGCCTGACGGCACAAGGCCGGGTCATCGCGCAGGCGTGAAAGCTTGTACGGCGTCAGCAGGTTGGGCGGCTGGCGGACGTCCAGCGGCGCCCAAGGGTTCCACACGGCAGGCAGGCGCCAGCCGAAGTGCCAGGCCAGACCGGCCAGCACCAATAGGCTGGCCAGCAGCGCCAGCATTGCCCGCATCAGCGGCGGAACAGGTCGTTGAGCTGGGCAAACGGCAGTGCCTGCTCACCGTAGCCGAACGTACCCTCGTTGCGAATTTCCAGCGCGGCACGGTGGAACGCCCCCAGCGCAGCACGGGCCAGCGACGAGCCGACGCTGATGCGGCGCACGCCCAAGTCCTGCAACTGGTTCACGCTCAGCGGCACCCCCGCCATGCCCATCAGCACATTCACCGGCCGCGGTGCGACCGCCTGCACCACCGCACGCACTTCCTCTACGGTGCGCAGCCCCGGCGCATACAGCACATCGGCGCCGGCCTCGGCATAGGCTTGCAGGCGCAGGATGGTGTCGTCCAGGTCCATGCGGCCGTGCAGCAGGTTTTCTGCCCGGGCGCACAAGGTGAACGGGAACGGCAGGCTACGCGCAGCCTGCACGGCGGCGCGCACGCGCTCCACGGCCAGCCCGAGGTCATAGATGGGCGCATCACTGCGGCCACTGGCATCTTCGATGGAGCCACCTACCAGGCCGATTTCGGCAGCACGCAAGATGGTCTGGGCACAATCTTCAGGCATGTCGCCGAAGCCGTTCTCAAGGTCCGCGGCCACCGGCAAGGCAGTGGCATCGACGATCTCGCCGGCATTGTCCAGGGTATCGTCCAGGCTCAAGGCGCCTTCGGCGTCTGGCCGGCCCAGGCTGAAGGCCAGGCCGGCACTGGTGGTGGCCAGCGCCTCGAAACCCAGGCTGGCAAGCAGCTTGGCGGAGCCGGCATCCCACGGGTTGGGGATGACGAACGCGCCTTCGCGCTCGTGTAAAGCCTTGAAGGCTTCGGCTCGCAGGGTTTGCACATCCATGGTTCAACCTCCGGCAGTCAGGGAAAGGTCAGAGTAAGCCCAGTTGTTCGACCTCGGGCGCGCGCGGCAATTCCGGCAAAGGTGCAAGACCTGGCAAGCGTGCCATCAGGCGTTGATGGAAATGCTGGGCCAACGCCGCAGCCAGGCGATTGTCCGAGGTGTGCAGGAAAATGTAGGGGCTGCGCCCTTCTTCGATCCAGCCGGCGACTTTCTCTACCCAGGGGCTGAGGAAGGTGTGATTGGCCTCCAGCTGCGGATGGCCGATGAAGCGAACCTGTGGGTGCTGGCTGAAGGCCGCCGGGCGCGGTGGTACCTTGGGCTTCTTGGATTGCGCGTGCAGCACGGCAGGGTCGCGCGAGGTGCAGCTGAACAACGCACGCGGGTCCAGGCAAATACGCTCCACGCCGCGTTCGTGCAGCAGGCGGTTGAGCAGGCGTTCTTCTTCACCCTTGGCGAAAAAGGCCTGGTTGCGCACCTCCACGGCCACCGGCAGCCCGATTTGGTCGAGGAAGTGGCAAAGCTCGCCCAAGCGCGCCGGGCCGAACTGGGCCGGCAATTGCAGCCAGTACGGTGATACGCGCTGGCCCAGCGGGGCCATCAGCCGCGTGAAGTCGAAGGCAGGCTCAAGCTGATCACGCAGGTCACCCTCATGGCTGATGTCACGAGGAAACTTGGCGGTGAAGCGGAAATGCTGGGGCATCACCTGCGCCCAGCGGGCAATGGTGCCGGGGGCGGGGCGTGCGTAGAACGTGGTGTTGCCCTCGACGGCATTGAACACCTGGCTGTAGAAGCCAAGCATTTCATTGCTGCTGGCGTCGGCGGGATACAGGTACTCACGCCAGGCGTTTTCGCTCCAGGACGGGCAACCGAGGAAATAAGGCAGTGGTGGTGGACTCATCCACTAAATGTACAGGTCGAGCCCCAGTACTTCCATGTCCCAGTCAGTGAAACCGGCGGTGCTCAGGTAGCTGGCCAATGCGGTGGCGGTGCGGCGGTCACGGGCGCGGGGGAAGATCATGTCTTGCTGGCGGGCTGGCAGGCCACCGCTGCGTCGGCGGGCGGTGGCTTCCACGGGCGCGGGCTGGCTGTCTTCTATCAGCTCGGCATCATCGATGGCCTCGTCACGCGCCGGTGCCTTGCGCGGGGTGCGCTTGACCGGGTAGGACTGCGATGAGAAACCGTCGATACGCATGGCATGAGCACTCAGGACCAATGATGGCAATTTAGCAGCATCAGAGATCCGTCGCTAATGCTTGAGTGATAACTGGACCACAGATCGCGCAAAAGGTTTTAGAGTGAACGGCGATAACCGACGAACAGCACTCAGTGCTTCTTGGGCGTGGCTACATTATCGCGCAGATAAACCGGTTGCGCCTGTTCGGCAGCAATTGCCTCACCTCGGGCCCAGGCGAAGGTGGCCAGGCTGAGAATGTCGAGGGCACTGGGCAAGGCGCCAGGGTTACTGGCCGCCACCTTTACCGCCAGGCGCTCGGCGTAGCCCCAGCCGGTACCGGCACCGAACCACTCGCCGTTGCTGCCGGCCGGCAGCGCTACCTGCTCGGGCGGCAACACCGCTTCGCGGCCGACCAGGCGCATTTCGCCTGCCGTGGCTTGGTAGCAGCCCCAGTACACTTCGTCCATGCGCGCATCGATGGCAGCCGCCACCTGCTGCACGCCCTGCTCGCGCAAGGCCCCCTGGGCCAGCGCGGCCAGGTTGGACACCGGCAGCACCGGGCGCTCCAGCGCGAAGGCCAGGCCCTGGACCACACCAATGGCAATGCGCACGCCAGTGAATGCACCCGGGCCTCGGCCGAAGGCGATGGCATCCAGTGCATTCAGCGCAACGCCGGATTCGGCCAGCAACTGCTTGATCATCGGCAGCAACTTCTGCGCGTGCTGACGTGGGATCACCTCGTAATGGCTGGTTACCTTGCCGTCATGCAGCAGCGCGACGGAACAGGCTTCGGTGGCGGTATCCAGGGCCAGCAGGGTGGTCATCGAACGGGTATCCAGGTGCGAATGAAAAGAGCGGCAGTATAGAGCAGCGGCGGCGTTGTGTCCCGAGGGGGGCGCTGTGCGGCCTTTGCAGGTGGCCTGTACAACATGGCCTTGACGCAATCCCTGTAGGAGCGGGCCAGGCCCCGTGGGTTGCAGCCCTGGAACGACAACGGCCCGCTAGCGGGCCGTTGTCGGGGGCGTCAGGCGCTGATCAGCTCAGGGCTGCCAGGACCTTGGCGGTGATGGCGTCGACCGAACCGACACCTTCGATGTGGCTGTACTTCGGCTTGCCGGCATTGGCGGCCGACAGCTTTTGGTAGAACTCTACCAGCGGCTTGGTCTGGGTGTGGTAGACCGACAGGCGATGACGAACGGTTTCTTCCTTGTCGTCGTCGCGCTGGATCAGGTCTTCGCCCGTCACGTCGTCCTTGCCTTCCACTTTCGGCGGATTGTACTGAATGTGGTAGGTGCGGCCCGAGGCCAGGTGCACGCGGCGGCCCGCCATGCGGCCGACGATTTCTTCGTCGTCTACGGCGATTTCGACCACGGCGTCGATGTCGACACCAGCCGCGACCATGGCTTCTGCTTGCGGGATGGTGCGTGGGAAGCCGTCGAACAGGCAGCCATTGGCGCAATCAGGCTGGGCGATGCGCTCCTTGACCAGGCTGATGATCAGCTCGTCGGAGACCAGCTGGCCGGCATCCATGACTTTTTTCAGCTCCAGGCCCAGTGGGGTACCTGCCTTGACGGCGGCACGCAGCATGTCACCGGTGGAGATTTGTGGAATACCGAACTTTTCGGTGATGAACTTTGCCTGAGTACCTTTACCGGCCCCGGGAGCTCCCAGCAGAATTACGCGCATCTCGTGCTCCTCAAATTTTTTTATGAAATTCAATGGATTCGGCAACCAGGGCCAAGTCCGGAAAATCGGGTATGACCATAAAACGGTCAGAAGGCTGCTCAAGATACACAGCGCCCGGCAGCCATACAAGCGTCCCAAAGTTGCAGGAAAGCGCCACTTGTGGCCGACCGGGCAGGTGGTTGCGCCAGGCGCAACCAGCCACGCCTCATCCGCGCATGGCCTTCATGCCATTAACCCCGACAGGCCTGGATAACCTCTTAGCCGGTATTGCGCAGCCCGGCAGCAATACCCGCTACGGTCACCAGCAAGGCCTGCTCCAACGGGCTGTCCAGAGCGGCTTCGCGGCCGCGCGAGCGGGCCAGCAACTCGGCCTGCAGGCGGTGCAGCGGGTCCAGATAGGTGTTGCGCAGGCTGATGAATTCCAGCGTCTCGGGGCTGTGCGCCAGTAGCACCTGCTGCCCGGTCAGGCCCAGCACCACCTGGCAAGACTGCGACAATAGGTCGCGCAGGTGCGCACCTAAAGGAAGCAGGTGCGGTTGCACCAGACGTTCGTCGTAGGCCTCGGCAATTTGCGCATCGGCCTTGGCCAGCACCATTTCCAGCATGTCGATGCGGGTGCGGAAGAACGGCCATTGCTCGCGCATCTGCGCCAGCAACTCACCCTGGCCACGGGCCAAGGCGTTGCTCAGCGCGGTTTCCCAGCCCAGCCAGGCCGGCAGCATCAACCGGGTCTGGGTCCAGCCAAATATCCACGGGATGGCCCGCAGGCTCTCGATCCCCCCGGCGCGGCGCTTGGCCGGGCGGCTGCCCAGCGGCAGGCGCCCCAGTTCCTGTTCTGGCGTCGACTGGCGGAAATACTCGACGAAATCGGGGTTGTCGCGCACTACGCTGCGGTAAGCCTTGACGCCATCGGCAGCCAGCTGGTCCATCACCTCGCGCCAGGCCGGCTGCGGGGGCGGTGGTGGCAACAGCGTGGCTTCGAGCACAGCGGCCAGGTACAGGTTCAGGTTTTGCTCGGCGATGCCCGGCAAACCGAACTTGAAGCGGATCATTTCGCCCTGCTCGGTGGTGCGGAACCGCCCCGCCACCGAACCCGGTGGCTGCGACAGGATCGCTGCGTGGGCCGGGCCACCGCCGCGCCCTACTGTTCCGCCCCGGCCGTGGAACAGCAGCAGTTCGACCTGGTGTTCGGCGCAGATGCGCACCAGGTTTTCCTGGGCCCGGTACTGCGCCCAGGCCGCCGCCGTGGTGCCGGCATCCTTGGCCGAGTCGGAGTAGCCGATCATCACTTCCTGCGGGCCGCGCAGCCCGGCCCGGTAACCCGGCAGGCCGAGCAGGCGCTGCATTACCGGGCCGGCATTGTCCAGGTCGGCCAAGGTTTCGAACAGCGGTACCACACGCATGGGGCGGGTCAGGCCGGCTTCCTTGAGCAGGAGCTGCACCGCCAGCACATCCGAAGCAGCACCGGCCATGGAAATGACATAGGAGCCCAGCGAGGCCGCTGGCGCGGCGGCAACTTCACGGCAGGTTGCCAGCACCTCGGCGGTATCTGCCTGTGGCTTGAAGTGCGCGGGCAACAGCGGCCGGCGGTTTTTAAGCTCGGCCTGAAGGAATTCGATGCGGCGATCTTCATCCCAGTCGGCATAGCGCCCCAGGCCCAGGTAGTCGGTGATTTCGGTCAGCGCATCACGGTGGCGGGCAGCGTCCTGGCGCACGTCCAGGCGGCCGAGGAAAAGCCCGAAGGTGACGGCGCGGCGCAGGCAGTCGAGCAACGGGCCTTCGGCGATAACGCCCATGCCACACGCGTGCAGCGACTGGTAGCAGAGTTCCAGCGGCGCAATCAGGTCGCGGTTATCCACCAGTACTTCAGCGCTGGCCGGTTGGCTGCCGGTTAACGCCGAATGTGCCCAGGCACGCGTCGCCCGCAGGCGGTCGCGCAATTGCTTGAGCACGGCGCGGTAGGGTTCGGCACTGTCCCCTACCCGTTCGCGCAAGGCGTCGCTGGCCTGCTGCATGGACAACTCGGCGGCCAGTGCATCGATGTCGCGCAGGAACAGGTCAGCAGCCATCCAGCGCGCCAGCAACAGCACTTCCCGGGTGACAGCGGCGGTCACATTGGGGTTGCCATCACGGTCACCGCCCATCCACGAGGCAAAGCGGATCGGCGCGGCTTCCAGCGGCAGGCGCAGGCCGGTGGCTTCCAGCAGGGCTTTGTCGACTTTGCGCAGGTGGCTGGGGATAGCGTGCCACAGCGAATGTTCGATTACCGCGAAGCCCCACTTGGCTTCGTCTACCGGGGTAGGCCGGGTGCGGCGGATTTCTTCGGTGTGCCAGGCCTCGGCGATCAGCCGGCGCAGGCGTTCACGTACCTGCTGGCGTTCGTCCGGGGTCAGGTCGCGGTGGTCCTGGGCAGCGAGCTGGCCGGCGATGGCGTCGTACTTCTGGATCAAGGTGCGGCGCGCCACCTCGGTGGGGTGCGCGGTGAGCACCAGTTGGATGTCGAGCTTGGCCAGTTGCCGGGCCAGGGCATCGTTGCTGTGGCCGGCCTGCTTAAGGCGCGCCAGCAGCTCGGGTAACACCCGCGCCTCGAAAGGTTCAGCTTGATCGGCGTCGCGGCGGCGGATCAACTGGTACTGTTCGGCCATATTGGCCAGGTTGAGGAACTGGTTGAAAGCCCTGGCCACCGGCAGCAGATCGTCTTCGGCCAGGTCGGCCAGGGTAGAGGTCAGTTGCTCGCCAGGGCCACGGCGGTCGGCCTTGGCGCTGTGGCGAATGTCCTCGATTTTCTGCAAGAACGCATCGCCATGCTGCTGGCGAATGGTTTCGCCGAGCAGCTCACCCAACACATGGACATCTTCACGCAAACGCACATCGATATCGGTCATTGGCCCTCTCTTTGGCGCGGCACTGGCGCACTCCTGTATACAGCTCTACCGAAGAGTGCCCCCAGCCGAGCGGCAATGGCAAGCCGAGATCAGCCAAAGCAAACTAAAGTGAAAGCACAGCACTCCCATGCAATGCAGCCTGTAAAGGCGTCAACAGAGGTCATCATGAAAATCCGTGAACTCGCCCAGCACTGGGAACAAAATGCCGCCGGTACGCTCAGCCCCACGGGCCATGTGTTGCATCTGGACCTGGAGTCCGAGGCGCGCCTGGCCGCGCTGATCGACATGTACCCCAAGCGCACCGCCGAAGAACTGCTTGGCGAACTGGTGGCGGCCGCCCTTGAAGAGCTTGAAGCAAGCTTCCCCTACGTGCAGGGTCGCCAGGTCATTGCCACCGATGAAGAAGGCGACCCGCTGTACGAAGATATCGGCTCTACGCCACGTTTTCTGTCCCTCTCGCGACAGCACCTGCATAGCCTGAGCACCCACCGCGACGACAGCGAAAAATAACCACCTGCCCCAACGTTCCGGGCCTCGCCAAGGCCCGGAATACCGCTCCAGCCCGCGAAAGTTCACACCATCCCTCACTGACCAATCAGTCAGAAATAATTCCTCGTTTAGCGCACTTTTTTCTGAACCATTCTGAAAACGTTCGAGTCGGAGCCAATAGCCATCACGCTAAAACCCTGCACACTGCCATCGTGCACCGTTCAGCTGAAGCGCACGGTTTTGTCAGGGATTGAGCGATGGACTGCTACGGACATCGTCGTTATCAGGAGTGATCCAATGGAGCTGACCACCATGAAGACCCGCACTAGCAAACTGTCATCTACTCATGTGCGCGGGTTCAAGCTGGCCGCGCTGGCCCTGGGCAGTAGCCTGGTCCTGGCCGGCTGTGCGGGCAACCCGCCCACCGAGCAGTATGCCGTTACCCAGTCCGCCGTGAACTCTGCCGTCAGCGCGGGGGGCACCGAGTTCGCCGCCGTGGAAATGAAAGCGGCCCAGGACAAGTTCAAGCAAGCCGAAATCGCCATGCACGACAAGAAGTACGACGAGGCCAAGCGCCTGGCCCAACAGGCCGAGTGGGACGCACGCCTCGCCGA
Organism: Pseudomonas sp. NMI542_15; assembly: GCF_021283425.1. Classification (NCBI taxonomy): domain Bacteria; kingdom Pseudomonadati; phylum Pseudomonadota; class Gammaproteobacteria; order Pseudomonadales; family Pseudomonadaceae; genus Pseudomonas; species Pseudomonas sp. NMI542_15. The sequence goes on along the minus strand of NZ_JAJSRO010000026.1, from coordinate 43,277 downwards.
ACGCAAGGCCCAGGCGGCCAAGGCCCAGAAGGCCGTGCAGGATGCCCGCCAGGGCGTTCAGGACGTACGTGAGGAAGGCCTGCGCAGCGCTCAGTGAGCCCTGCCCCGCCAACCTTAGCCTTCGCACTCGATCAAAGGATGAACACTATGCGCAAACACGTCATGATTCCCGCCCTGCTGGCCCTCAGCGTCGGTCTTGCTGCCTGCTCGCACGACCCGAATGCCAATCTGGAAGCGGCCCGTACCAACTTCTCCTCGCTGCAGAGCGACCCGCAAGCAAGCAAAGTCGCCGCACTGGAGACCAAAGATGCCCAGGATTGGCTGAACAAAGCCGACAAGGCTTACATGGACCGTGAAGACGAGAAGAAGGTCGACCAACTGGCCTATCTGACCAACCAGCGTGTCGAAGTGGCCAAGCAGACCATTGCCCTGCGTACTGCCGAAGGTGAGTTGAAGAACGCCTCGGCCCAGCGCGCCCAGGCCAAGCTGGACGCCCGCGACGCACAGATCGCCAAGCTTCAGGACAGCCTGAATGCCAAGCAGACCGACCGCGGTACGCTGGTGACCTTCGGCGACGTGCTGTTCGACTTCAACAAAGCCGAACTCAAGAGCAACGCCTACCCGAACATCACCAAACTGGCCCAGTTCCTCCAGGAAAACCCGGAGCGCAAGGTGATCGTAGAGGGCTACACCGACAGCGTCGGCTCGGCCAACTACAACCAGAGCCTGTCCGAGCGCCGTGCCAACAGCGTGCGCATGGCACTGGTACGTGCAGGCGTAGACCCGGCGCGCATCGTCGCCCAGGGCTATGGCAAGGAGTACCCGGTCGCGGACAACGGCAGCAATTCGGGCCGCGCGCAAAACCGTCGGGTGGAGGTGACCATCTCCAACGACAACCAGCCAGTGGCACCGCGCTCGATGAGCCAGGTTCAGCGTTAAGGCTGGCTAGCTGAACAGAAAGCCCCGCGATCGACGCGGGGTTTTTCTTTGTCCGCCGATGGCGTTCTGGCGCCTGCGAGATCGAGCGCCGCCCGCGCGGCGCTCGATCTCGCAGGCGCCCAAAATGCTGCGCCGAACACTCACTTCACCTGCTTCGGGGTTTCCTCGCCCATGCAGCGCACCGCACGCTTGCGGTTGTCCACCAGCACCCCGGTCAGGCCTTTCTGCTCGGTGTCGAACAATACCAGCACGCCATCGACGCACTGGGCCACTTGCGGTGCCGGGTCCAGCGAAACCTTGTAGTCCTCGCCCGGAATCGTCTTGAGCATGGTGAAGTCCTGCAACAACAGGGCATCCGCCGGTTTGGCAAAATGCAGGTAACCGTAGTACCACAAGGCCCCCACCGTCACGATGATGCTGCCGACGCCGGTCAGGATCAGCGGGATGGCGTTGCGTTCTTCACTCATTGCTTGTTGTTCTCGTCAGGGTAATTGGGCACTTCGGCCAGGCGCCGCAGGCCGTTGAAATGGCTGGGGTCATCAAGAAAACGCAGCATCACCTGGCGCCACGTGGGGTCGGCGAAGGTCTGTACGTGGCCACCACGGGTCAATTGCAGCACCCGCGGCGGTGGCGCGTGCTGGTACAGGCGGATGCCGTTGTCCATCGGCACCAGGTTATCGTCAATGCTGTGGAAGAACAGCTTGGGCGGGCTGCTGAGCTGCTCGATCGAACGGATTGCGCTGTCGCCGTCCGGCACCAGCCACGACAGCGGCACCTGTAACGGCCAGGTCATCCACGAGGTGCTGAGGGCAAAACGCCCGACTGAACGGTAACTGGCTGGCACCCCATCAAACACCAGCGCACTGAACCGCTGACGCTGCTCGGGATGGGCCGCCAGGTAGTGAATGGCCATGGCCCCGCCTAGGCTTTGCCCCAGCAGCACCAGTGGCTTGCCCTTTACCTCGGGGGCCTGGTCCAGCCAGGCCATGGCAGCGGCGATATCTTCGTACACGTTTGGCAGGCTCGGCGTGCCCTGCGACAAGCCGTACCCGCGGTAATCGATCATCAGCACCTGGTAACCCTGCTCCGGCAGCCAGTAGCTGCCCCCCAGGTGCCCGGGCAGGTTGCCGCCGTTACCGTGCAAATGCAGCACCGTACCCTTGACCTCGACGCCGGCCTTGGCCGGCAACCACCAGCCGTGCAACCGCAGGCCGTCCGACGTCACAAGGGTGACATCGCGGTAGGCGAGTTTGGCGCGCTCGGGGGTGAACGCCTGACCGCGCTCGGGGTAGAACAGCAAGCTGCTGCAGCCACTCAGGCCCAACAGCAGCAAGCCAAGCGCCAGCAGGCGGCAGCGGTCAGAGAATGTTCGCGTAGTCGGCTTCAATACGGTCCAGGCTCAGGTGGTTGAGGAAGTTGGAGAAGCACATCCAGGCCGACAGCGCGTTAAGGTCGCGGAACTGCTCGGGCAGGTACTTGGGCGGCTCGACCAGGCCCTCCTCCACCAGTTGGCGCAGGGTGCGCATGTCTTCCAGGGTGGTCTTGCCACAGAACAGCAACGGGATCTGTTCGAGCTTGCCTTTTTTCACGGCCAACTGAATGTAGTTGTAAACCATGATGAAGCCCTTGAGGTAGGACAAATCCTTGGTGAATGGCAGGCCATTGGGCACCGAACCGCGGAACACCCGGCTGGCATTGCTGTAGCTCTGCGCGATCTCGAAGCCTTGCTCACGGAAGAAATCGAACACCTGGAGGAAATCGGCGCCCTCCTCGACCATGTGGATGGCGCGGGTGCGGTTGGTGAGCTTGCGCAGACGGCTAGGGTAGGAAGCAAAGGCAATCACCTCCATGAGGATGGCCAGGCCTTCCTGGGTAACCGTCGACGAGGGCGGCCCCTTGGCCAGGAAGGTGCAGATCGGCTGGTTCAGGCCATTGAGCGTGGTGCCGACATGCACCAGCCCTTCGTGTACCTCCAGGGCGCGCACGTCGCGCGCGTTGAACATGGCATCGGCGCGCACCTTGATGTAGTCGGCACCGGCCGCCGCATCGGCGACGATACCGTCGGACTCGAACACGCGGATGGTTCCCTCGGCCTCGCCGAACACCTTGTTCAGCCGGTGCTGGAGGATCTCCACGGCCTCCTTGGCGGTGAGGTTTTTCGGTTCGTCCTTCAGGTCGCCACGGCCATCGATGTTGTTCAGGTAGTCCGACAGCATCAGGCCGAGGTCGGCCAGGGTCGGGTCACCGGCATGGAAGGCATCGGAGGCAGCACCATACAGCTCCTGGGAGATAAGGCCAAAGTCCTCGGTACCGCGCGCTTCGAGCATACGCACCACCATGCGGTATTCGCGGCACATGCGCTTCATGATCTGCCCGACCGGGTTGAACTGGCCAAGCTGGCGGATGATGTCGCGCTCGATGCCCTGGAACTCGGCCTTGACCGCGCCGGAGTCGAACGACAGCGGGCGCGACTGGTAATAGGCACGGTCGACGGCCGGCGGCTCCTTGCCCTTGCCCTTGAGGAAGCCCTGACGAATGTTGTCGTCCCACTTCACCGCGTCCAGCACCCGGATCGGGGTCTGTGCCGCCACGATGCGGTCAGACAGGGCACGGATGGTTTGCTGGTATTCGTCCACTGGGGACTCCTTATTGCAACAATGAGCCAAGCCTTGTGTTGCCTGTGCCGGCCTCTTCGCGGCTAAAGCCGCTCCCACGGGGACCGCACAGGTCTCAAGCCTGATGCAGTACCTGTGGGAGCGGCTTTAGCCGCGAAGAGGCCGGCACAGGTCACTACTTGCCAGTACGCTGGAACCGCGCCACTTCGACGAACAAATCGGAGTTGGCCGGGTCGTCCAGGTAGGCCAGCACACGCGCCGACGGGCTGTCGATCAGCACGCCGTCACCGTTGTCTTCCGGCACCTCGGTACTGCGCCCGGTCAGTTCCTTTTTGTCCACCGCCTGCTGCACCTGCTCGACATCCAGGTTGTAGACCACCAGCTCCTTGCCCTCGACGATGTCGAAACCGCCGATCAGGAAGTTGCCCCCCAGGCGCTTGGGCACGCCTGCCGACAGGTACCAGCGGTTACCGTGGCGCGAAACGGTGAACACGTATTCCTCAGGCGCCTTGCCCTTGGCCGTGGCCACCGCCTTGTAGGCACCGCCGCCGCTGCGGCTGATGGTCAGCTTCAACGGCTCGCCCCAGGCGTCCTTGCTGCTCCACTTGCCGAGCAGGGCCTTGGGCGCCGCCTGGTTGCTGGGCAAAGGCTCATGGAAGGTCACCAGACAACCGCCCAGCAGCAGGAATGACAGAGTCAACAACACCACACGCCAGGCTTTCATCAGGTTCTCCTTGAAAAATCGGTCTCGGCTCAGGCCGATGCCAGCACCAGCTGCAGGTATCGGGTAAGCATAGCGAGCATCTGCCCATCGGCTTGCGCGTTCGCATCCTTGAGCAGGCCCTGATATTCCATCTGCTCGATAATCGCCGTCAACATCTGGGCGTCCTGTTCCGGTTGCCGCGATCCCACCACCTGCAACAATTGCCGGGTGCCGTGCAGCAGGATCTGCTCGTGGGCACGTACCAGCTCAGCCAGGCGTGGACACAGCAGCGCTTCCTGGCGAAAGGCCTGTTCGGCCATCAGGAAATCGCGGCGGTTCAGCAGTTGCCGCTGCACATAGTCGGCAGTCATGCGCGCCACTTCGTCAGCCAGCCGCGCCCGTGCCTGCGGGCTGCCGTCGCCCTGGGCCAGCAACTGGCGCAACACCACCTCGGTGTTGGCCCACAGTTTGGCCATGTAGGCGGCACTGCGCTCGACATATTGGGCGAAGGTGTCGGTGAGCAGGTCCTCGATGTCCTTGAAGTAGTAGGTGGTGGCCGACAGCGGCACAGCGGCCTCGGCGGCTACCGCACGGTGGCGCACACCGCGAACCCCATCGCGCACAACGATGCGCATGGCGGCGTCGAGGATCAGCTGGCGGCGCTGTTCGCTGCCTTGGCGGGCAGTCTTGCGACCTTGGTATTGCACGTTTTCGGCGACGGCGGTAGCGATGCCGGCGGCGCCTTGATCAGGCATGGCGGGTGTCACGGGGGATACCTCATGGGCAGTGTTTCATCAGTGCCGGCCTCTTCGCGGGCACGCCCGCTCCCACAGGGACCCCGCATCATTCAGGGTATTTGCAAGACCTGTAGGAGCGGGCGTGCCCGCGAAGAGACCAGTACAGCCAACATAAAGCTTCAGGCAAGAAAAAGCCGCCTCGAAAGGCGGCTTGTTCAATTCACTCAGGCCTGTGGACGCATGTGCGGGAACAGGATCACGTCGCGGATCGACGGCGAGTTGGTCAACAGCATCACCAGCCGGTCGATACCGATGCCTTCACCGGCGGTCGGCGGCATGCCGTATTCCAGCGCACGCACGAAGTCGGCATCGTAGTGCATGGCTTCGTCGTCACCGGCGTCCTTCTCGGCCACCTGGGCCAGGAAGCGCTCGGCCTGGTCCTCGGCATCGTTGAGCTCGGAGTAGGCGTTGGCGATTTCGCGGCCACCGATGAACAGCTCGAAGCGGTCGGTGACAGCCGGGTTGTCGTCGTTACGACGGGCCAGCGGCGACACTTCGAACGGGTACTCGGTGATGAAGTGCGGCTGCTCCAGCTTGTGCTCGACCAGCTCTTCGAAAATCATCACCTGCAGCTTGCCCAGGCCTTCGTGGCCCAGCACCTTGGCACCGGCCTTCTTGGCGATGTCGCGGGCGCGGTCAACGTCCTGCAGGTCGGCAGCGGTCAGTTCCGGGTTGTACTTGAGGATCGAGTCGAACACCGACAGGCGCACGAACGGCTCGCCGAAGTGGAACACCTTGTCGCCGTACGGCACGTCGGTAGAGCCCAGTACAAGCTGTGCCAGCTCGCGGAACAGTTCCTCGGTGAGGTCCATGTTGTCGCGGTAATCGGCGTAGGCCTGGTAGAACTCGAGCATGGTGAATTCAGGGTTGTGACGCGTCGAAACACCTTCGTTACGGAAGTTGCGGTTGATCTCGAACACCTTTTCAAAGCCACCGACCACCAGGCGCTTGAGGTACAGCTCCGGCGCGATACGCAGGAACATGGCCATGTCCAGGGCGTTGTGGTGGGTTTCGAACGGCTTGGCCGCCGCGCCGCCCGGGATGGTCTGCAGCATTGGCGTTTCAACTTCGAGGAAGTCACGCTCGATGAGGAACTTGCGAATGTGCGAGATCACCTGCGAACGCACACGGAACGTGTGGCGGGTTTCTTCGTTGACCATCAGGTCGACGTAACGCTGGCGGTAGCGCTGCTCGGTGTCGGTCAGGCCATGGTGCTTGTCGGGCAGCGGGCGCAGCGACTTGGTCAGCAGACGCACGTTGGTCATTTCGACGTACAGGTCGCCCTTGCCGGAACGGGCCAGTGTGCCTTCGGCGCTGATGATGTCGCCCAGGTCCCAGGTCTTGACTGCGGCCAGGGTTTCTTCTGGCAGGGTCTTGCGGTTGACGTAGACCTGGATACGACCGGTCATGTCCTGGATCACCATGAACGAGCCACGGTTGAGCATGATACGGCCGGCAACCTTGACCGGGATCGCGGCTGCTTCCAGCTCTTCCTTGGTCTTGTCCGCGTACTGTTTCTGCAGGTCGTTGCAGTAGCTGTCGCGACGGAAGTCGTTGGGGAAGGCGTTGCCTTTGGCGCGCTCGGCGGCAAGTTTTTCCTTGCGCAGGGCGATCAGGGCATTTTCTTCCTGTTGCAGGTCTTGCGATTCGGTCTTGAGGTCGCTCATGTCGTCATTCTTTCCATCAGGTATTCGTTGCCCTATTCGGGCAGGGCACGCGATACCGGCGGGTAGCCAGGTATCGCGGCAGTGGAGTGCGGCTTACAGCCCTTGCTTGAGGCTTGCTTCCAGGTACTGGTCGAGGTCACCGTCCAGCACTTTCTGGCAGTCGCTGCGCTCTACGCCTGTGCGCAGGTCTTTGATGCGCGAGTCATCCAGTACGTAGGAACGGATCTGGTGGCCCCAGCCGATGTCCGACTTGCTGTCTTCCAGCGCCTGCGAAGCAGCATTGCGCTTCTGCATTTCCAGCTCGTACAACTTGGCCCGCAGCATTTTCATGGCGGTGTCTTTGTTGGCGTGCTGGGAGCGTTCGTTCTGACAGGCCACCACGGTGTTGGTCGGCACGTGGGTAATACGTACGGCCGAGTCGGTGGTGTTAACGTGCTGACCACCGGCACCGGAGGAACGGTAGGTGTCGATGCGCAGGTCGGACGGGTTGATCTCGATCTCGACCTTGTCGTCGATTTCGGGCGACACGAATACCGCCGAGAACGAGGTGTGGCGACGGGCACCGGAGTCGAACGGGCTCTTGCGCACCAGGCGGTGCACACCGATTTCGGTACGCAGCCAGCCGAAGGCATACTCGCCCTTGATGTGCACGGTGGCGCCCTTGATGCCGGCGACTTCACCTTCGGAAAGCTCGATGATGGTGGCGTCAAAACCACGCTTGTCGGCCCAGCGCAGGTACATGCGCAGCAGGATGTTGGCCCAGTCCTGCGCCTCGGTACCGCCGGAGCCGGCCTGGATATCCAGGTAGGCGTTGTTCATGTCCATTTCGCCGCTGAACATGCGACGGAACTCAAGCTGCGCCAGGGACTCTTCCAGGCCCTGCAGCTCGGTCTCGACGTCGCTGACAGCGCTTTCGTCCTCTTCCTCGACAGCCATGTCGAGCAGGTCCTTGCAGTCGGACAGGCCATTGGACAGCTTGTCCAGGGTCTCGACGACCTGTGCCAGCATGGCACGCTCGCGGCCCAGGGCCTGGGCGTACTCGGGCTTGTTCCAGACGTTGGGGTCTTCCAGCTCGCGGTTGACTTCGATCAGGCGGTCATGCTTGTGATCGTAGTCAAAGATACCCCCGAATGGACTGGGAACGCTCGGTGAGGTCCTTGATGGTGTTCAGGATCGGTTGGATTTCCATGGGCTGGCTACTCGTGCGAATTCGGTGAAAAGCCTGCGAGTATAACCGAGTCCGCTGCACGACGGCAGACCCGCCGGGCGACCGGAGCGCCGTATTTACCCCATGGCAGCGGCGTACCTGCCGTCAGGCAATGCCAACCTGGTTACGCCCGCTGTTCTTGGCCTGGTACAAGCCTTTGTCCGCCGCCGAGATCAACAGCCGGCAGTGGCTGCCGACGGCCGGGGTCTGGGTGGCCAGGCCAATGCTCACGGTCAGGCGGGCATCGGCAGCCGGAGCGGTGTGCGGGATGCCCAGGGCCAGCACGGTCTGGCGCAGCTTCTCGGCCACCAGGCGTGCCCCGCCGGGCGACGTATTGGGCAGCACCAGCGCAAACTCCTCGCCACCATAGCGGGCCGGCAGGTCGGTCGGCCGCGAGCACGAGCCACGGATCGCCTCGGCTACCTGACGCAAAGCCTCGTCGCCGGCAAGGTGACCGAAGCTGTCGTTGTAGGCCTTGAAATAATCCACATCGATCATCAGCAACGACAGCTGCTGCTGTTCCCGCATGGCGCGGCGCCATTCCAGCTCCAGGTACTCGTCGAAGTGGCGGCGATTGGACAGCCCGGTCAGGCCATCGGAGTTCATCAGCCGCTGCAGCATCAGGTTGGAATCGAGCAGTTGCTGCTGGCTGACGCGCAAGGCGCGGTAGGCCTCGTCGCGTTGCAACAGCGTGAGGTAGGAGCGTGAGTGGTAGCGAATACGCGCGACCAGTTCGATGGTATCCGGCAGCTTGACCAGATAGTCGTTGGCCCCGGCGGCAAACGCCGCGCTCTTCACCAGCGGATCTTCCTTGGTCGACAGGACGATGATCGGGATGTCCTGAGTGGCCGGGTTGTTGCGGTATTCGCGCACCAGGGTCAGACCGTCAAGACCAGGCATGATCAGGTCCTGGAGGATTACCGTGGGCTTGATGCGCATGGCCTGTAGCACCGCCTGGTGCGGATCGGCACAGAAGTGGAAGTCGATGTTGTCTTCATTGGCCAGCCCCCGCCGCACCGCCTCGCCGATCATGGCCTGGTCGTCGACCAGCAGCACCATCGCCGAGTTCTCGTTGGTGGTGGGAAAACCCTCGATCGGTAATTCATTCATACCTGTTCACCCGATCACTGCCGGCCTGGCGGCGTGATTCATTACATTTCGTCATTTTGCGAAAAAGTCCATCAAGCGCCCGGCGATGCGTTCAAGCGGGCGAATTTCCACCGCGGCATCAATGGCCGCAGCAGCCTTGGGCATGCCGTACACTGCGCTGCTGGCCTGGTCCTGGGCAATGGTCAGAAAGCCCTGCTGACGCATCAGCTTCAGGCCCTGGGCGCCGTCGCGGCCCATACCGGTGAGCAGCACGCCGACCGCATCGCCATTCCAGTAACGTGCCACGCTTTCGAAGAACACATCGATCGATGGCCGATAGATTTCATTGACAGGCTCGGCAGTGTAGGCCAGTTGGCCATTCTGTAGCAGGCGAATGTGGTGGTTTGTGCCTGCCAGCAACACCTGGCCCGGCTGCGGCGGCTCGCCTTCGCGGGCCAGGCGCACCGGCAGGCCTGCTGCGCTGCTGAGCCATTCGGCCATCCCTGCGGCAAACACCTGGTCCACATGCTGGACCAGCACGATGGCCGCCGGAAACGCTGCCGGCAAACCCTTGAGCAGCACTTCGAGGGCCGCCGGGCCACCCGCAGACGAGCCGATCGCCACCAGCCCGCGACGCTGGGAAGCCTCGCGCACGGGCGCGGCAACCGGCTTTGCGGCAGGGCTGCGCTGCTGGCCGACCAACCAGCCGATATTGAGGATCTTGCGCAGCAGCGGTGCCGCCGCTTCGCGGGCATCGCCAGCGCCCAGCGCCGGGGTATCGACCACGTCGAGGGCACCATGTCCCATGGCCTCGAACACCCTGTGCACATTCTGTTTGCGGTCCACCGTGACGATGACGATGGCGCACGGGGTTTCGGCCATGATCCGCCGGGTGGCCTCCACGCCGTCCATTACCGGCATGATCAGGTCCATCAGGATCAGGTCCGGCAATTGCTCGGCGCAGCGCTGCACCGCCTCGGCGCCGTTGCTGGCCACCCACACCACCTGGTGAGCAGGCTCCAGGGCGACCGCCCGGCGCAGCGCCTCGACGGCCATGGGCATGTCATTGACGATGGCGATCTTCATCCCTGAGCACCTCCGATCAGCTCCACCACAGCATCCAGCAACGCATCGTCGTGGAAACTGGCCTTTGCCAAATAGTAGTCGGCGCCTGCATCCAGGCCACGCCGTCGGTCTTCCTCACGGTCTTTATAGGACACCACCATTACCGGCAGCGACTGCAGGCGCTGGTCGCGGCGAACCAGGGTGACCAGCTCGATGCCGTCCATGCGCGGCATGTCGATGTCGGTGATCAGCAGGTCGAAGTCCTCGCCGCGCAAGGCGTTCCAGCCGTCCATGCCATCTACCGCCACCGCCACATCGTAGCCGCGGTTGCCCAGCAGCTTGCGCTGCAGCTCGCGCACGGTCAGCGAGTCGTCGACCACCAGGATGCGTTTACGGACCACGCCGCGGGCACCGCTGCTGCCGCGCTCGACGCGTTCCAGGCTGCCGGTGCTGAGCAGTTTTTCCACCGAGCGCAGCAAGTCTTCGACATCGACGATCAGTACCACCGAGCCATCATCGAGCAAAGCGCCAGAGGAAATGTCCTGCACCTTGCCCAGCCGTGGGTCGAGTGGCATCACCACCAGCACCCGCTCGCCCACCAGCCGCTCCACGGCCACGCCATACAGTTGCTCGCGCTCGCGGATCACCACCACGCGCAGGCTGGCTTCGTCGCTTTGCCCGGCCGGGCGGTTGAGCAACTGGCTGGCTGCCACCAGGCCGATATGCCGGCCTTCATGCCAGAAATGCTGGCGCCCTTCGATCTGTACGATCTGCTCGGCGGTCACCTCCAGCGTGCGTTCGATATGGGCCAGCGGGAAGGCGTAGGCTTCACCGCCCACCTCGACAACCAGGCTACGTACCACCGACAAGGTCAGCGGTACCTGCAGGTGGAAGCGGCAGCCCTGCCCCGCCACCTGGGTCAGCTCTATCGAGCCGCGCAGCTCGCGGATCATGTGCTGCACCGCATCCAGCCCCACACCGCGCCCGGACACCTCGGTGACCGTGTCGCGCAGGCTGAAACCAGGCAGGAACAGGAACGTCAGCAGTTCCGCCTCGCTCATGCGCGCCACAGTGTCGGCGGGCGACAGGGCACGCTCGACGATGCTGCTGCGCAGGCGCTCCAGGTCGATACCGGCGCCATCGTCGATCAGCTCCAGGCTGAGCATGCCGGCCTGGTGCGAAGCCCGCAGGCGGATCACGCCTTCGTCGGGCTTGCCCGCCAGCAGGCGCCGCTGGGGCAATTCGATGCCGTGGTCGACGGCATTGCGCAACAGGTGCGTCAGCGGTGCTTCGAGCTTTTCCAGCACATCGCGATCGACCTGGGTTTTCTCCCCTTCCACCACCAACCGCACCGGCTTGCCCAGCGAACGGCCCAGGTCGCGGACCATGCGGCTCTGCCCGGTCAGCACGTCGGCAAACGGCCGCATGCGGCAAGCCAGGGCCGTGTCATACAGCAACTGCGCACGCTGGCTGGCCTGCCAGCCGAACTCGTCCAGGTCGGCCGCCTGCTGCTGCAGGATCTGCTGGGTTTCCGCCAGCAGACGCTGGGTTTGCGCCAGGGCTTCGAGCACCTCGCTGCTCTGGCCACTGTCCTCGAGTTGCAGGCGCAAGCCGTCGAGCGCCTGCATGCCTTGGCCGTGCATGCGTTTGAGGCGTTGCAGGGTGGCCAGGTAAGGCTTGAGCCGCTGGGTTTCCACCAGCGACTTGCTGGACAGGTCGAGCAGACTATTGAGGCGGTCGGCGGTGACACGCAGTACCCGCTCGGCACCTTCGCCTGCGCGCTTGCCAGCCTTGCGCTGCAGAATCGGCTCGGGCTCTGCCTCTGGCTCCGGCGGTTCGGCTGGCAATACCGGGGGGGCAGACGGCAAGCTTGCCAACGGCGGCTCTGGGACCACGGGTGCAGCCAGCGGCGGTGCAGGCATCGCAGCGCCCGGGTCGAGCAGGCTGGCCATCTGCGCAAGAAACACCGGCAAGGTCGCCTGCGCCGCGGCATCGCCTGGCGTGGCGATACGCATCAGCAGGTCGGTCCCCTGCAACAGTGTGTCAATGTGCTCGGCGGTCAGCCGCAGCCGACCTTCCTGCGCCGCCACCAGGCAATCTTCCATGACGTGGGCAACGCTGACACCAGCATCCACCCCGACGATGCGCGCGGCCCCCTTGAGCGAGTGAGCGGCACGCATGCACGCCTCAAGCTGGTCGGCCTGGGTGGGGTTGCGTTCCAGTGCCATCAAGCCAGCACTCAGCACCTGGGTCTGCGCCTCGGCCTCCAGGCTGAACAGTTCGAGCAACGATGCGTCGCGCATTTGCTCTGGGGTCATGACAGGCTCCGCTGCACGGCAGACAGTAGGTGTTGATCGTCCAGCACCCGCACGCTGCGGCCGCGCCACTGCAGGACAGCAGCGGTGAAGCGTGAGGCGTCCTGGCCGCTGCCCAGCAGCAATGGGTCGAGCCGGTGGATACCGTCGATTTCCTCGACGGCCATCACTACAGGCCCACCTGCGGCAGCCAGAATCAGCATGCGGGGCATGGCCCGACCGCTCCGTTGCTCGGCGGTGCCGGCCTGCACACCCAGCAAATCAGCTAGCGACAGGCATGGGACCAACGCACCGCGCACATTGGCAACCCCCCGCAGCAGCCGCGAGCGCTGGTGCGGCAGCGAATGCACAGCCTGCAGCGGGGCGATTTCGGCGAGGCTGGCAGTGGCCAGCGCCAGCCATTCTTCGCCCAGTCGAAATAGCAGCATGGAGCGGCCGGTGTTTTCTTCGACCTGTTGTACCGCTGCTGCCTGGTGATCCGGCATCAGCGCATAGCGGTCGAGCAAACGCGTAGCTGCAGCGGCATACACCTCGCAATTGCGGCAATGAACATGCCGCTCCAGCAGCGGGCACTGCTTGTCGCCGTGCACGCCAATACGGTTCCAGCAGTCGTCGATGTGCGCGTCATCCTCGGCGAGCAATTGCAACGCGGATTCAGTGTTCATCGTTCAGGCTCCCGACCAGCCCGCACTGCGCGATCCTGCAGGCGCCGGGCGCCGGCCAGATCGCCCTGGGCCGCCAGCAAGGCGGCCAGGTGCACCAGCGCTTCGGGGTGCTGTGGTTCCAGGTACAGGGCCTTGCGATAGTGGGTCAGCGCCTGCTGCGCATCGCCCTCGGTATCACTGAGCAGCCCCAGCCAGTAGTACACCTGGGCGGACGGCGGATACTGCTTCAGGTAGCGCTGGCATTCTTCACGCGCCTGTTCGCTGGCGCCGGCATTGGCCAGCCGGGCAATGCTGGCCAGCAACTCGCTGGCGGCCTCGGGCTTGTGTTCATGGGCTGGCGCAGGACGGGTCACCGCCGGCAGCACCCGCAGCGGGCGCCGCATCGGCACGCCGGGCGGCGGATAACCTGATGCGGGTAAAGTCGCCAGCGTCCGCCTCGCGGGCTGGGCGGGTGTCGCCGGCAACGGGGTGCTGTTACCTTGCTGGCGCACATAGGCAAACGACTGGGCGATCCCTAGCGGACGCATGCCCAGGCGTGCCAACAAGCTGCCTTCGGCCGGGCCGATGAACAGCACACCCTGTGGATGCAGCAGGCGCTTGAGCACTTCGAACACACGCTGTTGGGTAGGCACGTCGAAATAGATCAACAGATTGCGGCAGAACACGAAGTCATACAGCCCATCGCGGCTGGCCAACGCCGGGTCAAGCACATTGCCCACCTGCAGGCTGACCTGCTGACGTACCCGTTCATGCAGGCGGTGGCCTTCGTCCAGCGCATCGAAATAGCGTTCGCGAAAGCCCAGTTCGCTGCCACGGAAAGCATTGCGGCCATACACAGCCTGCCCGGCCTTGGCTACCGAGTTGGGGCTGATGTCCATGCCATCAATGATGAATGCCCCCGGCGCCATGCCGGCGTCGAGCAAGGCCATGGCCAGCGAATAGGGTTCCTCGCCGGTTGAGCAAGGCAGGCTGAGCAATCGCAGTGGCCGCGCGCCCGCCAGTTGGGCCTGGCGTTTGTGGGCCAGGCTGCCCAGTGCCGTGAAGGATTCGGGATATCGGAAAAACCAGGTTTCCGGGACGATCACCGCTTCGATCAGCGCTTGTTGCTCATCCGTCGACTGCTGCAGACGCAGCCAGTAATCTTCCAGGTCCGTCGCGCCCACGGCAACGCAACGCTGGCGCAGTGCGCGTTCGACCATGGGCGCGCCCACCGACTCCACGTCCAGGCCGATACGCTCACGCAGGAAGCGGAAAAAACGCTGCTCGTTCATGTAAGCATCCCTGTCGGGTCTTGCGTGTACAGCAATTGGTGCACGGCGTCGGTCAGCAGGTCATTGACTTCGATGCGCTGCAGCAGGCCCAGAGCATCCTGGCGCACCGGGCCCAGATATGGCGCTTCGCCCGTGTCCACGCCATAGGGCTGGAACTCGTCGGGTTGGCAACGCAGGGTTTCAGTGGCCTGTTCCAGGATCAGGCCAAGCTGCAGGCTGCCACGGTAGTGCACCAGCACCAGGCGCGTACTGGTGCGTTGCGCCGCAGGTTGGCCAAAACTCAGCGCGGCAAGGTCGATCACCGGGACCAGTTGGCCGCGATGGGCGAGGATGCCCGCGACCCAGGCAGGTGCCTGGGCAATCGGCTTGAGCGGCTGGCGCGGCAGCACCTCGATCACCTCGTGTACGCTCAGGGCAAAGCGCTGCTCCCTGAGGCGAAACTGCAGGTACAACTCACCCTTGACGTTGTGCACGGGTGTGGTGCGCGGTTGCAAGTCGTTCATCGCGGTCAGACTTTGAAGCGCGACACGCCGCCACGCAGGCCGGCGGCCACCTGGCTCAGTTCATCGATGGCAAAACTGGCCTGGCGCAGCGACTCGACGGTCTGGGTACTGGCATCGCTGAGCTGGGCCAGCGCCTGGTTGATCTGCTCGGCACCGGTGGCCTGGGCCTGCATGCCTTCGTTGACCATCAGCACGCGCGGCGCCAAGGCCTGTACCTGGTGAATGATCTGGCTGAGCTGCTCGCCCACCTGCTGCACTTCGAACATGCCACGGCGTACTTCTTCGGAGAACTTGTCCATGCCCATGACCCCGGCCGATACCGCCGACTGGATTTCACGCACCATCTGCTCGATGTCGTAGGTGGCCACGGCGGTCTGGTCGGCAAGGCGGCGCACTTCGGTGGCCACCACAGCAAAGCCACGGCCGTACTCGCCGGCCTTTTCCGCTTCGATGGCGGCGTTCAGCGACAGCAGGTTGGTCTGGTCGGCAACCTTGACGATGGTTACCACCATCTGAGTGATGTTGCTGGCCTTCTCGTTGAGGATACCGAGCTTGGCGTTGACCAGGTCGGCGGCGCCCATCACCTGGTGCATGGTCTCTTCCATGCGCGCCAGCCCCTGCTGGCCGGAGCCGGCCAGGCTGGAAGCCTGATCAGCGGCGGAGGTGACTTCGGTCATGGTCCGCACCAGATCACGTGAAGTGGCCGCAATTTCCCGCGAGGTGGCGCCGATTTCGGTGGTAGTAGCTGCCGTTTCGGTGGCAGTGGCCTGCTGTTGCTTGGACGTGGCGGCAATTTCGGTAACCGACGTGGTCACCTGCACCGACGAACGCTGTGCCTGTGCCACCAGGTTGGCCAGTGCCTCGGCCATTTCGTTGAACCCGCTTTCGATGGCGCCGAACTCGTCCTTGCGGTCCAGGCTCAGGCGCATGCTCAGGTCACCCGAGCGCAACCTGTCGAGCGCATGGACAATGCGCTGCATGGGAGCGGTGATGGCACGCATCAGCAACAGGCCACAAATGGCGGCCGCGACGATGGCCAGCAGCAGCGAAACCACCATGCTGCCTTTGGCCGTGCTCACGGCGCTGACAATCTCGCTGGTGGCGGAGGCGGCAGACGCCCGATTGAATTCGATCACTTCATTAAGGTGCTTGCGCCCTTCCACCCAGGCCGGCGTCAGCACCTCCATGATCAGCCGTTCAGCTTCGGCGTAGTTGTGCTGGCGATATGCATCCAGCACCTGATTGACGATCCTGAGGTAGTTCTCTTCCAGTTGCACGAAGCTCTCGAAGCGGGTCTGGTCGTCCTTGTCCTGGATGGTAGCCTGGTAGCTGGCCATGTGCTGCTTGAGCCGGTCTTCGAAGCTTTTGAACAGCTCCATGTCGGCTGAAGTGATCTCACGGTGGTTGGACAGCCCCACCAGTTGCTGGCTGGTGACGTAGCTGTCGACCCAGGCGCTGCGGATCATCGAGCTGTAATAGACCCCGGGAATGCTGTCGGTCCCCACCGCCTGTTCGGCAGTTTCGATGGCCACCAACCGCGAGTAGGCGGCCACGATCATCAGCAGCATGATGGCGATGATCACGGCGAAACTTGCCAGGATCCGTTGGCGCAAGGTCCAGTTTTTCACATTCAGCCCTCAGGAATTCACAACGAGCGGGAAAAATCGCCGAAGTATAGCCCAGAGGCCTTACAGATTTGCGGGTGAAGTGAGGGCTAAACAGGCATACCTGCTGATGGACATGTCACTGGGGCTGCTGTGCAGCCCTTCGCGGGCACGCCCGCTCCCACAGGTATCAGCGAAATGTCGAAGGTTGTGATAACCCTGTGGGAGCTGGCTTGCCGGCGATGGGCTGCAACGCAGCCCCCAGTTATTGGCCCGCAGCAAGCCGTACCTGGCTTTCCAGCTCCTGACGCAAGCCTGGGTCCAGGCGCAGTTGGCGGGCCAGTTCGTCGAGGTAGGCACGTTCCATGTAGTTTTCCTGGTCGACCATCATCACGCTGGCCAGGTACATCTCGGCGGCCATTTCCGGCGTTTGCGCGGCGCGGGCCACTTCGGCCGGGTCCAGCGGCTTGTTCAGCTCGGCGTGCAGCCAGTGCTGCAGCTCGCGGTCGCTGTCCAGGCGGGTGAACTCGCCCTCGATCAGCGCCCGTTCGCGCTCGTCGATATGGCCATCGGACTTGGCCGCCGCCACCAGCGCCCGCAGCACCGCCTGGCTGTGCTGCTCGACCTGTGCAGGCGGCAGGCGGTCGACGGTTTGCGGTTCGGCTGCGGCCCCGCGCTGATTGGCCTGCCAGTTGCCGTAGGCTTTGTAGGCGAGCACTCCCAGCGCGGCCAGGCCACCATAGGTCAGGGCTTTGCCGCCGTATTTTCGGGCTTTCTTGCTGCCCAGCAACAAGCCCAGAGCGCCGCCACCCAACAGGCCGCCACCGGCACCGGACAACAGCCCGCCAAGCCCACCGCCAGCGCTGCCGGACGTGTTGGCGCCCCCCTGTTTTTCGAGCATCTGCTGGCCGGATTTGAGGAGTTGATCAAGCAAGCCCCGAGTGTTCATTCATGTGTCTCCACGCAAGAAGATTCAACCGCCAGAGTAAGGCTTGGCAGAACGCACGCCATCGCGGATTTGCTTCCGGATGTTGCATTGGCTGGCAAAAAGCCAACTAGACTCGATATCGCCAATACCTCGCGCGATCGCACTACGCTTATAACAATTGCTTCACGGCTTGCTTGATGACTGCCCCGAACAAGATCTCCAAAAAGAGGGAACACCATGTCAGTGCACAAGACCGCATTGCTCGGCGCCATGACCGGTGCCGTGCTGGCCAGCGCCAGCCTGCAGGCTGCCGAACCGCCCAAGGCCCTGGGGCCTGGCGAGGGGCGCCTGGATATCGTCGCCTGGCCCGGCTATATCGAGCGCGGTGAAAGCGACAAGGCCTATGACTGGGTGACCGGCTTCGAGAAGGAAACCGGCTGCAAGGTCAGTGTGAAGACCGCCGCCACCTCGGACGAGATGGTCAGCCTGATGACCAAGGGCGGTTATGACCTGGTCACCGCCTCGGGCGATGCCTCGCTGCGGCTGATCGTGGGCAAGCGCGTGCAGCCGATCAACACCGCCCTGATCCCCAACTGGAAGAACATCGACCCGCGCCTGCAGAACGGTGGCTGGTACGTGGTCGACAAGCAGGTGTACGGCACCCCGTATCAGTGGGGGCCGAACGTGCTGCTTTACAACACCAATACCTTCAAGCAGGCCCCCACCAGCTGGGGTGTGGTGTTCGAGCCGCAGAACCTGCCCGACGGCAAGCCCAACAAGGGCCGCGTGCAGGCCTACGACGGGCCGATCTATATCGCCGACGCGGCGCTGTACCTGAAGTCCACCAAGCCCGAACTGGGCATCAAGGACCCCTACGAGCTGAACGAGGAGCAATACAAGGCCGTGCTGGAACTGCTGCGCCAGCAGCAACCGCTGATCCATCGTTACTGGCATGACGCCACGGTGCAGATGAGTGATGTGAAGAACGAAGGCGTTGTCGCCTCCAGCTCCTGGGGTTACATGGTCAATGGCCTGAAGGGCGAAAACCAGCCGGTGGCCTCGACCATTCCCAAGGAAGGCGCGACCGGCTGGGCCGACACCACCATGCTGCACAGCGAAGCCAAGCACCCCAACTGCGCCTACAAGTGGATGGATTGGTCATTGCAGCCGAAGGTGCAAGGTGATGTGGCGGCCTGGTTCGGCTCGTTGCCGGCGGTGCCGGCGGCATGCACCGGCAGCGAACTGTTGGGGGCCGAAGGTTGCAAGACCAACGGTTTCGACAATTTCGACAAGATTGCCTTCTGGAAGACCCCGCAGGCCCAGGGGGGCAAGTTCGTGCCGTATAGCCGCTGGACCCAGGATTACATTGCGATCATGGGTGGGCGCTGAGGTTGCCTGAATGCCTGTACTGGCCCCTTCGCGGGCAAGCCCGCTCCCACAGGCTGATCACCGCCTGTAGGAGCGGGCTTGCCCGCGAAGGGGCCGGAACAGGAGAAACATCGATGTCCGGAGCCCACGCATGCCCCTAGCCGTCCAGTTCACCCAGGTTTGCCGCACCTTCGGCGAGGTCAAGGCCGTCGACCAGGTCAGCATCGACATCATCGATGGCGAGTTCTTCTCCATGCTCGGCCCTTCAGGTTCGGGCAAGACCACCTGCCTGCGCCTGATCGCCGGCTTCGAGCAACCCACCAGCGGCTCGATCCGCATCCACGGTGTCGAGGCCGCTGGGGTGCCGCCCTACCTGCGCGACGTCAACACTGTGTTCCAGGACTACGCCCTGTTCCCGCACATGAATGTCCTGGACAACATCGCCTACGGCCTGAAGGTAAAAGGCGTGGCCAAGGCCGAACGCCACAACCGCGCCGAAGAAGCATTGGCCATGGTGGCCCTGGCCGGCTATGGCGCGCGCAAGCCAGCGCAGCTGTCTGGCGGCCAGCGCCAGCGCGTGGCCCTGGCCCGCGCCCTGGTCAACCGCCCACGGGTATTGCTGCTGGATGAGCCGCTGGGCGCACTGGACCTTAAGTTGCGCGAACAGATGCAGGGCGAGCTGAAAAAGCTGCAACGCCAGCTGGGCATCACCTTCATCTTCGTCACCCACGACCAGACCGAGGCCCTGTCGATGTCCGACCGGGTCGCGGTGTTCAACCGCGGCCGTATCGAACAGGTCGACACACCGCGCAATCTGTACATGAAGCCCGCCACCCCCTTCGTCGCAGAATTCGTCGGCACGTCCAACGTAGTGCGTGGCGAGCTGGCCATGCAGCTCAACGGCAGCCCGGCGCCCTTCTCCATCCGCCCCGAGCACATCCGCCTGGGCGACCTTGTGGTGACCAGCCACGAAGTGCAGGTAAGCGGCCTGTTGCGCGATATCCAGTACCAGGGCAGCGCCACCCGCTACGAGCTGCAACTGGACAGTGGCCAGCTGTTGGCGGTAAGCCAGGCCAACGACCGCTGGCAAGCACAAGCCCACCCCTGGCAGCCCGGGCAACGGGTGCGGGCACACTGGCCACGCGATGCCATGACAGTGCTGCAGGAAACCGAGGCCCACTGAAATGAGCACACTGCGCAGCCTGGCCAACCTGCTGTACCGGCGCCCAAACCTTTACCTGGCACTGCTGCTCATACCCCCGCTGACCTGGTTCGGCGCAATCTACCTGGGCTCGTTGCTGAACTTGCTGTGGCAAGGCTTCTATACCTTCGACGACTTCACCATGGCGGTGACCCCGGACCTGACCCTGGGCAACTTCGCCGCGCTGTTCAACCCGTCGAACTTCGACATCATTCTGCGCACCCTGGGCATGGCGGTGGCAGTGTCGCTGGCCAGCGCGGTACTGGCCTTCCCCATCGCCTATTACATGGCGCGCTATACCAGCGGCAAGACCAAGGCATTTTTCTACATCGCGGTGATGATGCCGATGTGGGCCAGCTACATCGTCAAGACCTACGCCTGGACCCTGCTGCTGGCCAAGGGCGGCGTGGCCCAGTGGTTTGTCCAGCAGTTGCACCTGGATGGCCTGCTGCAAGCGCTGCTGGCCGTGCCCGGTGTGGGCGGCAGCACGCTGTCGACCTCCCACCTGGGGCGCTTCATGGTATTCGTGTACATCTGGCTGCCGTTCATGATCCTGCCGATCCAGGCCGCGCTGGAGCGCCTGCCGCCTTCGCTGCTGCAAGCCTCGGCAGACCTTGGCGCACGGCCTGGGCAAACCTTTTTGCAAGTGATCCTGCCGCTGTCGATCCCGGGCGTCGCCGCCGGCTCGATCTTCACCTTCTCGCTAACCCTGGGTGACTTCATCGTGCCGCAGCTGGTCGGCCCGCCCGGCTACTTCATCGGCAGCATGGTCTATGCCCAGCAAGGGGCGATCGGCAACATGCCGATGGCCGCCGCGTTCACCTTGGTGCCCATCGTGCTGATTGCGGTGTACCTGTCCATCGTCAAGCGCCTGGGGGCCTTCGATGCACTCTGAAAAAGCGTCTACAGGGCTGCGCCTGGCGGCTTGGGGCGGGCTGCTGTTCCTGCATTTCCCGATCCTGATCATCTTCCTGTACGCCTTCAACACCGAAGACGCGGCATTCAGCTTCCCGCCCAAGGGCTTCACCCTGAAATGGATTGGTGTGGCCTTCGCCCGACCCGATGTGCTGGAGGCGATCAAGCTGTCGCTGCAGGTGGCCTGCCTGGCCACGCTGATTGCCCTGGTGCTCGGCACACTGGCGTCAGTCGCACTGTATCGGCGCAACTTCTTCGGCAAAGAGAGCATTTCGCTGATGCTGATCCTGCCCATTGCCTTGCCCGGCATCATCACCGGCATCGCCCTGCTCTCGGCGTTCAAGACCTTGGGGATAGAGCCCGGGGTGTTCACCATCGTGGTCGGCCACGCCACGTTCTGCGTGGTGATTGTCTACAACAACGTGATCGCCCGCCTGCGGCGCACCTCGCAAAACCTGATCGAAGCGTCGATGGACCTGGGCGCCGATGGCTGGCAGACCTTCCGCTACATCATCCTGCCCAACCTCGGCTCGGCGCTGCTGGCCGGCGGCATGCTGGCTTTTGCCCTGTCGTTCGATGAAATCATCGTCACCACCTTCACCGCCGGCCACGAACGCACCCTGCCGATCTGGCTGCTCAACCAGCTGAGCCGACCGCGCGACGTGCCGGTGACCAACGTGGTCGCCATGCTGGTGATGCTGGTGACCATGCTGCCAATCCTTGGCGCCTATTACCTGACCCGCGGCGGCGAAAGCGTCGCGGGCAGTGGCAAATGACACTGGAGGAGCCCCCGATGCAAACGCAGATGCTGATCAATGGCCAGCTGGTCGCAGGTCAAGGCCCGGCCTGGACCGTGCTCAACCCGGCGCTGGGTACGGCCCTGGCGCAAATCAACGAAGCCACCGAGGCCCAGGTGGACAGCGCCGTGCGCGCCGCCGACCAAGCCTTCGACAGCTGGTCGCAAACCAGCCCCAAGGACCGCTCGCGAACCTTGCTGGCGCTGGCGGACGCCATCGAAGCCCATGGCGATGAACTGGCCCGGCTGGAATCGCAGAACTGCGGCAAGCCCCTCAGCGCGGCGCTGAACGACGAAATCCCGGCGATTGCCGATGTGTTCCGCTACTTTGCCGGTGCGGCGCGCTGCCTGGGCGGCTCGGCGGCCGGCGAATATCTGCCGGGCCACACCTCGATGATCCGTCGCGACCCGTTGGGTGTGGTGGCCTCCATCGCACCCTGGAACTACCCGTTGATGATGCTGGCCTGGAAGATCGCGCCGGCCTTGGCAGCCGGCAACACGGTGGTGATCAAACCCTCCGAACTGACCCCGCTGACCGCCTTGCGACTGGGTGAACTGGCCCAGGACCTGCTGCCGCCGGGCGTGCTGAACATTCTCTTTGGCCGCGGCCAGACCGTCGGCAACCCGCTGGTCAGCCATCCCAAGGTGCGCATGGTGTCGCTGACAGGCTCCATCCCCACGGGCGCGCACATCATCAGCGCCACCGCCGACAGCGTGAAACGCATGCACATGGAGCTGGGTGGCAAGGCGCCTGTGCTGGTGTTTGATGATGCTGACATCGACGCCGCCATCGACGGCATCCGCACGTTCGGCTTCTACAACGCCGGCCAGGACTGCACCGCAGCCTGTCGCCTTTATGTGCAGGACGGTATCTACGACCGCTTCGTCGAGGGCCTGGGTGCAGCAGTAGCGAGCCTGAAACCTGGCCTGCAGGAGGCCGAGGACACCGAACTGGGGCCGCTGATCAGTGCCCAGCACCGCGACAAGGTCGCCGGGCTGGTGCAGCGGGCCATCGCCCAACCGCACATTCGCCTGGTGACGGGTGGCAAGGCGATTGAGGGCAATGGTTTCTACTTCGAGCCGACCGTGCTGGCCGACGCCCTGCAGGACGACGAGATCGTGCGCAACGAAGTATTCGGCCCAGTGGTCTCGGTCACGCGCTTTAAAGACGAAGCGCAGGCGCTGGAATGGGCCAACGACTCCAACTACGGCCTTGCCTCATCGGTGTGGACCCGCGACACCGGCCGCGCCCACCGCCTGGCGGCGCGCTTGCAGTACGGCTGCACCTGGGTGAATACCCACTTCATGCTGGTCAGCGAAATGCCCCATGGCGGGCAGAAGCATTCAGGGTATGGGAAGGATATGTCGATGTATGGGCTGGAGGACTACACCTGCGTGCGGCATGTGATGATCAAGCATTGAGGAAAGCGTTGGAGTCTGTCGTTAGAGTTGTGGCGCGTACGAGATCGAGCGCCGCGCGGGCGGCGCTCGATTTCTGCCCTGCACAAAATTTCGCAAATCACCCGCAGGCCGGTACGCTAGTCGCGCAAATCGGACTCGTGAATCGGGTTGGCGCGGCTGGTCGCGCGCTGGTACTGCGCAGGCCAGGTGGCCTTGTTGCCGCCCAGGTCGTCGTCGGCGTGCAGTGGCCAGTACGGGTCGCGCAGCAGTTCGCGGGCGAGGAAGATGAGGTCGGCCTGGCCAGTGCGCAGAATGTGTTCGGCCTGGGCCGGTTCGGTGATCATGCCCACGGTGCCGGTGGCAATTTCCGATTCCTTGCGCACACGTTCGGCGAAGCGGGTCTGGTAGCCGGGGCCGGTGGGGATCTCGGCGTTTACCGAGGTACCGCCAGAGGACACATCGATCAGGTCCACACCCAACCCTCGCAGGCGACGAGCCAGTTCGACGGTTTCATCCGGGTTCCAGCCATCCTCGACCCAATCGGTTGCCGAAACCCGCACCAATAGCGGCAATTCGGCAGGCCACACCGTGCGCACGGCCTCGACCACCTGCAGGGTCAGGCGGATACGGTTTTCAAAGCAACTGCCGTACTCGTCGCGGCGCTGGTTGCTCAACGGTGACAGGAACTGATGCAGCAGGTAACCATGGGCGGCGTGTATTTCGACCACCTTGAAACCGGCCTTCAAGGCGCGCTCAGTCGAGGCGACAAAGGCCGCGATTACGCCCTGGATCTCGTCCTGGGTCAGCTCGTGTGGCGCTGTGTGTTGCGGGTCGAAGGCGATCTTCGATGGGCCTACTGGCTGCCAGCCTCCCTCTTCGACTTTCACACTGCCCTGTTTGCCCAGCCATGGGCGGTAGGTACTGGCCTTGCGCCCGGCGTGCGCCAATTGTATGCCCGGCACGGCCCCCTGGGCGGTAATGAAACGGGTGATGCGTTGCAGCGGTGCAATCTGGGCATCGTCCCACAGGCCGAGGTCTTCGGCGGTGATGCGGCCATCGGCAGTAACCGCCACGGCTTCCGTGATCACCAAACCCGCGCCACCCACCGCACGGCTGCCTAAATGGACAAGGTGCCAGTCGTTGGCCAGGCCATCGATGGCGGAATACTGGCACATCGGCGATACGGCGATGCGGTTGGGCAGGGTCAGCTGACGCAGGGTGTAAGGCTCGAGCAGCAGGCTCATGAGGGCACCTCCCAAGAACTCCAATGGTGATCCGGCCCGGGCACTCAATTGCACGTCCCTGGCCCAGGTCCGGTCATAACTTCAGACTAGACCAGAATGGGTGGGGGGGAGGTTCCATGGGATTTTGGGTGGGGTGCGGGTGGGGTGCGGGTGTCAGGCTCGAAAGTGATGTCGCCGGTGAGATCGAGCGCCGCCCGCGCGGCGCATCGCGACGCAAGGCCGCTCCCACATTTGTTGCAACGTGGCCATGTCTGTGAGGCCATGGTTGTCAGCCTTGGCGCATGACGGAAGGCTGGTGGAGCGATAACAGCGTCAGCGCACAGGCATCGTCAGATCAACAAGGCGCGCAACCATGGCCTTGCAGGTTTGGCACGTTGCAACAAATGTGGGAGCGGCCTTGCGTCGCGATGCGCCGCGCGGGCGGCGCTCGATTTCCGCCACACCAAACAACTCAAGGCAAGCCCAGCGACCCCGTCAGCGCGGCTCCATGTGGGCAATCATCAACTGCACACTTTCGTTGCCACGAAACTCGTTCACATCCAGCTTGTACGCCAGTTCGACCCAGCGCACGGTCGGGTTCGGCCACACTTCGCGGTCGACGCCGAAGGCAATGCCATCCAGTCGCACCGAGCCACATTCGCTCTTGAGCACCACCTTCAGGTGCCGCTCGCCCACCACCCGCTGCTCCACCAGCTGGAACACGCCGTGGAACAGCGGCTCGGGGAAATGCTGGCCCCAAGGCCCGGCATGACGCAGGGCCTTGGCCAGGTCGAGGTGAAATTCCTCCACGGCCAGGCTGCCATCTGACAACAGCCGGCCTGTCAGGTCTTCCTCACGCAGCTGGCGACGCACTTCTTCGTCAAACGCCTCGGCAAAGGCCGGGAAATTACCCTCAGGCAACGATAAGCCCGCAGCCATGGCGTGGCCGCCGAACTTGCTGATCAGTTGTGGGTGGCGCGCCGCCACGGCATCCAGTGCATCGCGGATGTGGAAGCCTGGTACCGACCGCGCCGACCCTTTGAGCATGCCTTCACCGGCATCGGCGAAGGCGATGGTAGGCCGGTGGTAACGCTCTTTCAGCCGCGAAGCCAGAATACCGATCACGCCCTGGTGCCAGTCGGCATCGAACAGGCACAACCCATACGGCATGGACTCCACCGGCAGGTCCCTGAGCTGGGCCAGGGCCTCGCGTTGCATGCCCTGCTCGATGGACTTGCGGTCCTGGTTCAACTCGTCAAGCTGCTGGGCCATGTCCTGGGCCAGCGCCGCGTCTTCGCACAGCAGGCACTCGATGCCCAGGCTCATGTCGTCCAGGCGACCGGCGGCGTTCAGCCGCGGGCCGAGGATGAAGCCAAGGTCAGTCGAGGTGATACGCCGGTGATCGCGGCGGGCCACTTCGAGAATTGCTTTAAGCCCTGGGCGGGCGCGACCGGCGCGGATGCGCTCAAGGCCCTGATGCACCAGGATGCGGTTGTTGGCATCCAGCGGCACCACGTCGGCAACGCTGCCCAACGCGACCAGGTCGAGCAGCTCGCCGATGTTCGGCTGTGCTTGCGTCTCATAGCGCCCCAGGCTGCGCAGGCGCGCGCGCAGGGCCATCAGCACATAGAAGATCACCCCTACCCCGGCCAGCGCCTTGCTCGGGAACGTACAGCCAGGCTGGTTGGGGTTGATGATAGCGTCGGCATCGGGCAGTTGCTGGCCTGGCAGGTGGTGGTCAGTGACCAGCACCTTGAGCCCGGCGGCCTTGGCTGCCGCCACACCCTCGACGCTGGAAATACCATTGTCCACGGTGATCAGCAGTTGCGGCTGACGCTGCAGCGCCACCTCGACGATTTCCGGGGTCAGGCCATAGCCGTATTCGAAGCGGTTGGGCACCAGGTAATCGACGTGGGCCGCACCCAGCAGCCGCAGGCCCAGCACCCCGACGGTGCTGGCCGTGGCGCCATCGGCATCGAAATCGCCAACGATAAGAATGCGCTGGCGCTGGTCCAGCGCCTCGACCAGCAGGTCGACACCGGCCTCGATGCCCTTGAGTTGCTGGTACGGCAGCAGGCGCACCAGGCTTTTGTCCAGCTCGGCCTCGCACTGTACGCCGCGCGCGGCGTACAGACGGGTCAGCAAGGGTGGCAAGTTACCCAGAAATGGCAGTGTCGGCGGCAGGGGGCGAGGTTCGATACGCATAGGTCGCTTCAGCCACGCTCACCGAGCAGCCACTGCAGTTGCACCTCGTGCTGGCCACGGTCATCGGTCACGAACACCGTACCTTCACTGATCATCACGTCCCACTTGATGCTGCGCGGCATGTCGGTAGCCAGCGTCTCCAGCACCTCCTGAGGCACGGCAGCGATGTTCAGGTTTTTCAGGTTCTTCACGGCACCTACCACCTTGCCTTCCCAGACACGCAGGCTGCCATAGGCCAGCAGGCTGGTGCGTTCGGTACGGCGCGAGCACCAGGTCAGGCGGTCGGCGTCTGGCTGGCCAACTTCGATCCAGTGCAACACGCGATCATCCAGGCTCTTTTCCCACAGCGCCGGCTCATCGACATCCGAAAGACCGCGGCCAAACGACAAGTTCTCGTTGTACCAGAGCGCGTACGCCAACAGACGAACCGCCATACGCTCTTCCGTTTCCGAAGGATGGCGGGCAATGGTCTGCTTGACGCTTTCGTAGACATTGCGATCAAGGTCGGTCAGATTCAATTCGAACTTGTAGGTGGTGGACGGCTGGGCCATGGTCGACGGGCTTCGTGCAAAAGAAAAGTGGCACAGTCTAACCCATCCGCTCCCTCCATGCGCCGCAGCAGTACCCGGCGAAACCGACGTGTGATAAAACCACGGCTCTGCCCAGCTGCCACGGATACCCCATGTCGACGCCCAGCAAACCCCTCGCCGGCCTCAAAGTTGTCGAACTTGGCACCCTGATTGCCGGGCCGTTTGCCTCGCGCATCTGTGCCGAATTCGGCGCCGAGGTGATCAAGGTCGAATCCCCCGACGGCGGCGACCCGTTGCGCAAGTGGCGCAAGCTGTACGAGGGCACTTCGCTGTGGTGGTTCGTGCAGGCGCGCAACAAGCAATCGCTCACCCTCAACCTCAAGCACCCCGAGGGCCGCGAGATTCTGAAGCGCCTGCTGGCCGACGCCGACATCCTGATCGAGAACTTCCGCCCGGGCGTGCTGGAAAAGCTCGGCCTGGGCTGGGATGTGCTGCATGCGCTGAACCCGGGCCTGGTGATGGTGCGCCTTTCGGGCTTTGGCCAGACCGGGCCGATGAAAGACCAGCCGGGTTTTGGCGCCGTGGGCGAGTCGATGGGCGGTTTGCGCTACATCACCGGCTTCGACGACCGCCCGCCGGTGCGCACGGGCATTTCCATCGGTGACTCGATTGCCGCCTTGTGGGGGGTAATCGGCGCGCTGATGGCGCTGCGCCACCGTGAAGTCAATGGCGGCCAGGGCCAGGTGGTGGACGTGGCGCTGTACGAGGCGATTTTCGCCATGATGGAAAGCATGGTCCCGGAATTCGATGTGTTCGGCTTTATCCGCGAGCGCACCGGCAACATCATGCCGGGTATCACGCCCTCCTCGATCCATACCAGCGCCGACGGCAAGCACGTGCAGATCGGCGCCAACGGCGATGCAATCTTCAAGCGCTTCATGCAGGCCATCGGCCGTGCCGACCTGGCAGAAGACCCGACCTTGGCCAGCAACGATGGCCGTGACCTGCGCCGAGACGAACTGTATGGGGTGATCGACCGCTGGGCCAACAGCCTGCCCCTGGAGCAATTGATGCAGGTACTGACCACGGCCGAAGTGCCCGCCAGCCGTATCTATTCGGCCGAGGACATGTTCAAGGACCCGCAGTACCTGGCGCGGGAGATGTTCTTGCAAGCCAAGCTGCCGGACGGCAAGCCGTTCCGCATGCCGGGCATCGTGCCCAAGCTGTCGGATACGCCTGGTTCCACCGAGTGGGTCGGCCCGGCGCTGGGCGAACATACCGAAGCACTGCTTACCCGCCTGGGCTATGACGCGGCGGCCATTGCCGGCCTGCGCGAAGCCGGCGCGGTCTGACGCCTGCCGCCGCCCTCGCCCATGCGCGCTGCCCGCGGGTTACGCCACCTGATCCTGCTGTGCGGGCTACTGCCCGCATTGCTCCTGCAGCCGGTCAGTGCCAAAGAACGCATCGTCTGGCTGGTACGTGACCTGCCGCCCTTCACCATTTTTCACGGCACGGAAAAAGGCCAAGGGGTAATCGACCAGTTGTTGCCGCTGCTCATCGGGCAGATGCCTGAATACGACCACAGCATCGTACGGGTCAACCGCGCCCGCGGCATCCAGATGCTGCAAGACCGCAACAGCTTCACCTGCGACCCGACACTGCTATGGACCGCGGAACGTGCCGAATATGTGCGCTTTTCCATGCCATCGCTGGGCGTGCTCAGCGGTGGCCTGGTGCTGCGCCAGGAAAACCAGGCGCTGGTGGCACCCTACCTCGACGGGCAGCAGGTAGACCTGCATGGCCTGCTGAGCAACGACTCGCTGAAGCTCGGAATTGTTGCCGAGCGCAGCTACGGCACCCAGATTGACGCCATCCTGCGCCAGTTGCCCGACAGCGTGCTCAGCCGCCATTACGGCAATGATGCCACCGCCAACCTGCTGCAGATGCAACAGCTGGGGCGCCTGCGCATGGTGCTCGGGTACTGGCCGGAAGTGCGTTATCTGATTCAGCAGCAAGGGGGCTCACTGGCGGATTACCAGTTTCATCCTGTGCAGGGGGTGGCGCGCTACCAGTTTTTGCATGTAGGTTGCTCGGACAGCCCGCTAGGGCGCGCAGCGATCGCGCATATCGACCAGCTCTTGCCTGCACTGCGCCGGAATGTGTTGCCGCAGTGGTACGCGCGCTGGCTGGACCCGGCGCTGCATGAAGACTACCTGGAAGAAAGCAAGCACTTCTTCGAAGACCAATAGCCGGTTGATCAGCATGCCTGGGCCCTGTAAAAGCCTTACCGGAAAAAAGAAACCCCGGACGCTGGGGAAGACGCCCGGGGCCAAGCGAAAGCCATTGAGGCTTCCCGAGGCAGCCTTGCCAGCACCGGAGCAAAGCACTGGCTGGCTACCCTTACACTGTCTGATGAACTACTCAGGCAAAGGTTCCCCTCGGTTCCTGACGCTGCTGCAGCGCCGCGATCACACAGGGCTGCAAACGCCCTTCGGCGATCTGCAAGTCACGGTGCAGGCCATCTACCAGATCGATCAACAGGCGCTGCTCTTGCAACTGACGCTCGCTGACCGTGCGCCGTAGGGTAATGCCGGCGACACGGTCGTGCAGGGTCAATTGGCGATTACCGCTGGCATCAGCAACGCCGAGCTGGGCCTGGTAAGGCGTCAGGGCTTCGTTGAGCAGTTTGCAGATTCTTTCCATCCGGGTCACTCGCTGCGTGGTGGGATCTAAAGGAACTGACCAACAAGCGCAGCGCAAAGTTCGTCATGCCGCGCAGTTTCAGTGAGCATGCGTGGCAGACGTGACAGTTTGAATACGCCGCCACGGGCGGGCTTGCAGCGCTTGCAAGGCACGCTGCAGGCGTGTGGTAGAAAGCGGCCAGGGGAGTTCGGCGAGCACCCAAAGGCCCCGATTTCTTGCCGCCTGGGCAAGGTCCTGGTGTTTGGGAGTGGCTTGGCCGACGAACAACAGCGCACGTGATCGATGCTGCCGTGCGAGCAAGGCAAGGCCCGCCCGGGTTGGCATGGCATGGTCAAGAATCAGCAGATCGGGCCCACGTTCAGCGGCCAGGCAGGCGTCCAGGTCGGTTGCGTTTGCGCTGATGCGCACGTTGAACATGCCTTGGGCATTGAGGGCCTGGTGCAGGATGATCTGGTGTGATGGGCGAGCCTGGTGGATCAACACGTAGGGCTGGTGCATATGCCGCTCCTGGTGAGAGGACCGGCTAATTTAGGCTACGCGTTGAGGCGCCTGAATAGGACTATTCTGAAACGCTTGAGGGAAGATTCCGAGCTTCTGGAGCCGCGTTGCGGCCCCAGAAGACAACGCAGTTACAGCGGCTTGCCGCGGTTACCGTGCTGGCTGACAAAGCCCTGGACTGCTTTCAGGTCATTGGCCAGCACCGTGCAACGCTCTTCACGGCTGAACAGGTCGCTGAGGTGCGCCGGCAGTTCCAGCGCCCTGCCTACACCCGCCTTCTCTACCGCTTCCGGGAACTTGACCGGGTGCGCGGTACCCAGCACCACCATTGGCGTATCCAGGCTACGGCGGCACTCACGGGCAGCCTTGACCCCGATCGCGGTATGCGGGTCGAGCACTTCACCGGTGGCGGCGAAGACCTCGGCAATGGTCTCGCAAGTCTGCTCGTCACTCACGGCCAGCGAGTCGAACAGCTTGCGGGCTTCGGTCCAGCGGCCTTGCTCGACGCTGAAGCCGCCACCTTGTTTGAAGCTGTCCATCAGCTCGGCAATCGCCCCACCGTTGCGACCGTGCAGGTCGAACAGCAGGCGCTCGAAGTTGGACGAGACCATGATGTCCATCGACGGCGACAGGGTCGCGTGCAGGGTTTCCTTGACGTACTGATTGCCGCTCATGAAGCGGTGCAGGATGTCGTTGCGGTTGGTGGCGACGATCAGCTGGCTGACCGGCAGGCCCATGTTGCGCGCCAGGTAACCGGCGAAGATATCGCCGAAGTTGCCGGTTGGCACCGAGAATGCCACCGAACGCGCCGGGCCACCCAATTGCAGGGCTGCATGGAAGTAGTAGACGATCTGGGCCATGATGCGCGCCCAGTTGATCGAGTTGACTGCCACCAGGCGGGTGCCCTTGAGGAACGACTGGTCAGCGAAGCTGGCCTTGACCATTTCCTGGCAGTCATCGAAGTTGCCTTCGATGGCGATGTTGTGGATGTTGTCGCCGAAGAGGGTGGTCATCTGGCGGCGCTGCACTTCAGACACGCGCTGGTGCGGGTGCAGGATGAAGATGTCGACGTTGTCGCAACGGCGGCAGCCTTCGATGGCGGCGGAACCGGTATCACCGCTGGTGGCACCGATGATCACTACGCGCTCGTTACGCTTGGCCAACACGTGGTCAAGCAGACGGCCAAGCAGTTGCAGGGCGAAGTCCTTGAACGCCAGGGTCGGGCCGTGGAACAGCTCCAGCACCCACTCGTTGCCGTTCAGCTGACGCAGCGGGGCGACCGCAGCGTGAGCGAACTCGCCGTAGGTTTCTTCGAGGATCTTCTTGAAGTCGGCGTCGGCGATGCTGCCTTCAACAAACGGGCGCATCACACGGAAGGCCAGCTCGTGGTACGGCAGGCCAGCCCACGAGGCGATTTCTTCCTGGGTAAAGCGTGGCAGGTTCTCGGGGACGTACAGGCCGCCGTCACTGGCCAGGCCAGCCAGCAGCACGTCTTCGAAATTCAGGGCCGGTGCCTGGCCGCGGGTACTGATATAGCGCATGGGTGCAAACCTTCAATGCTGGGGCCGGGGCCGCACTGGCGGCCCGACGGCACTCGTTTGTTAGTTGAGCTGTTCGACGCGGATGCGCACGACCTTGCCGACCACGTCCTGCAGGGCTTCCAGTGCGACGATGGCGTCGTTGATGCTCTGCTCGACCACGCCGTGGGTCAGGAGGATCAT
Organism: Pseudomonas sp. NMI542_15; assembly: GCF_021283425.1. Taxonomy (NCBI): domain Bacteria; kingdom Pseudomonadati; phylum Pseudomonadota; class Gammaproteobacteria; order Pseudomonadales; family Pseudomonadaceae; genus Pseudomonas; species Pseudomonas sp. NMI542_15. The sequence goes on along the minus strand of NZ_JAJSRO010000026.1, from coordinate 11,348 downwards.
TGGCACCAGGCCGTCCTGCTCCTCGGCTTCCTTCTGCATGATCGACTCGATGTTGATGCCACGCTCCGACAGGATGCTGGCCACCTGGGCCAGTACGCCTGGGTGATCCTTGGCCTGGATGCGCAGGTAGTAGGCGCTTTTGCAGGCTTCGATCGGCAGGATCGGGTGGGCCGACAGCGAGTCTGGCTGGAAGGCCAGGTGCGGTACGCGGTTTTCCGGGTCGGAGGTCATGGCGCGGACCACATCGACCAAGTCGCCGACCACCGACGAAGCGGTGGGCTCCATGCCGGCGCCAGCACCGTAATACAAGGTGGAACCGGCAGCATCACCGTTGACCATGACGGCGTTCATCACACCGTTGACGTTGGCGATCAGGCGGTCGGCCGGGATCAGCGTCGGGTGCACGCGCAGCTCGATGCCTTCGGCGGTGCGGCGCGCCACGCCCAGGTGCTTGATGCGGTAACCCAGGGCCTCGGCGTAGTTCACGTCAGCGGTGGTCAGCTGGGTGATGCCTTCGGTGTAGGCCTTGTCAAACTGCAGCGGAATGCCGAAAGCGATCGACGCCAGGATGGTCAGCTTGTGCGCGGCATCGATGCCTTCGACGTCGAAGGTCGGGTCGGCTTCGGCGTAACCCAGCGCCTGGGCTTCGGCCAGCACGTCCGGGAAGGCACGGCCCTTCTCACGCATTTCGGTGAGGATGAAGTTGCCGGTGCCGTTGATGATGCCGGCCAGCCAGTTGATACGGTTGGCCGACAGGCCTTCGCGGATGGCCTTGATCACCGGGATGCCACCCGCCACGGCCGCTTCGAAGGCGACGATCACGCCCTTTTCGCGGGCCTTGGCAAAAATTTCGTTACCATGCACGGCAATCAGCGCCTTGTTGGCGGTGACCACATGCTTGCCGTTTTCGATGGCCTTGAGCACCAGATCGCGGGCGATGGTGTAGCCACCGATCAGCTCGATGACGATATCGATCTCCGGGTTGCTCGCAACTTCGAACACGTCAGCGGTAATGGGGGTACCGGTAATCTGGCAGTTCGGGTTCTGCGAGCGCATGGCGATCTGGGCCACTTCAATACCGCGCCCGGCACGGCGGGCAATCTCCTCGGCGTTGCGCTGAAGTACATTGAAGGTTCCGCCACCGACGGTCCCCAACCCACAGATGCCTACTTTGACCGGTTTCACTGTGAACTCCCCATTGAACGGCCGACACCTTCGCCGACCGTGAAACATGCCGTCACCCCATGACGACGGCGTACTGAATTGGATTACTTGGCAAGTGCCAGCTTGGCGACCTGCGGTGCCGGCTGGTAGCCCGGAATGACCTGGCCGCTTTCGAGGACGATAGCCGGGGTGCCGTTGACGCCGATCGACTGGCCCAGCTGGAATTGCTTGCCGACCGGGTTGGCGCACTTGGCGGCCTTGATCTCTTCACCTTCGACCATCTTGTCCATCGCCCCGCGGCGGTCACTGGAGCACCACACCGCCTGCAACTGCTGGTCACCCGGCGAGCCGAGCCCTTGGCGCGGGAAGGCGACATAGCGCACTTCGATACCGCGACGGTTCAACTCGGGCACTTCGGCGTGCAATTTGTGGCAATACGGGCAGGTGGTGTCGGTGAACACGGTGATGTGCGACTTGGTCTCGCCTTTGGCAGGATAAACCACCATCTCGGCGGCTGGAATGCCGTTGATGAGTTTGGCAACCCCTTGGCGTTCGGTCTTCTCGGTGAGGTTGACCGGCTTGCCATCCTGGATCTGGAACAGGTAGCCCTGCATCACGAACTGGCCGTCGGCGCTGGCATACAACACGCGGCCGCCCTGCAGCTTGACTTCATACAGGCCGTTGAGCGGGCTGCTGGCCACGCTTTCTACTGGTACTTCCAGCTCGAGGTTCTGCAGCGATTTGCGGATGGCCTGCTCGGCCACGGCATTGCTGTCGGTTGCCGCGGCAACGGCAAAGGTACTGGCCAGCGCCAACGCGGCGGCGGCGAAAAACTGGGTCACGCGCATGGGAACTCCTGAAGGCGGACAGGGGCCGGAGGGCGCCACCTGCGGAAAATACGCGGTGGCCGTGCGGCCCTTGGTGCAAACCGCCCAAGCCTACCACATCACACCACCGGTGAAGGGGCTTGCAAGGACCAGTCGGCGGAACATGAAAAACATTCATCCACGTGGGTGGTGCTGTGCGTGCAACTGCTGCAGGCGGGCTTTGGCCACGTGGGTGTAGATCTGAGTGGTCGAGAGGTCGCTGTGGCCGAGCAGCATCTGGACCACGCGCAGGTCCGCCCCATGGTTGAGCAGGTGAGTGGCAAAGGCATGGCGCAGCGTGTGTGGCGACAGCGGTTTGTCGATACCTGCCACCCGGGCATGGTGCTTGATGCGGTGCCAGAAGGTCTGGCGGGTCATCTGTTCGCCGCGCTGGCTGGGGAACAGCACGTCGCTGGGGCGGCCATTGAGCAACTCGGCGCGGCCATCGCGCTGGTAGCGCTCCAGCCACACTACTGCCTCTTCGCCCATGGGCACCAGGCGCTCTTTGCTGCCCTTGCCCATCACCCGAAGCACACCTTGGCGCAGGTTGATCTGGTCAAGGGTCAGGCTGACCAGTTCGGTGACGCGCAGACCGCAGGCATACAGCACTTCGAGCATGGCGCGGTCACGCTGGCCGATGGCTTCACCCAGGTCCGGGGCCTGCAGCAAGGCTTCAACGTCAGCTTCGGACAACGACTTGGGCAGCGGCTTGCCCAGTTGCGGCATCTCGACCTGCAGGGTCGGGTCAATCGCCACCAGCTTCTCGCGCAGCAGGTAGCGGAAGAAACCCCGCAGGCCGGACAGAAAGCGCGCCGTGGAGCGTGGCTTATAGCCCTGATCGAGGCGCCAGGCGAGGTGGTCGAGGATCAGGTCACGGCCGGCGTCGGGCAGGGAAACCGAATGCTCCTGCAGCCAGCCATTAAACAGCGCCAGATCGCTGCGATAAGACACGCGGGTGTTGTCGGACAGGCCTTTTTCAAGCCAAAGGGCGTCGAGAAACTGGTCGATCAGGGGGTGGTCTAGGGCGGGCATTCGGGGCTGCTGGATGTTGGACGTTGGCCTAGTGTTTCACAGCAGCTGACAGGTTGTCTGTACTGGCCTCCTCGCGGCTAAAGCCGCTCCCACAGGGTTTGCCACAAGATCAGGAATTGTCTTACCCCTGTGGGAGCGGCTTCAGCCGCGAAGAGGCCGGTGCAGGAAAAGCTCAGGCCTGGGGCAAAACGGGCACAGGGCGCTTGTCCTCATCGATGGCGACGAAGCTGAAGACACCGTGAATCGCCCGCTCGCGGCCGTCCAGGTACATGTTCTCGACAAACACGTCCACCTGCACCTGCAGGCTGGTATTGCCAACCTTGACCACCGAGCCCACCAGTTCAACGATAGAGCCCGCCGGGATCGGGTGCTTGAAGTCGATGCGGTCGGTGGACACGGTCACCAGCGGCAGGCGGCAGAAACGCGTGGCGGCGATGAACGACACTTCGTCCATCCAGGCCAGGGCGGTACCGCCGAACAGTGTGTTGTGATGGTTGGTAGTGTTGGGGAACACCGCCTTGGTCACGCGGGTCACCGACAACTCGGTGCGGCGCTGGATTTCCTGGTCTCGGGTAGTGCTCATGGGTTACTCCATCATACAGCGGGCGGGCCATTGCGCGCCCTTCGCGGGTAAACCCGCTCCCACAAAAAAAGCAGCCCGAAGGCTGCTTTTTTCTCGCTAGGCGGCCTTGGCCACCGGGCAAACTGTACTCAGGACAGTTTTTCCTTGATGCGAGCGGCTTTGCCGGACAGGTCGCGCAGGTAGTACAGCTTGGCTTTACGCACGTCACCACGACGTTTCACGGCCAGGCTGTCGATTTGCGGGCTGTAGGTCTGGAAGGTACGCTCTACGCCAACGCCGCTGGAGATCTTGCGCACGGTGAAGGCGCTGTTCAGACCGCGGTTACGCTTGGCGATAACAACGCCTTCGAACGCCTGCAGACGGGAACGCTCACCTTCCTTCACTTTAACCTGGACAACAACGGTGTCGCCTGGTGCGAAGGTCGGGATTTCCTTGCTCATCTGCTCGGCTTCGAGCTGCTGGATGATCTTGTTGGTCATGCTGTGCTCCTAAGATGGATACGCGATCCACCATCGATACGTTTAACTATCGTCCCGCTCGCGGAGGTATTCCTCGAGCAGCTTCTTCTCTTCTCCAGAAAGCGAGCGACTTTCCAGAAGATCGGCGCGTCGTTCGAAGGTCCTACCAAGGGACTGCTTCATCCTCCAACGCCGGATATGTGCATGGTTGCCACTTAGCAACACGTCGGGAACACGCTGATCCGCATACACCTCAGGTCGGGTGTAGTGCGGGCAATCCAGCAGACCGTCGGTGAAGGAGTCTTCTTCCGCCGAGTCCACATGCCCTAAAGCTCCGGGCAGCAGCCGTGTAACCGCATCGATCAGTACCATGGCCGGCAGCTCGCCACCGGAAAGCACATAGTCACCAATCGACCACTCCTCATCGACATGAGCCTCGATAAAGCGCTCGTCGATGCCTTCATAACGACCGGCGATCAGGATCAACGATTCCTGTTCGGCCAGGCCTTTGACCGCCTGCTGAGTCAGCTTGCGGCCTTGTGGCGAGAGGTAGATCACCTTCGCCGCAGCTCCGGTCGCTTGCCTGGCGCTAACCAGGGCGTCTTCCAGAGGCTTGATTTTCATCACCATGCCCGGACCACCGCCAAACGGCCGATCATCTACCGTGTGGTGACGATCTGTGGTGTAGTCCCGCGGGTTCCAGCAAGTTACCTGGAGCAACCCCTGTTTCACCGCGCGGCTGGTAATGCCGTACTCCGTGATGGCCGAGAACATCTCGGGGAACAACGTGATGACGTCTACGCGAAGGTTACCCATCGTTTAGAAGTCCGCGTCCCATTCGACCCGCATCACGCCTGCTTCCAGGTCGACGTTGAGCACGCATTGCGCCGTGTAGGGCAACAGACGCTCGCGATCATCCAGGCTGCCTGCGCAGGGCTTGACCACCATTACATCGTTCGCACCGGTCTCCAACAGGTGATCGACCTTGCCGAACAGCTGTTCGTCCTGGTTGATGACCTTCAGACCTACCAACTGGTACCAGTAGTACTCGTCGGCAGCCAGGTTGGGCAAAAGGCTCCGCGCAATGCAGATTTCGTAACCGCTCAGAAGACGGGCTTCATCACGATCATCGAGGCCTTTCAACTTCACGACCAGGCCCTTTTGGGAGCCACGACCGCTGACCAGCTCGACCTGCTTTACCTTGCCTTCGTGCCGAAGCGTCCAGCCGGGATAATCCAACAGGTTTTCAATCGGATCGGTAAAGGAATACACCTTCACCTCGCCGCGAACGCCGTGAACCGAAAAAATCTTGCCAACGACGATGAGGTCGTCAGCCTTTTCTGGCGTCGCGTTCATACTGTTCAGGCAGCGGCCTTGGCAGCGTCCTTCAGCAGCTGAGCAACACGCTCAGACGGCTGTGCGCCCTGGCTCAGCCAGTAGGTGACGCGCTCTTGGTTGACCGACAGCTTGACTTCGGCGCCCGATGCGATCGGGTTGAAGAAGCCAACGCGCTCAACGAAACGGCCGTCACGGGCGTTACGCGAGTTGGTCACGGTCAGGTGGTAGAATGGGCGCTTTTTCGAGCCGCCACGGGCCAGACGAATGGTTACCATGTGAACATCGTTCCTATAGTCGGTGTTGCAGTTTGTACTGCAAATCTGAATGCCAAATAGGCACACGGGTGCCCAAAAGGCCGCATATTCTCGGGGAATACACGGACATTTGCAAATGACTTTTTCGGCAAGGCATTGCCCCACCGTCCAGATTTGCCGATTTAGCCGCTAAATCAACGGCAGTTGCCCCGCCAGGCGGGGGTTCTGGAAGCCTGCCCCGCTAAAGGCGGGCTCCCGGAATAGGGATTACAGCTTCGGCATGCCGCCGCCTGGCAGCATCCCGCCCAAGCCGCGCATCATCTTGGCCATGCCGCCTTTGGCGGAGAATTTCTTCATCATCTTCTGCATTTGCTTGTGCTGCTTGATCAGCCGGCCGATGTCCTGCACCTGCGTGCCGGAACCCAAGGCGATACGGCGCTTGCGCGAACCACTGATCAGGTCAGGGTCGCGGCGCTCGGCCGGGGTCATGGAGTTGATGATCGCTTCCATCTGCTTGAACTGTTTCTCGGCCGCGCCCTGGGCGTTGCCCATCTGCGACAGGTTGACCCCACCGATGCTCGGCAGCTTGTCCATCAGGCCGCCCAGGCCGCCCATGTTCTTCATCTGTTGCAGCTGGTCGCGGAAGTCTTCGAGGTCGAAGCCCTTGCCCTTCTTCAGCTTCTTGGCCAACTTGTCGGCCTTGGCCTTGTCGATGGTCTGCTCGGCTTGCTCGATCAGGCTGAGCACGTCACCCATGCCGAGGATGCGCGAAGCGACGCGGTCAGGGTGGAACGGCTCGAGGGCCTCGGTCTTCTCACCCATACCGATGAACTTGATCGGCTTGCCGGTAATGGCGCGCACCGACAGTGCAGCACCGCCACGGGCATCACCGTCCACCTTGGTCAGCACCACGCCGGTGAGTGGCAGGGCCTCGCCAAAGGCCTTGGCAGTGTTGGCGGCGTCCTGGCCGGTCATGGCGTCGACCACGAACAGGGTCTCGATCGGCTTGACTGCAGCGTGCAGCGCCTTGATCTCGTCCATCATGTCGGCGTCGATGTGCAGACGGCCGGCGGTGTCGACGATGACCACGTCGATGAACTTCAGCTTGGCTTCGCGGATGGCCGCTTCGGCAATGGCCACCGGCTTCTGGCTGATGTCGGACGGGAAGAAGGTGACGCCGATGTCGTTGGCCAGGGTTTCCAGCTGCTTGATCGCCGCCGGACGGTAGACGTCGGCGGACACCACCATCACGCTCTTTTTCTTGCGCTCTTTAAGGAAGCGCGCGAGCTTGCCGGCAGTGGTGGTCTTACCGGCGCCCTGCAGGCCGGCCATCAGTACAACGGCAGGCGGTGCGGCGTTCAGGGCAAGGTCTTCGTTGGCCGCGCCCATCAGGCTTTCCAGCTCGGCCTGGACGATCTTCACGAACGCCTGGCCCGGGGTCAGGCTGCGCGACACTTCGGTGCCGACCGCACGCTCCTTGACGCTATTGACGAAATCCTTGACCACCGGCAGGGCAACGTCGGCCTCAAGCAGGGCCATGCGCACTTCGCGCAGCGTGTCCTTGATGTTGTCTTCGGTCAGCTTGGCCTTGCCGGTGACATGGCGCAGCGTCTGTGACAGGCGGTCGGTCAGGTTTTCGAACATGGTGATCCTTTCAGGCCCAGTAAAAGCCGAGGTTTGTCAGGCACCCTGGGGGAAATACACACCCGCCGGGCACAGCAAGGCGGCGATTATAGCGAAGTGCAGCGGCGGCGCACACCTTGGGAGACATTCGGTGGCTGCAGTGCCCCCTTCGCGGACACGCCCGCTCCCACCGGATCCCCACCTTATTGCGACCTGCGCTGGATCTGTGGGAGCGGGCGAGCCCGCGAATGCCCTGACACAAGCCTTCAGTCTTCCTTGATCAGCGGAATCTATGCCAAACTCCGTCTCTTTAAGGCTCGCCAACCAGGACTTATGGTTTCCTCTCCCAGCCTCATCCCCAACCTGATCGCTGCCGGCCTTTATATAGCGGCGGCCATCTACCAGGGTTCGCACCTGGCCCAGGGCCGCAAGTCCGACAAGCGCCTGCTTGCCCTGCTGGGTACTTTTGCGGTGCTCGCCCAGGCCGGTGCACTGTACTTCCAGCTGATCACCCCGCTGGGCCTGAGCCTGGACTTCTTCAGCGCCGCCAGTCTGATCGCCGTGGCCGTCATCGCCCTGACCCTGGTGGCCTGCCTGCGCATACCGGTGGAAAACCTGCTGGTGCTGCTGTTCCCGCTGGGTGCGGTGACTGCACTGCTGGCGCAGTTCGCGCCACCTGGCACAGTGCCGCTGATCAACGAAGAGCCGGGCATCCTCGCGCATATCCTGCTGTCGATCCTGGCGTACGGGCTGTTTACCATCGCGGTGTTCCAGTCGCTGCTGTTGCTGCTGCAGGACCACCAGTTGAAGCACAAGCACCCGTCCGGGCTGATCCGGAATTTCCCGCCCCTGCAAACCATGGAAAGCCTGCTGTTCGGCTTCCTCTGGGCCGGCTGGTGCCTGCTGTCGCTGTCGCTGATCTCCGGGTGGCTGTTCCTCGACAACCTGTTCGCCCAGCACCTGGTACACAAGACCTTGCTGGCCTGTGTCGCCTGGGTGGTGTTCAGCGTACTGCTGTGGGGCCGCACCCGCCTGGGCTGGCGTGGCCACAAGGCCATCCGCTGGACGCTGGCCGGTTTCTGCCTGCTGATGCTGGCCTATTTCGGCAGCAAGCTGGTTCGCGAATTCATCCTGCATATCTGACGGCCGCTCATGGACACACTGCCGTACGCACCGCTATTCGGCACTTTGGCACTGGCGCTGCTGTGGTCGGCGCTGTTCACCACGGTGGAAGCCGCCCGACTGCAGCTCAATGGCACCCTGCGCGCCCACGAGGACGGCCAGCCCGTGCTCCCGGCACAGGCCCTGGTGCTGTGCGCCAGCCTGGGCAAGCTGCTGGTGTTGGGCCTGGCCTGCCTGGTGGGCCAGCGCCATAGCGGCGAGCACGGCTTCTGGCTGGCAGGGCTGGCCGCAACCCTCACCTTGCTGGTGTTTGCCGAGTACCTGCCGCGGCGCCTGGCCCGGCGCAACCCACAGGCATGTGTCAACCTCGGTACCAGCCTGCTGAAAGTGCCCCTCGCCCTGCTGCAGCCACTGGCCTGCCTGCTGGACGGTTTCGCCAAGCTGCTGCTGCGCCCGTTCCGCGTGCAACCCACGGCCGTGGCCCTGCACCCGCAGGAAGCCGACGACTTCGACGAAGACGAGGAGCACGAAACACCCCGCCATGGTCTGCTCGATGGCCTGCAGGCGCTGGACAAGATCACCGTCAACGACATTCTGGTACCGCGCAACGAAGTGGACGGCATCAACCTCGACGAGCCGATCGAGCGCATCATCGAGCAGTTGATCGTCAGCCGCCATACCCGCTTGCCGGTCTACCACAACGACATCAATCAGGTCGAAGCAATCCTCAACACCAAGCTGATCAGCCACCTGCTACCCAAGGCCGACCTGACCCTGGAGGCACTGCACGGCGCCTGCTACGAACCCTATTTCGTGCCGGAAAGCACGCCCTTGCAAATGCAGCTGCTGAACTTCCACAAGCAACAGCGCCGGTTGGGTGTGGTGGTGGACGAGTACGGCGAGGTGCAGGGCATCGTCACCCTGGAAGACATCCTCGAAGAGATCGTTGGCGAGTTCGAGGACGAACAGAGCCTGGAAAACCCCCATGTACACCCGCAAACCGATGGCACCTTCGTCATCGACGGCAACGCCTCGCTGCGCGAGATCAACCGCACCCTGGGCTGGCACCTGCCCTGCGACGGCGGGCCGAAAACCCTCAACGGGCTGGTGACCGAAGCGTTGGAAAGCATCCCGGAAACCGCCGTTTGCCTGAAGATCGGCCGCTATCGCCTGGAAATCCTCGAAACAGAGGACAATTGTGCCAGCAAGGTACTGGTGTGGACGGTGACCCGATAGCTATACTCGGGTCACGCTTACCCAGCCCCGCCGCCACGCCTGCTACCCGCACCCGGCGTTCCACGGCCAGTCCGCTCCACTGACACGCCCTGCGGTCCTGCTTCAACACCCCGAACAGTGCCCGCGCCGCCCCTACCCCCCTTGGGCTATCGTCAGTCGTGCGCACACAACAACAAAACGCTCCGGCGCCCGCGCAACCGTGCCTGCCTTTTTTCGGCACGCCGCTGCGGGCCATGCCCATGGAGCCGGACCAGACTGTCAGGGACCTATTCAATGACAAGCAGCACCTATGCCGAAGCGCCTGACGCGCCGGTCAACTCGCCCGCGCGGGTCGCCACTGCCAGCTTCATCGGCACCGCCATCGAGTTCTACGATTTCTATGTCTACGCCACCGCTGCAGCCCTGGTGATCGGCCCGGTGTTCTTCCCGTCCGGGTCGAGCACCGCGCAAATGCTGGCAGCCTTCCTCACCTTTGGCATCGCCTTTCTCGCCCGCCCGCTGGGTTCGGCGCTGTTCGGCCACTTTGGCGACCGCATCGGCCGCAAGTCGACCTTGGTTGCCTCGCTGCTGCTGATGGGCGTCTCTACCACGGCCATCGGCGTGCTGCCTGGCTATGACAGTATTGGCGTGTGGGCGCCGATCATTCTTTGCCTGCTGCGCTTTGGCCAAGGACTGGGCCTGGGCGGTGAATGGGGTGGCGCGGCGTTGCTGGCCACCGAGAACGCCCCGGAGGGCAAGCGCGCCTGGTTCGGCATGTTCCCGCAGCTGGGCCCTTCGATCGGCTTTTTGGCCGCCAACGGCCTGTTCCTGACCCTGGCCCTGACGCTCAGCGACGAGCAGTTCCGTGAATGGGGCTGGCGTATTCCGTTCTTGCTCAGTGCCGCGCTGGTACTGGTGGGCCTGTATGTGCGCCTGAAGCTTGAAGAAAGCCCGGTCTTCGCCAAGGCTGTCGCCCGCCATGAGCGGGTGAAAATGCCAGTGTTCGAGCTGTTTTCCAACTATTGGGTGCCTACCCTGCTGGGCGCTGCAGCGATGGTGGTGTGCTATGCGCTGTTCTATATCTCCACGGTGTTCTCGCTGAGCTATGGCGTGACCACGCTGGGTTACAGCCGCGAGACATTCCTTGGCCTGCTGTGCTTCGCGGTAGTGTTCATGGCCTTGGCGACGCCGCTGTCGGCCTGGCTCAGCGACCGTTACGGGCGCAAGCCGGTGCTTATCGTCGGCGGCCTGCTGGCGGTAGCCTCAGGCTTTACCATGGAGCCGCTGCTGACTTCGGGGTCGACGGCCGGTGTGGCGCTGTTCCTGGCGATCGAGCTGTTCCTGATGGGCGTGACCTTTGCGCCGATGGGGGCACTGCTGCCTGAACTGTTCCCGACCCACGTGCGTTATACCGGAGCTTCGGCGGCGTACAACCTGGGCGGCATTGTCGGCGCCTCGGCGGCACCGTTCTTTGCCCAGAAGCTGGTCAGCATGGGCGGGTTGAGCTGGGTGGGGGGATATGTATCGGTCGCGGCGGTGATCAGCTTGATTGCCGTGCTGTGCCTGAAAGAGACCCGTAATACCGCACTTTGAGTGGACCGGGGCTGCTTTGCAGCCCATTCGCGGGACAAGCCCGCTCCCACAGGATTATCACAGGCCGCTGGCATTGCGAGTGATCTGTGGGAGGCCATTC